>JAHEJY010000041.1 GCA_024638625.1 Actinomycetes bacterium
CGCCCTTGAATTTGATGCTTCCGTTTGTGATCGCATAGGCAGGGTGGCCCATGAGGACACCGGCAAGGGTCGACTTCCCGGAGCCGTTTGGTCCCATGACAGCATGAACCTCGCCCCGGTCCACCGTGAGCGTGATGCCGTTGAGGATTTCCGAATCGTCGACAGACGCGTGCAGGTCTTTGATTTCAAGAAGGGTGTTCACACTTAGAAGATTAGGCCGGGACCGAGTGTCTGGAAGGGGGAGAGCGAGCTCTTATGGCCGGGCGTCCGATCTGGCACTGTGATGTCGATGCGAATGAACTGGTCGCGACGCGATGGGAGTTTGACGCACCGGGGGTTGGGCGACCACAATGAACACAGAGAGTGGCTGTGGACGCTGGAGGTCTTATGAGACGTTTGTTGATCGCGCTGGTGATGGTTACTTCCCTCTTGGCGGCGCCTGCGACTGCCTCACCTCCTGACCACACGGCGGATCGGGCCCCCGACACCCCGCCTGGGCTGACCGATGCCAACCACGACGGCCTCTCCGACGGTTTGGCGGCCATCCTCGCCGATATGGCACCTCGAGATCGGCTCGATGTCGTGGTCACCTGGACCGGACCCACCAACGTGGCTGCGGCCCGAGCGGCCGCCGGAAGCTTCCAGATTCGACGGCATTTTGAGATGATCGACGGTTTTGCGGCCACCATGACCGCCGCCCAGGCTCGCGCGATGGCACGAGTTCCGGGGGTGTTTCGGGTCGAAGAGGATTTTGAGGTCTCGGCAACGATGGGCGAAGCGCTCAGCGAATATGGGATCGACGCCGCACGCCAGTCGTTTCTCGTAGACGGAGCCGGTGTCGACTTCTGCGTTCTCGATACCGGCATCGATCTCGGGCATGAACAACTTGATACGCAGACCGATTCGAGAGAAGTGGGCAAGGATTACTGGGAGGACTTCATCAACGGTCAACCGAGCGAATATGACGACCAAGGACACGGAACCCATGTGGCGTCGATTCTGGCGGGCGACGGCGGTGGAAGTTCGTCTTTGGCTGCCACGCACCTGGGTGTGGCTCCTGGTACCAGGATCATGGCTGGGAAAGTCTTGAACGCGCAAGGTAGTGGCAGCGAGTCACAGATCATTGCCGGGATCGAATGGTGCGTTGTCAACGGGGCGGACGGAATCTCGATGAGCCTCGGCACGTCGACGGGTTCTGACGGCAACGACGGACTGAGTCAGGCCGTCAACGCTGCAGTCGAGGCGGGCGTAGTTTCGATTGTTGCTGCCGGCAACTCCGGAGATGGCACGGGCACTGTCGGTGCCCCGGGGGCGGCCAGCGGTGCCATAACCATCGGCGCGGTTTCGAAGATCTCTGATGGTCTTCACTTGGCACCATTTTCGAGCCGGGGGCCGACACTGGCGGGACTTACAAAGCCGGATGTGGTCGCCCCGGGCGTTGCGATCGTCGCCGCCGATGCCGGCACCACGGGTGGGTACGTGGCCTTGAGCGGAACGTCGATGGCGACACCGTTCACGGCGGGAGCAGTCGCCCTGATGCTCGAATGTTCTCAGGATCTATCTCCGCAGCAGGTCAGGACCTACCTGACCTCGACGTCGCTCGACATGGGCTTGGCCGGTCACGACAGCAATTGGGGGGCCGGGTTGCTGAATGGGGCGGGAGCGATCGGGGCCGCTTGTGGGGGCGAAGGAACCATCGCACTCCCAACCCATGAGCACCTGACGGCCAAGGTTCGTCGGAATACGACGTGGAGCCACAGCTTTGAGGTCGGATCCGATGGCGTCGGTAAACCCATCTCAGCCACCGTCCTAATCGAGGGGGAGCTCGTCTGCTCCTTCTTCTGTTTCTTTCAGGAATGGAGCCCCGACCTCGATGCCCGGATCGTCGATCCGTTCGGGAACGTGATAGCAAGCAGTGAATGTCCGCTATCCGGCGACTGTGGCGCTCATGGTCAGCAAGAAACGTTCCACTTCACCGCCCAGGTTGCCGGCACCTACCAGCTCCAGGTCTATCCGTACAGCACGGCGGGCAGCGATATCGTCGTAGATCTGTTCTACGGTGAGGTGACCGGCTCGCCTCCGCCGCCACCTCCACCTCCACCTCCGCCTCCACCCAACGACCCTCCCATTGCCGACGCCGGGCCGGACCAAGCCGTTCCCGACACAGGCGAAACAGGTTGGGAGCCGATCACACTGAACGGAACAGGATCCAGTGATCCGGACGGAGCCATCGAGTTCTTCTCGTGGTCTGAGAATGACATCGAGATTGCAACCGGACCTACGCCTGAAATAAACGTCGACGTCGGGATCCATGTGATCACGCTCACGGTTACCGACGACGACGGTGCCTCGGCCACCGACGATGTCATCATCGACGTCCAAGCAGCTCCGCCTGTGCCGGGATCGTCGCATGTCGGTGACCTCGACGGCTCGACAAACGCCAACAAGAAGGGCCGATGGCAGGCTTCCGTCAGCGTGGTCGTGCACGACGATTCCGAAAGCGGTGTCCCCGGCGCCACGGTTTCGTTCTCGGTGTCGGACGGATCAATGCGAAGTTGTGTAACCGACAGTGCCGGGGGATGTTCGTTCACATCACGTCGGCAGAGTTCGGGTACACCGTCGCTTACTGTTTCAGTCGTGTCGGTCGAGCATTCGACCCTGTCATACGGCGGCGCGAACCACGATCCGGACGAGGACAGCGACGGTACGAGCATCACCATCTTTCCGTGAGGAGTATGACCGGTTCGTCGTAGCTCGAACGCCACCCTTCCGCAGCTAGCGTTTGCCACATGTGCAGAAGCATCAAGACTCTCCGAGGCCTGGACGAAGGGCCTAGCGAGGAGGAGATCCAGGCAGCCGCCCTTCAGTTCGTGAGAAAAATCAGTGGCTATCGGAAACCTTCTCGGGCAAATCAGAAGGTGTTCGATAGAGCAGTTCGCGAGATCTCTCGCTCGAGCGCAAAACTGCTCGACGATCTCGTCGTACGTAACTAGGTCATCTTCAACGCAGGTTGCTGAAGGTGGCTTTCCCTGTCGAAAAATTCGCGCGTGTAGCGATTAGTTTGACCACTTTACGTGTCAAGATTTTTGATCCAGGGTCCGATAGCAACCTTCAGCAAACGAACACGAGGAGTCCTGATGCTGAAGTTCTTGTCAATGCGCGCCGTTGCTATGAGCGCGGGGATGGTGTTGAGCGTGGGTGGCGTGGCCTTGGCCGCCTCTCAAGCCATCGAAGAGCAACCGATCGAGCCGAGGCCCGTCATTGCGGATGCTGCAGTCGCGGAGGCCGAGACCACTTTCGAAGTTGGTATCGAAAGCGAGTCGACCGCGGAGTCCAAAACGTCCACGGTAGAAGCCGATCCCTTGACCGGGCCAGAGCTGGTGATTCCTCTTGAGGAAAACGGTATCGAATGCCAGGCGGGAAACCACGGCAACACGGTGAGCCATATCGCTCGCCACCGTCCCGAGGGCGTGGAGGTAAGGGCCGCCGCCCAATCCGACTGCGGCAAGAAACATCAGGATGAGGAGCCCCCGATCAGTGGGGATGAGGGAACTGGCGCAGCACTTGCCGACGCCGGGGAATCGCAGGTCCTCGTTGTCGTGGAAGGCGAAGTCGAGGCCGGGGTTGCTGTCACTGAAGAATCCGCAGCCGAGTCCGATGGTGACAAGGCCGAAGTCGACGGCGGAAACCCGAATAACGGCGAAGCCCCGGGCAAGAAGTCTTCAGCAGGCTCCAACGGCCACGGCCAAGGCAAGGATAAGAAGAACAAGTAGCCAGACGGCTACCAGCCGCGGGCGTGCCATTCCGGTAGAAACGGCCGCTCGTGTCCGATCGTCGAATCCTCCCCGTGCCCGGGGAGGATTCGTGTTTCGTCTGTCATGGTGAAGAGTCGCTGCTCCAGCGACTTCATGATCATCTCGAACGACGATTCCTTCGACCGGGTTGCTCCAGGACCACCAGGAAACAGCGTGTCGCCGCTGAACAGCAGGTCGCCTTCGTCGGCAGACAACACGAAGCAGGTCGAGCCGGGGGTGTGGCCCGGCGTGTGGACCGCGGTCATCCTGAGGGCGCCGACGGCGATCTCCTCGTTGTCTGCCAGCGGCTCGTCAGCCGCCAACTGCGCCAGATGCTCATCTTTGGCGTGGATTCGGAAAGGGATCTGCAAAGCGTTCTTCACAGCCGGTGCGGCTCCCACATGGTCGAAGTGACCGTGTGTGGTGAGAATGGCGACTGGTTGGTACGGCTTCACGGCATAGATGATGCGATCGGGCTCACCGGCTGCGTCGATGATCACCGCCTCGCTCGTGGTCCGGCAGACGACAATCCACACGTTGTTTTCGAGCGGCTCCGTCACAAGTCGGTGGACGGCGACCCGCGCGTCTTCGTAGAAGCTCATCGTTACTCCTTGCTGCGGCAACCTGAACCTACCGCAGGGCGACATTTCGATAAGCTCCGTTTCACCATTCGGCCACAGAAGAGGAGCTAGCCCGACGTGCGCGACCCCGAACGCAGCTTTTCTGTCTTCAATCCCGCTACCGGCCAGACAGTCGCCGAAGTGCCGGATGCTGGGCCGGCTGAAATCGACCGCGCAATCGCAGCGGCTCACCGCACGTTCGGAGACTGGTCCGGCACCACGGCATATCGGCGTGCCGAGCTTCTGCGCGATGCCTACGCCCTCATGATGGAGCGGAAAGAAGCGCTCGCCAAAGTGATGACCGAGGAGCAAGGCAAGCCTCTGAAAGCCGCGCGGAATGAAGTGCAGTATGCGGCCGACTTTTTTCTCTGGTATGCCGAGGAGGCGCGTCGGATCTACGGTTCCACCATTCCCGCTCCACGAGCTGATCAGCGCTTCATTGTGGCGCATCAGCCGGTCGGAGTCGTTGGGGCCATCACTCCTTGGAATTATCCGTCGTCGATGATCACCCGCAAAGTGGCGCCGGCTCTGGCGGCGGGATGCACCGTGGTTGTGAAGCCGGCCGAACAGACGCCACTATCTGCGATCGAGATCTTCAAGATTCTCGATGAGGTCGGGGTTCCGAATGGCGTCGCCAACCTGATCACGACTTCCGATCCGATTCCTGTTGGTGAGGCCTTTACGACAGACCCCCGGATTCAGAAGATCACCTTCACCGGCTCTACGGAGGTCGGCCGTGTGCTGGGCGCTGCGGCAGGTCGTTCGCTCAAGCGCGTATCAATGGAACTCGGTGGCCACGCCCCGTTCGTTGTCTTTCCCGACGCCGATCCGGTTCACGCCGCCAAAGGCGCATCTCTGGTCAAGTTTCTCAACACGGGACAGGCATGCATCAGTCCCAATCGGATGTATGTGCACCGCTCGATCGTCGAGGAGTTCACGTCGGTCCTGGCCGACCGGGTCGAAAAGCTGGTGGCCGGGAACGGTTTGATGGAGGGTGTTTCGGTTGGCCCGCTTGTCGACGAGCCGTCTGTGGCAAAGGTCGAACGCCAGGTGGCGGATGCGGTCGGGAAAGGGGCTGACCTCGTGACGGGCGGCAGGCGACTGCTCGAGGGTGGCCTCGACCGGGGGTTCTTCTTTGCACCCACCGTGTTGGCAGGGGTGGGAGAAGGAATGGAGATCTACCGGGAGGAAACGTTTGGGCCGGTCGCGCCGATCGTGCCGTTCGACGACGAGGATTCAGTGTTGAAAGCTGCGAACGACACGAGGTACGGCCTGGCTGCATACGTATATACGAACGATTTGTCCACTGCCGTGCGCATGTTCGAGGGTCTCCGCTTTGGCATCATCGGTATCAACGACATCAATCCGACAGCAGCAGCGGCCCCGTTCGGGGGCATGGGCGATAGCGGCCTCGGACGCGAAGGCGGCCAAGAAGGTATCGCTGAGTATCTCGAAACCAAGCTTGGCGGATTCTCGATCAGATAACGACCCCGCATGCGTCCAGGGTTGGTCTTATCTGTTCGACACGAGCCCGATAGACGCGGCATGATCTGCGAAGACGGATGTGTCAAGTCCCCATACCATCGGCGGTTCAAGCTCGGCCGCGAGGCCGGCCACCTGAGCCTGACGTTCCGCGCTCCCGATCTCCCGGATGTACAAAGCCAGGACTCTTTGCGGATTGTTGCGTGCGACAGTGGCATAGATCTCGGGATCACGCTGGCCGCTGTCGCCGATCAGTACGCACGGGAGCTGGGGATATGTGTCGAGGATTCTCTGAATCTCATGGAGCTTGTGGTCTTCGTGGGTTCCGTAGATGAACGTTTGCGAATCGACCCCAAAGTCGCGCAGCATCACAGGTCCAATCGGCAGCTCGTGCGATTCGATGAACGTTGCGAGGAACCGGTAGAGATTCCACGGGCCGCTCGATACGTAGAACACGGGATTGTCGTCGGCCCCGGAGCGCCCGGCGACGAGCGACCTGTAGAAGTCCGCGACGCCGGGAAATGGTCGACGAGTGCGAGCATTCCCCAACATGGTTGTACGTATGACCGTCGCCATGCGCGTGGCACCCGTCGGCAGGATTGTGTCGTCGATGTCGCTGATTACGAGATACTCGCACGAAGGAGGCGGGACCAGAATGAGAGCCTGGGTGGATCGGGCTCGTTGCGACGATACCGTCGCCGTCATCCAGTTCGACGCGTTGCCGGTAGGCAAATCGATTCGGAAGTAGCCCTCTTCGTCTGTCCGACCTTCTACGAGTTTGTCGCCTAATCCAGCGTAGATTGCAACGTCCGGAACCTCATACGTGAGGAACTGTCTGACGATCCGGGTCGCGTTTCGAATCCGTGAGTCCGATACGTTCGCTTCGCGCCGAGCAAATGCCACCAATAGTCTCCCGCGAACTTCGAGGTGGTCGGGAGTTCCGTACGTGTGGTACGTCACGATCTCGAGATTCTTTCGAGTCAGATCGAAGAACCCGGGAAGACGTCGACGCACACTGTCATAGGCCCGCTCGGATCTCACGACCAAACGATGAAGTGGTGATCCCAATCCTGCGATGTTCAAAACGATGTCTCCGGGCTGCTTCTGCTTCTCAGCAGCGTAGAGAACTCGCGTCGGATCCCGCTGGGCGGTACCGAGTTACCAGGCGCAGACACACGGCACGGTACTTAGGATGCCGCTCATGAACGATGTTGATTTCAATCGCAATGAAGAGCAGGCGATGCTCGTTGATTCGGCCAGGGGCTTTCTCTCCGACAAGCTGCCGCTGAGCCGGGTGCGGGAGATCATGGAATCAGAGAGCGGTTTCGATCAGGCCGTATGGGAAGAAACGGCTGCTCAGGGTTGGCAGGCTATGCACATTCCGGCGGAATACGGCGGCGCCGGATTCTCGCTCGGTGAGACATTCCTGCTGATGGAAGAGATGGGTCGTTCGCTGACGCCTCTGCCGTTCCTCGGAAGCGCTGTTTTGGCGACCTCGGCAATTCTCGAAGCAGGTAATGAAGCTCAGAAGGCTGCGATACTCCCGGGCTTGGCCGAGGGCTCCCGAAGGGCGGCTCTTGCTGTTCTCGAATCCTCCGGAACCTGGTCGCCTGCGGCAATTCACGCCTCGGCGTCTGCCGATGGAGATGACTGGATCGTCAATGCCGAGAAGCCCTATGTGATCGATGGGCAAGCAGCCGACCTCTTCGTGGTGGCTGCCAAGCATGACGGCGATGTGAGTCTTTTTGTCGTTCCGAAGGACCAGGCCGAAGTGACTTCACAAGTCAGCCTCGATTCGACGCGACGCATAGCTTTGGTGACATTCAAGAGCGCGCGGGTCTCAGCCGACGCGGTGCTCGGGGCACCGGGATCCGGATGGGCCACGGTTGAACGGGTTCGGGCGTTGGGCGGTGTTGCGATTGCCTATGAGGCAGTCGGCGGAACCCAGGCCGTTCTCGACATGTCTGTCGACTACGCCAAAGAGCGAGTGCAATTTGGTCGAAAGATCGGGTCTTTCCAAGCAGTGAAGCACCTGTGCGCCGACAACCTGGTTGCGCTCGAGTCTGCGAAATCTTTGACCTATTACGCCGGCTGGGCGGCGGTCCATGACGGTGCCGAGTTGGCGCTCATGGCTCCATCGGCCAAGTCGTACGCCACAGCCGCATACTTCAAAGCCGCAGGCGACAACATTCAGATTCATGGGGGAATCGGCTTCACCTGGGAACACGACGCCCATCTCTTCTTCAAACGCGCCAAGTCGCTTGAGGTCATGTTGGGAACTGGAGCGGAGCAGCGGGCCCTACTGGCGGAGCGCCTTCAGGCCTGACGTTTCGGCTATTCCGACGGGGTCTCTTCCGACAGTTCCTCTTGTGTGGGCACCGGTGTGGACTGACCCGGTGCGAGCCCGCCTAGGTTGACGCCGGACGCAAGCAGAGGCATGATCACATTCAAATCGACGGCTCCGGCGCCCGATACCCTGGCGGCCAGCGTTCCATCTGCATTGACGAACGCCCATCCAGGAAAGGGAAGTCCGCCGAACGCCAGGCCAACAGACGATTCTTGGTCATCGAGCACGGTCGGTGCGGTAAAACCTTCTGATATAAGCCAGTCTGAAGGCGGATAGTTGGTCCGGAGGCGCGAGATCGCGGTTGCAACGCCGATGAGCTCTACATTTTCGGGGATCTGATTGCTCTCCAGCCAGTCGACAAGCTCAGGAACCTCGACCTGACAATTGGGGCACCAGTGGGCGAGGAATACGATCGCCTTCGCTTTGCCGTTGTTGGTGATCGAGACGGGTTGGCCGTCGATGCCCGTGCCGGCTACCTCAGGGATGGGCTGCCCGGCCGACGGCTCGAATCCGGTCGTGTAGGGCGCCAGGGGATCACCTGTGACCGTGACCTCTGCTTGAGAATCCGCCAGATTGTCTGCGGTATCGCTCACGCCGTTGAGCACAATCACGATGATGCCGATCATCACGATCGCGCCGACGGACCAGAGGAGAATGGTTTTGAGTTTGTCGTCCATGAATGAGCCAGGTTAGGCCAGAGCTGTGGTTACGCCGTGCTTACAGTGTGACTATTGCGAGCTTTCGAGAGACGCGTCGAAGGCTTTGATTTCATCAGCTATTTGGGACAAAGCCTCGGCGGATAGGCCGTTTGCTCTGAGCAGTACCGCCCCGTCTTTGCCGAGGAACACCCAGTATGGGAAGGCCTGCAGGCCGTACGACATCGAGATGTCGGATTCGAGAGAATCTTCGATGACCGGTACCGGCCACTGTTCCCTCGCAAGCCAGTCTTCGGGCGGCCAGTTAGGACGGTCTGGTCGCTCTCCGGTCGACACTGAGATGATCTCGATCTTGTCGCCGAGATCGTATTCGGACAGCCAGTCGCGAACTTCGGGCACCTCCTCCTGACAGTGCGAACACCAGTGGGCCAGGAAGACCACCATCTTGTAGGTGTCGTCGGTGTGGGATATGGCGACGGGGGTCCCATCGAAACTCGTTGCTGCAACCTGTGGGGCGATCAAGCCGACTGCTTGATCGTTGTTTGGCTCGAACATGGGTAGTGCATCACCGGAGATGGCAATACGCTCACCGACGCCTTCCGGGGCTTCGGTGGTCGTAGTCGTGCTGGGAGTCGATGAGTCTGGGGTCGATTGGGCGGCCGTGGTTGTGACGATCGAGATCGTGGATGACGGAGCACCGGCGGGCGCCTCGTTGCACGCGGCCGTTATCACCATCAGCAGCCCGGCTGCGGCTATTCGGGTGTAGCGCGCGCCATCCACAGCAATACTCCAATCAAAGCGAAGGCGCTGAACGCCAGGTAGGGAATCGAGATGAATCCGAGTCTCCAGATGTAGGCGGAAGAGCACGGTACTTCGATCGAACAGGTACCTCCTTCCAGCTCAGGGTGCCGTTGCAGCCAATAATGCTGAACGGATATTCCGGCTCCGATGAGTGCGGCGTAGAGCCCGAGAATTCGGACCCACCCGCCGGCCCGGCGCCAGGCAGCCCACAGCAGGAGTGCTGCGAGTGGATACATGAAATAACGCTGCCACCAGCACAGCCGGCACGGCTCGAACCCCACCATCTCGGAGTACAGCAGGCTGCCGATGGTGGCAGTCAGTGCAACAATTCCCGCGAGCCATATCCCGTGTGATCGGAACGTTGGGATCCATTCGGCTGCGCCATCTGCGGTTCGTGACCTGACCTCGAGGGCTACGAGAGCCACGGTTGCCACGTTGGCAAACAGGGCCAGAATCACTGTCAGATTCACATACCAATCGAACTGCATCTGCTCAGCCTATGGCGAGGTGCCCAGGAGGCGACGGCGGATTGTGGGCTGCTCAACCCGGGATAGCAGTCCGTCAGTGAAGCTGGAGAAGGTTCCGCCGCCCGCCGCCCGCCGCCCGCCGCCCGCCGCCCGCCGCCCGCCGGCCGGGGTCGGGGTTGGTGTACGTTTCCCGTTACCAAGCGGCCAATCGATGCGTCGGGTGAACGCGTTACCCAAGGAGTTCGTCTTCGATGCGGTCCAGGACGGGTTCGAGAATGGAGGTTTCGCATGGGTGGTTGGCAGCTACGACCGCTCGTTCTTCGTCCTGGAGATTCTGCAACGCGTCGAGATCGGCTCCCGTCAGCTCTTTCGGGTCGCGGCCTTCGGTGATCGAGTCAAAGCGCGCCTGCAGATCGAAGTCGATGTCGTCGGGGTGTCGAAATGTGAAACCGGCGCCAGCCATGCATTCGGACCAGGCGGCCAGAGCTTCGATCGCCCGTGGATCCTGCAGCACATATGCGTCGGCCGGGTTGAAATACGTCGCAGCGGTTTCTTCGGCCGTGAAGAATTGGTCGACGGCGGCGCGGGTGCAACCTCCGGTCCTGGAGAAGTTCTCCGATTCGAGCGCGAACGCGAAGGTTGCGGACGTATCTTGTCCCCATAGGGTCCGTTCATACGCGATCCGGTCGGGCTCGCTGAGACTGTCGAGGATGCGCCGGTTCTGGTCACCGAGGCCGATGGTGACGATTGGCTTGTCCGGTTGGGTGGTGATGCCGTGGCCGTACTGGGCCCGGTATTCGGATCCGCTGAAGCCGGGCGCTGACTTGTCACTCGTCATGGCGGAACGAATCGTCGCGAAGGCGACCGGAATGTACTCGAAGCCCGCATCCGCCATGCAGGCTCCTATGTAGGTTTCGACCTCTTCGATGCGCCGGGTCAACTCGGCCATGGAAAGGCCGAATTCTTCGGTACCGAACGATCTTCCCTGGGCTGATGTAAACGAACTCTGGGCCCGGTCGACAGCCGACGTGTACGCATCCTCAGCCGGCGCTCCGGTCGTGACGGAGCCGGCGGCAGCTGTCTCAGGTTCGCCGATCGCCGGCTGATCAGGCTGAGTAGAAGCCGATTGCGCCGAGTTCGCAAGGGCCCCGGCCGGGCTTTGTGCCGCCGGGATCGATATGGTGCTACCGCTGCAGCCGGCGATCGCCAAGGCCCCGACCACGATCAGTGCAATGGGACGATGCCTCATCATCCGCTCACAGGTGCCCCGAAGATCTCGATCTCGACGATGCGGACCGCCTCATCGACCGGGGCCTGACATTCGAGATCCTTGAGTGCGACGGCAATTTCGCTCACCTGCAGTTCCTGAAGGGCTTCCAGCCGAGGACCGGTCAGGTCCTCGGGATCCTCCCCCTCGGTGAGGATGTCGAATTGCTCTTCGTATTCTTCGATGATCTCGTCCTGATCGACATACTCGTAGTCGTTCTCGGCCATGCAGTCGCTCCACTCCTGAAGGGATGCGACGACCCGGGGATCACTCTCAACGAGGATGTCTTTCGGGTTCACGAACGTTCCGGTCTTCATCTGCTCTGGGAAGACCTCGTCGATCGCGATTTTCGTGCAACCGCCGGTCGAGGTGAAATCCTCATCGTCAATCGTGATCGCGAACGTTGCATCGGTATCTTCGCCGAACAGCGTCCGGTCGTAGGCCACCTGGTCGGCCGGTGCCAGTTCGTCGTAGATTCGCAGGTTTTGTGGTCCCAGCCCGACATCGCGGGCCGGGAAGTCGGATCGGGTCGAGATCCCGTATCCCCAACGCTCTTTGAACTCCTGGCGGGTCATCGCGGGGTCGGCTCGCAGCCAGTCTTCGACTGCGAGAAACGCGGTCACATCCACCGGTACATATTCGAAACCGGCCTCGGCCATGCATGACGAAATGAGTTTTTCCGTCGTTTCCACGTTCTTGGCGAATTCTGCGTCGGTGAGACCAAATGCTTGTACTCCAGGCAACGTTTCCCCTCCACTCAGTTCGCGGGCCGACGGTTCCGGGGAGCTGCTGGACGTGCAAGCGGCGGTAATCACCGTGATCGCCAGAAGAAGGGACCCGAGTCGAGTTGTCATCACACAAATCCTTTGTTCAAACGACATATGCGCTTAGGGATAGCGAGACGCAGTTGAACGGCGACTGACTGCGAGCTGAACGCAGTCAGCCCCGAGTCAGGATGATCGGGCGAGAGTGCGCACATGATGAGCACATGAAACGAACTCGTCTGATCGCGATCGTATTAGTCGTGACGGTGCTGTCCGCCGCGGGCGGTTGGTTGCTTGGCTCGCGGATCCAATCTCCCGCCGAAGTCGCAGCGCAGACCGCCGCACCGGCGCCGTCCCCGATTCTGGTTCCAGCCGAGATGCGCGTCCTTTCCACCGACATCATCACAAGAGGGGTCGGCCGCTATGGATCGCCCAAAGTCGTGTCTCTGGCCCCGTCCGCGCTCAAGCCCGAGCTGCGGGTGGTGACCTCGGTGGCCGATGCAGGCACGAATCTCGAGGTGGGTGATATCCTCGCCACGATATCGGGCCGACCGGTGTTTGTCATGCAGGGTGAGGTCCCTTCGTTCAGGGACCTGGGCCCCGGCATCGAAGGCGCTGATGTTCTCCAGCTGGAGGAGTCACTCGCTGTTCTCGGGATGGATCCCGGTGAGCCAGATGGTGTCTACGACGATCGGACCGCTAGCGCGGTCGCGACGTTTTACCGCTCCAACAACTATCAGCCGGTTGTCATCACCCGGAGCCAGGTCGCCGATCTGCGGCCGGTTATTTCACAGTTTGTGGCCGGTGCGGCCCTGGAAGCTGGGACGATTCTTCCGGCGGACGAGGTCGTGTTTCTGTCGTCGCCTCCCGTGCGCCTATCCGAGGTGTTGTCAGAACCAGGATTGGCGGTGGACGGAAGTCTGGCCACAGTCACGGATGCCAACATCGCCATCGACTCGTCCGTACCAATCGAGAGTGCCGGACTGATCCACGAGGGTATGAGCGTCGTCATCGATGAGCCGGACCTCGGGATCAGTGGAGAAGGGACGATATCGTTCGTTGCCGCCGGTCCCGGCACGGACGGGGTTGACGGATTCCACGTGTACTTCGAGGTTTCGGTTCCGGACGGCCAACCGAACCTGGTCAATGCCTCAGTTCGTCTCACGATCCCGACCGGCTCCACTGGCGGACCGGTGCTGGCAGTTCCGGTGAGTGCGCTGGCGCTCGGAACCGACGGCGTATCGCGGGTTCAGGTGAGTCGTGGACAGAGCATCGATTTTGTGAATGTGCAGCCAGGGCTGTCGGCAAAGGGGTTCGTCGAGGTGACGCCCGTGGGCGACGGGGTTCTCGAATCCGGCGACATGGTTGTCGTGGGAATCGAAACGCTCCCGGGATGAGCGGCGAAGTTCCTCTGGTTCAACTTGATCATGTCGAACGCACCTTTGGCGACGTCGCCCCCGTCTATGCCCTCCGCGGAGCATCCCTCGACATCGGTGTCGGTGATTGGATTGCGATCGTCGGACCCTCCGGGTCGGGCAAATCGACATTGCTGAATATTCTCGGATTGCTCGACCGGCCCACGTTTGGCTGCTATCGATTGGCCGGAACCGATACCGGTCCGCTGACCGATCAACAGCGCGCCGGCTTGAGAAGCCGCAAAGTCGGATTTGTCTTTCAGTCATTTCACCTCATGGCCCACCGGTCGGTCGCTGAAAACGTGATGCTGGCCGATGTCTATCGACGGGGCTCACGGGTCGACCGCCATGAGCGTGCAATCGAAGCCCTGGAACGGGTACGGCTGGATCATCGAGCCGGCTACCTCCCACCCCGACTCTCGGGCGGAGAGCGTCAGAGAGCCGCCATCGCCCGAGCCATTCTCAGCCGCCCGCAACTGCTGCTCTGCGACGAGCCGACGGGAAACCTGGACTCCACAACCGGAGCGGCCATTCTCGATCTGTTTGGTGAGATGCACCGGGATGGGCTGACGATCGTGATGATCACTCACGATCCGGATGTCGCGGAGAGAGCACATCGACAGGCCACCATCATCGACGGAACGCTCGCGGAGGTTTCGTGACCGATCCCCGCTCTTCGGTGTCATTCGCCGATATCGTCTCCGAGTCGCTCGCGGGGTTGTTCTCGCGTCCCGGGAGAACGGGCCTCACCGTGCTCGGAACCGTGATCGGGCTGGCGGCCCTCGTCGCGACCATCGGTCTCTCTCAGACGGCTGGCAACAGGATCGTAGGTCGTTTCGACGAACTGGCCGCGACCGAGATAACCATCACGGCCAAACCACCGGGTTTGGATGGAACGTCAAACGACTTGCCCTGGGATGCTTCGGACCGGCTGACCAGGCTCAACGGCGTGGTCGCCGCAGGCACCATCAGCACGATCGACGTCGGTGACGTCCTTGTGAGTACCTCGCCGGTGCGCGATCCAGCACAACGAACAGACTTCAAGCTGTCGATTCAGGCGGCGTCGCCCGGCCTGTTCGATGCGGTCCGGGCCGTGGTCCGTAGCGGCACGATTCCGGATCGATTGCACTCGGAACGGGGCGAGCAGGTTGCCGTCCTGGGCGCAGCGGCAGCGGAACGTCTGGGCATCAACCGCCTTGATCAACTGCCGGCGATCCGCATCGGCGATGATCTGTTTCTGGTCGTTGGCGTCCTGGAGGATGTTTCTCGCCAATTCGACATGTTGAGCGCCGTGATCATCCCAGAGGGCACGGCGCAGCGGATGTACCGGCTCGCGGCCCCGGAGACGGTCGTCGTGGAGACACGGATTGGGGCCACCAACCTGATCTCGCAGCAGGCTCCGCTGGCGCTTCGCCCTGATAATCCCACCGGTTTGCGCGTGGCGTTTCCCGCGGAGCCACAACGGGTGCGAGAAGCGGTTCAGAGCGACCTCAATCTGCTCTTCATCATTCTGGGCAGCGTCGCCCTTCTGGTGGGCGCCATCGGTATCGCCAATGTGACGCTGGTGTCTGTCATGGAGCGGACAGGCGAAATCGGTCTGCGACGTGCTCTCGGAGCGACTCGACGCCACATCGCCATTCAGTTTCTGGCGGAGAGCAGCACGATGGGTTTCATCGGCGGAGTGATGGGGGGCTCCGCCGGGATTCTGATCGTGGTTGCTGTGTCTGCCGTTCAGTCCTGGACGCCCGTGCTCGATGTCGCCGTTGCTCTGGCCGCCCCGGCCATCGGCGCCGTCATCGGATTCACGGCCGGCATCTATCCCTCGATGCGGGCAGCAACCATGGAACCGGTCGAGGCTCTGCGCTCGGCCGTGTGATAGCGGTAGGCGACGCCTCAGGCTGTCGTTGCCACGCGAAACTCAGGCACAGACTTGCCGGGTCGCGTTGTGGTGCCAGCGTGAACGGAAATTCGTGTCGACCTGTAATGCGATCGCGAGAGATCGCTGTCTGAGAGGATGTCGTCTATCGCGAGATACCCGTTGCGCTCGAAGTCGGCCAGCTGCTGAGAGGTGAGACCAGTCATCGCAGCGCAGGTTCGCACATGAATCCCACCGTGCAAGGCAGAGGGGGACTATTGGGGTGGCGAGGCTTTCAGCTTGAACTCGGCCAGCGCATCGTAATGAGGTTTGCATTCGTCATACATCGATCTGAGAAAATCGTTGTTATCGATGGTGGCCCGATATTCGGCCGGTTGGCGGGAAAGGCTTGTGCTGGCCTTGAGCGAGTCGTGCCATGCGCCCCCGTACCAGGTCACCTCGATGCGATCCCCCTCAGTCCAGTCGAGAGCTTGGGGTATGAACTCGATACCCACTGCATCGCAGTAGGAATTGACGATGCCAGCCGTGTCGTCAAGAAGGTCGTCAGAGTCGATGACCGGTGGGATCTCGCCGTATCGATTCACGACGAGGTCAAACATCTTGTGCAGGTCCGCGAAGCTGGCTTCGTCCATGGTGAACTCATCCCACTGGTTGTACATCGAAGCGAGCACCTTGGCCGGGTCGCGGATGAGGAACGTGTGTTGAAATTGGTCGAG
Source organism: Actinomycetes bacterium (assembly GCA_024638625.1). GTDB lineage: Bacteria > Actinomycetota > Acidimicrobiia > Spongiisociales > SHLN01 > JABDOU01. The sequence goes on from JAHEJY010000041.1 coordinate 16,206, forward strand.
AAAGTCATTTTCGGCCATATGCATGATGTAGTTGGGAAAGTCTTTGCTGAAGACGCGGCCCTCGTTGCGCGCATCGAGAATCTCCCGCCAGGTTGAGGCATAGGTTCGTCCGACATCGGGCGGATTCTCATCCGGTCGGGTGGTTCGCCGATCGTCTCCCCGGTAGTAGGCGGGCCCAAACGGTTCGTGCAAGGTCACGAAGTCGCCGCGCGTCCGCATCATCCATTCGAATGCGGTGGATGTGGATCGCGGGGTGGCCCATAGAACGAGAATGCGGTCGTCGGCCACTTAGTTCCGCGTGCCGTCAAGGAGAAACCCGAAACCGGCCGTGGCCGGAAGGCCGAGAGCCCGGAGGCCGGCCCAGAACGTCGCACCGTCCGATGCGATCACGGGGACACCGGTCTCGTCCTCGATGCTTTGCAGCAGATCGATGGTGCGGAACCCGGCACCGGTTTGCACCACGGCGTCGGCGTCGGGTGCCTCGTGATGCATGTCGACGATCGCCTTGCGGACGATGAAATCCGGGTAGTTCCATAAAGTGGCTGCTTCGATGGCGAGGGCCTCGTCCAGGTCAGCGACGATGCCCTGATCCATGATCGAGCCGGAGGCGACGATCTCGAAACCAGCGGCGGTGAGATAGCGGTTGATACCGTCTCGCCAGTCGTCGCGGTAGTAGCTGTTGGCTACTGCGATGCGCGTGGCGCCAATGTGGTTCAGCCCCTCAACGATTGCATGACCAGCCATGACGAAAGGAACGCCGATGTTGCCGGAAACCCGGTTGATCTTTTTGCGGATGTCTGCTGGTCCGGTGCCGGCGGCGTGAACCCAGTTGGTGCCAACTTGCATAACCACATCACAGTTGGATTCGGCCAGGGCACGAGCGGAATGCTCCATCTCTTCCATGCCGGCGACCCGTTGGTCGAGCGCCCACGAGTAGCCGTCGAGTGACAACACGCGCTGGATGGCGCCTACTCCTTTGGGTGCGACTTTGAGAAACTCCTGGACGGCGTCGTCAAAGTATTTCGGTGTGGTGACGAAGCCGGCGTGGGCTATGTATTTTGAACGCAACTTCGAAACATCGATGTTCACGAGCGTTCTCCCAGCATGGCTTCCTGGTACCACGCCTTAATGGCGGCCACGGTATGTTCGCTGTTCAGACCCATATCCGGATCGAGTATCAGAGGACCGGGCCGATAGCCGCGGCTCGCCATGCCTCGCTGGACCGACGCCACCAGCCGCAGATCTTCGGCGACAGTGGTGTTGGCGTCTTCTTCGGCCACGGTATGCACCACGTCGCTTTCGGCACCGTCGAGGCTGAACCATTCGCGAAAGAAGGGAGTGCGGCCAACCGATTCCGGGCGCCAGCAAAACGTATTGAGCACCGGCCCCGGGTAGACCTGGAATGAGAACAATGGCCAGAGGTAGAACGAGGTGTATTCGGCCGCGTGGGGAGACGCCTCGAGGTCGATGTCGTAATACTGGTCGGGGGAGCTGTCGGCCTGGTGGTGGAGGCACTGGCCGACCGGTTTGATCGTGTAAGAGTCGGGGAGTACGACCCCCCTCGAGAATGAGGCGTGAACGTTCTTGCAGTGGTAGCACTCGTTGTAGTTCTCGACCGCCACCTTCCAGTTGGATTCGGCAACGAATTCGCGTCGTTCGATCGGCTGCATGCGATCGATGCTCGGGAGGAAATCGACCATTGTGGCCCGGATGCCGGGGTAGAGCTCATCCATGGGTCTGGCATCGGGATCGAGGTTCACGAAGAGGAACCCGTGAAAGTCTTCGGTCTGCACCTGCGTCAGACAGATTTCGTCGGCGTCGAAGCCGGCTCTGCCGTCCGAGTGCGGCGCTTTGTGGAGCTTTCCGTCTAGCCGGTACGACCAGGCGTGATACGGGCAGACGATCAGCTTGCGGGAACCCGAGCCCGCGACCAGCTGGTGGCCCCGGTGCATGCAGACATTGAAGAACGTCCGAATCTCACCATCGTTGTCCCGCAACGTGAACAGTGGCTCGCCCGCAATCTCGAACGACACATAGTCGCCCGGATTCGCCAGTTCCGAAACGTGCCCGGCGTACTGCCAGGTAGCAGCAAGCACGGTATCGAGTTCGGCTTCGAAGATGCTCGGATTCAGATACACGTCTGCATCCATCGCCCGCTGGGCAGCCACGAACCGATCAGTCATGAGCATGAAATTAACAGTCCGCCACGGAGTGGGGAGGTACCGCAGCGGAACGAAGTGAAGCAGGGTAGGGGTGGGACCGAGAGAATTCTGAATAGTCCCCCACGGAGTGGGGGAAGGTACCGCAGCGCAACGAAGTGGAGCTGGGGTAGGGGGTGGTCGATCTCTCTCGATGTATCTAGACGTACTGCAACGATTGTTAGGACTACCTACGAACCCCCTACCCCCTCACTTCGTGAGGCGGTACTTTCCCCCATCTGGTCGCCGCCTGCGGCGGCTGATGGGGGACTATTTTGGAAGGTCCGTTTTGTGTATTTGTTGTGGTGTGGTCGACCCTGAACAGCGACAGCGGGCTCGTCGGATGCGGCGGCGGATGACTCCTGCCGAAGTGGCGGTGTGGCGGTATGTGCGGGCCGACCAGCTGGGGGTGAAGTTTCGACGGCAGCACCCGATTGGTCCGTACATTGCGGATTTCGTTTGCGTGTCGCTCAAGATCATCATCGAACTCGATGGGGCGCCGCATGACGAGAGCCAGTCTGATCAGCGTCGAGATGCGTATTTACGTCACCTCGGTTTCAGGATCCTCCGTTTCGAGAATGACGTGGTGGGCGCACACATGTCAGAAACTCTGGCCACCATCAGCCAAGCGATTGCTGAACGAACTCCGTGAATAGTCCCCCACGGAGTGGGGGAAGGTACCGCAGCGCAACGAAGTGGAGCTGGGGTAGGGGGTGGTCGATCTCTCTCGATGTATCTAGACGTACTGCAACGATTGTTAGGACTACCTA
>JAHEJY010000042.1 GCA_024638625.1 Actinomycetes bacterium
CCGACGGATCCGGTGCGTACTCATTCACCACCGACCCCGGCACCTACACCATCCGATTCCTCACTCCCGTCGGATACAGCCTCTCACCAACCGCACAAGGCACCCCCGCCACCGACTCCGATCCCAACCCCGGAACCGGTGACACCACCATCACCATCACCAGCGGCGCCACCAACAACGACATCGACGCCGGCATGTACACCGACGCCACAATCGGTGACTTCGTGTACGAAGACTCCGACGGTAACGGGGTGTTCGACGGCACCGACACCGCCCTATCAGGCGTCACCGTCGAGTTGTTCGAAGCAGACGGCACCACCCTCATCACCACCACCACCACCGACGCCGCCGGTAACTACTCGTTCACCACCGACCCCGGTTCCTACGTGATCACCTTCACCCCACCCGCCGGCATGACCATCAACACCCCCAATGATGTTGCCGTCACCGTCACCAGCGGTGAAACCAACGACACCATCGACGCCGGCATGTACACCCAGGCCACCATTGGTGACTTCGTGTACGAAGACCTCAACGCCAACGGCGTGTTCGACGGCACCGACACCGCATTGTCCGGTGTGACCGTCGAGCTGCTCGACGCTTCTGGTAGCACGGTGATAGGCAGCACCGTCACAGACGGTTCCGGCAACTACACCTTGACTGCCAGTCCCGGGTCGGTCATTGTTCGATTCGTCGCTCCGGCAGGTATGACCTTCTCTACTCCCGATCAGATCCCACTCACGGTTGCGTCCGGAGAGGTGATCACGTCCGCCGACGCCGGGCTCTTCGCCACAGCCGCAATCGCAATAGCGAAGTCGGGCCCGGCCACAGCCGATGTGGGCGACACCATCACCTATGTCTACGCCGTCAGTCACGACCCGGCATCATCGGGCTCGGACATCAACGGCATCACGGTCACCGACGCCGACCCTGACATCTCGACCATCACGCTGGTGTCGGGCGATGTCAACAGCAACGCGATCCTCGAATCCGGCGAGACGTGGATCTATCAGGCCACTCTGGACATCACGGCCGATGACCCCGACCCGGTCGACACACTGGCGACCGCTACCGGAACCGACCTGACCAGCACAGTGGTTTCTGCATCCGATGGCCACCCGGTCGATATCGCCTACGCGCCGGTACTCGACATCCAAAAGACCGGAGCTGCCACCGCCACCGTCGGCGAAACCATCACCTACACCTACACGGTGGCCCACGACCCCACCTCCGACGGTTCCGGCCTCGGCAGCGTCGCCGTGACCGACGCCGACCCGGACGTCACCGCCATCACGCTGATCAGCGGTGACCTCAACAGCAACGGCATCCTGGAAGCAACTGAAACCTGGACCTTCGAGGGCACGTACACCGTCACTGCCGATGACCCCGACCCGGTAGACACCCTGGCCACCGTCGACGCCCTCGACCCCGAAGCCGACCCCGTCACAGACACCGACAGCCACCCGGTCGACATCGAATACGCGCCGGCACTCGACATTCAAAAGACCGGACCTGCCAACGCCACCGTCGGCGAAACCATCACCTACACCTACACGGTGGCGCACGACCCCACCTCAGACGGCTCCAATCTCTCGACCATAGCGGTGACCGACGCCGACCTGGACGTCACCGCCATCACGCTGATCAGCGGTGACCTCAACAGCAACGGCATCCTGGAAGCAACCGAAACCTGGACCTTCGAAGGCACGTACACCGTCACCGCCGATGACCCCGACCCGGTAGACACCCTCGCCACCGTCGACGCCCTCGACCCCGAAGCCGACCCCATCACAGACACCGACAGCCACCCGATCGACATCGACTTTGGCCCGGCGATCGACATCGTCACAGACGGGCCGACCGAAGCACACGTTGGTGACACCATCACATACAGCTACCTGGTCACCAACGACACGGCCGGTGGCGACGGTTCTCCGATCAATACCGTGACTGTCACCGACGATATGGCCGGACCTGCCACCTACGTCTCCGGCGACTCCAACACCAATGGTCTCCTCGACGTTGGCGAGACCTGGCAATTCCGGGCCACATACACGGTTGAGGCCACCGACCCGGACCCTCTCGTCAATGTCGGAACCGCCAGCGGTCTAGACGCCGATGCGCAGCCCGTAGGCGACACCGATCCACATACCGTCGACGTACTAAACCCAGCGATCACGATTGACATGAGTCCTGCCACCCAGCAGACCGTTACCGGCGGAACCGCCACCTTCTCGATCACGGTGACCAACACCGGAGATACTCCACTCTCGAATGTCGGCGTCACCTCGCCCGCTTCACCATCGTGTGACAACACTCTGGGAGCATTGGCTCCCGCCGAATCGGTGACCTATTCGTGCACGCACACCGTCACAGCCGACTTCACCAACACCGCGACTGCCACCGGTGGGGACCCGACCGGTCTTGTCGTCTCCGACACGGCTTCCGCCGACGTCGACCACATCGGACCGTCGATCGGGGTAGCCAACTCGGTGGATGGTGCCGTCGTCAACAACGGAAATGGCACATACACGCTCACATATCGAATCGAGGTCACGAACAGCGGAGACTCCGACCTGACGTCGTTGGCCCTCGCTCAGAACCTCGCCGGCACGTTCGTCGGGGTCGATGCCTTTGTCGTCGATGCTTTGTCGAGCCCGGACCTGACCACCAACCCCGCGTTCGACGGCAATAGCGTGACAGACCTTTTGGACGGCTCCGATTCGCTGGTGCCCGGTGGCACCGGAACCGTGTTCGTCACGGTGACCGTGACGCCAGGTACTTCTTTCGGCCCCCACCTCGACCAGGTGACCGCAACGGCAATTCCGCCTGCCGGTCCGGGTGTATCGGATCTCTCCGATAGCGGAACCAATCCGGATCCCGCCGACTCCAACCCCGGAGCTCCCGGAGATTCAGGCGGTACCGACGATCCGACTCCTGTGACCTTTGGCGAGAATCCGATTATCGGTTTGGCGGAAAACGTCTCCGGTGTCGTCGACAACGGCGACGGTACGCATACAGTGACCTATCTCTTGACGGTCGAGAATCTCGGAGATGTGGATTTGGCCGGCGTTCAGCTCGCCAACGATCTGGCTACCACCTTCGCCGGCGCCCAGTCGTACGTCGTCACCGATATACGCAGTACCGATCTCACGGTCGACCCGGCCTTCGACGGCGCCACCAATCGCGACCTGCTCGATGGAACGGATTCCCTGGCCGTGGGAGCCGTCAAGACCGTCGAAGTCGTTGTTCTGGTTACTCCTGGCAGCAACCCGGGGCCTTATGACAATCAATCGTCCACCATGGGAACGTCTCCCTCGGGCATCGACACCAGCGACATATCTGAGGTAGGTACCGACCCCGATCCCGATGACGATGGTGACCCGACCAACAACTCGACACCAACTCCGGTGACGTTCGGAACGTCCACCGTGACCGGCAGCGTTTGGCTCGACGCCAACGGCGACGGAGTACAGGACCCCGCCGAAGAAGGAATCGACGGCGTGAGAGTTGTGCTCGCCTGCGCAGGTCCCGACGGCGTCATCGGAACCCCCGATGACATGGTGCTACAGGAAGATCTCACCCCCAATCCTTTCGAGTTCACGGGAACCTTCTCCGGGAGTTGCTCTGTCACTGTCGACACATCGACGCTCCCGCCCGGGCTCAGCCCGACCTACGACCCCGACGGCGGCAACGATTCGACGACAACGTTCACGGCGTTTCCGGGTGAAACCATCACAACCAACTTCGGTTACAGCGGCTCTTTCGACCTCGAGCTCGTCAAGTGGCTCGCCAACGGCCCCGTTGACGACGAGGTCACCTGGGGACTCAACGTGACCAACATTGGCCCCACCGCTTCACCGGAGTTCGACATCATCGACACCCTGCCCTCATCCCTCAGCTTCATCGAAGCGACCGGTCCGGGGTTGACCTGCACGAACGCAGGACATATTGTCACGTGCACCCACCAGGGCCTTGTTCCTGGAGCTTCCGCGACATTCGAGATCAGAACCCTGATCACCGACCGCGACTTCTCCGTCATCGAAAACAGCGCCATCGTTGCCGCCCAGGGCCTAACCGCCGAACCAGATACGACCAATAACCGGGGTCTTGCCAACCTCACCCTGGCAGCCCTCCCCAACACCGGGACCGCCACCGAAACGGTGCTCCCGATCGCATTGATCTTGCTGGGAACCGGGATCACCATGCTCGTGGTGGTGCGTCGCAAGGAAGAGGACCAGGAAACCGCCTGACGTCGCCGGCGGTCGATCTACCGCCCTGTCTCGCCGATCGTTTCAGATTCACGCTTCAGGTTCACGCACCCGCACCTCGAGCACGACAGCTCGCCCACCACCCGCCTAACGAAGGAAATGTCGGAATGGTTCCTGAGCGCACACTCTCCGCAGTGACGGCACAGCAGTATCGGGCTTGAGGTCGAGGCTGGAAGATCTCGCCGGTTTGACACGAGCTTCGGTCGGGTAAGGGGTCCCATCCTGATAGAAATTCGTTACCGAATTTGATAATACCGCACTAAGATTTCTTCATTAGTGACGCTAATGTCGCGACGAAGAGGTCACCCCGGCCGAAGGCCGCCGGCCCAACACCTGACAAGCTCACGAACCAGCAACAGCACATCAACCGAACCACAAACCCCTAACGGGAAAAGGAGAAAAGAGACAATGGGACGTGCCGTAGGAATTGACCTCGGAACCACCAACAGCGTAATCGCCACCATGGATGGGGGCGACGCGTCCGTCATCGCCAATGCCGAAGGCGCTCGCACCACCCCATCGGTCGTCGCATTCTCGAAGGCGGGCGAGGTACTGGTAGGCGAGATCGCAAAACGCCAGGCCATCACCAACCCGGGACGAACGGTTCGTTCCGTCAAGCGCCACATGGGAACCGACTGGAGCATCGAGATCGATGGCAAGAACTATTCGGCACAGGAGATTTCCGCCCGCATCCTCATGAAGCTGAAGGCCGACGCCGAGGCGTTCCTGGGTGAGCCGGTCACTGAGGCCGTCATCACCGTGCCGGCCTATTTCGGAGATGCCCAGCGCCAGGCCACCAAAGAAGCAGGCCAGATTGCTGGTCTCGAGGTTCTGCGGATCATCAACGAACCCACGGCCGCGGCCCTTGCGTACGGGCTCGACAAAGAGGCCAGTGACCAGACGATCCTCGTCTACGACCTCGGCGGAGGCACGTTCGACGTATCCATCCTCGAGATCGGCGACGGCGTATTCGAGGTCAAGTCCACGAGTGGCGACACCAACCTCGGTGGTGACGATTGGGACCAGGCCGTCATCGATTGGCTGGTGACCGAGTTCAAGAACGAGAACGGGGTCGACCTTTCGGCCGATCCGATGGCTGAGCAGCGCCTCAAAGAAGCCGCGGAGAAGGCCAAGATCGAGCTGTCGTCCCGCACGGAGACGGAGATCAATCTGCCGTTCATCACCGCGAGTGACGCCGGTCCGCTCCACTTGCTCAAAACATTGACGAGAACCGAATTCCAGAAGATGACCGACCACCTGGTCGAGCGCACCCGGAAACCGTTCGAGTCCGCCATCAAGGACGCAGGCATCAACGTGTCCGAGATCGATCACGTGATCCTCGTGGGTGGTTCCATCCGTATGCCCGCGATCCAGGATCTCGTGAAAGAGCTCACGGGTAAGGAACCCCACAAGGGCATCAACCCCGACGAAGCCGTTGCTGACGGTGCTGCGCTCCAGGCCGGTGTGTTGAAGGGCGATGTCAAAGACATCCTGCTTCTCGATGTCACGCCGCTCAGCCTCAGCATCGAGACCATGGGCGGGGTGGCAACCTCGATGATCGAACGCAATACGACCATTCCGGCACGGAAGGCACAGATCTTCTCAACCGCAGCCGACAACCAGCCCGAAGTCGAGATCAACGTTCTCCAAGGCGAACGAGAGATGGCCTCGGGCAACAAGAGCCTCGGCAATTTCAGGCTGACCGACCTTCCTCCCGCACCCCGGGGCATGCCACAGATCGAGGTGACCTTCGACATCGACGCCAACGGCATCCTCTCGGTCTCTGCCAAAGATCTGGGAACGGGCAAAAGCCAGGCGATGACCATCACCGGTGGCACCGCCTTGAGTCAGGATGAGATCGATCGCATGATCAATGATGCGGAGGCCTATGCCGCCGAAGACGCTGAGCGCAAATCGAAAGTCGAAGCCCGCAACAACGCTGACAACGTTGCCTATCAGACCGAGAAGTTCCTCAAAGAAAACGAGGAGTCGGTGACCGATGAGGAAAAAGAGGCCATCAACGTACCTCTCACCGAGCTCAAGGCGCTCCTGGGTGACGAGAACGCCGACCCGGACGAGCTCAAAAACAAGGCCGATGCGGTACTCGAGGCGTCGCAAGCGGTCGGCACCCGAATCTATTCGGAAGCTGCGGCGGCCGCGGAGTCGGACGCTTCCTCCGGCGGCACCGACGATGACGACGACAACGTGGTTGACGCGGAAATCATCGACGAGGACGAATAATGGCCGACAGCCCTTTCGCCGAAGGAGCTCCGCAGCAACCGGTTGACGGCGACCCACTCGAGCCCGAGATTCTCGAGCCGGTCGTTGTCGATCCGGGCGACCTCGGTCTTGATCTTCCCGATGATCCCGAAACGGCCATTACGGTTCTCGTAGACGAGCTCACCACCACACGCAGCGAACGCGACAACTACCTCGCCGACCTGCAGCGGGTGGCTGCGGATTTCGACAACTTCAGAAAGCGGGTGCAGCGGGATCGGGCCGATCTCATCGCGCAAGCTACCCGGCGTGTGGTCGAGTCGATGCTGCCAACGTTGGACGCCTTCGATGCTGCCGCGGCACATCAACCTCAGTCGGAAGGCGAGGAACAATTGCTCGCCGGTCTGCTCAGCACCAAACAACAGCTGATGGATGTACTTGCAAGAGAAGGCCTCCAATCTGTATCAGCGGTAGGTGAGCCCTTTGACCCGAACGTGCATGAGGCGGTTTCTATGGCCGGCGAAGGGGACACTCAGATCGTCGACACCGAAATTCGCAGGGGCTACAAACTGGGCGACCGGGTGCTGCGACCCGCGCTCGTGGCGCTGACGGCAGAATCATCGAGGGAGTAACGATGGAGCGCGAGTGGCTCGAGTCGGATTACTACAAGATCCTTGGCGTGCCCAAAACCGCGACCCAGAAAGAGATCAAGAAGGCCTACCGGAAACTCGCCCAGGAGCAGCATCCGGACTCCAATCCAGGAGATGCCGGTGCCGAAGAGCGCTTCAAGGATCTGTCGGCTGCCTACGCCGTTCTGTCAGACCAGGAGAAACGCAAGCAATACGATGATGCACGCGAGATGTTCCGGACGGGGGGTTTCGGCCAGGGTGTCGGCGGGTACGGCCAGAGCCCGGGCTACGGGGCCGGCGGCCAGTCATTCCGGGTCGAAGATCTCAACGATATTTTTTCCGGTTTCGGCGATACTTTCGGGGGGCGTACCTCCACGACACGCACGCAACGCGCGGCCGAGCCCGGTGCAGATGTCTACGCAGATTTGAACCTGGCGTTCACCGAGGCGATCGAAGGAACGACCGCGACGTTGGGAGTCGACGGCGATTTCTCCTGCCGCCGTTGCAATGGGAGCGGCGCTGAACCAGGCAGCCGTGTCACCACATGCCCAATCTGTGGTGGCTCGGGCGTCCAGGCCGTGAGTCAAGGCGTCTTTGCGATGACCCGGCCATGCGACCATTGTCGGGGAACGGGCCGACAGGTCGAGCACAGCTGCACCTCATGCGGCGGTCGCGGGACCGAGCGGCGTAATCGTCAGATCAAAGTGCGCATCCCGGCCGGCATCAAAGATCGGGCAACCATCAAAATCCCGGGAAAAGGATCGCCGGGACGTTTGGGGGGGCCGCCGGGAGACCTCATTGTCCGAGTTCACGTCGGCAAGCATCCTGTCTTCGGACGCAAAGGGGACAACCTCACGATCACCGTCCCGGTCACGTTCGGGGAAGCGGTTCGTGGCGCCGAGATCACGGTTCCGACCGTCGGCGGCTCTGTGAAACTCAGAGTGCCTGCCGGTACCGATTCCGGCAAGACGTTCCGAATCAAGGGTAAGGGCGTGCCCAAGAAGAAGGGTGGTCGCGGCGACCTGCTCGCAACGATCCAGGTGCATGTGCCAAACGACTTATCCGAAGAAGGCAAGGCGCTTCTAGAAGATCTCAGCGAATTCGACCCGGCCAACATTCGGGCCCATTTAGGAGTGTGAGATGAGCAAAGACGCCGTCTATATCATCTCGGTGGCAGCAGAACTCGCCGGTATCCACCCTCAGACGCTTCGCATCTACGAACGCAAAGGCCTCATCGAGCCATATCGAACACCGGGTGGCACCCGCCGCTATTCCGAGCGCGACATCGAACGTTTGCAGGCCATCCAGGAACTCACCGCCGTCGGAGTGAATCTCGAAGGAGTTCGCCGCATCATGGAACTGGAGCACGCCGTCGATCAGCTACAAGGCCACCTCGACGCCGTCAAGGCCGAACTGGCGGAGGTGCGAACCGAAACCGAAGAACGGTTGCGCACCCTGCTACCGGACATCGTGCGTCCGCGACTCAGCGATCTCCTCGACGAATAGGGTTGCCGAGACCACGATCGACGGAGGCGGCATGGAAATCGCAGGCACGATTGCGTTTGTGACAGCTGCGGGCAACGGGATCGGCGAAGCGATCAGCCGCTCGCTGGCAGCCAGAGGAGCCCGCGTGGCCGTAGCAGACCTCGACGCCGCCGCAGCCGATCGGGTTGCGCGCGATATCAGCGGAATTGCCCTGGCCGTCGACGTCGCGGACCGGGCCGGCCTCGAGTCTGCTCTCGATGGGACGACAAAACGGCTCGGACCGATTGACATCCTGGTGAACAACGCGGGAGTCGCCATCGGTGGCGGGGTCGAGGCTTCCGATGATGAGTGGGAACGATCGTGGCAGATCAATCTCATGTCGCAAGTCACCGCAACCCGTCACCTCCTACCTCAAATGATCCAGCGGGGCAGCGGCTACCTGGTCCACACGGCTTCGGCCGCCGGGCTTCTCACCAACCTGGGAGCGGCTCCCTACGCCGTCACGAAACATGCCGTCGTCGCCCTGGCCGAATGGCTGTCGATCACCCACGCCCACCAGGGAATCCGGGTGTCGTGCCTGTGCCCGCAGTTTGTGTCGACCAACATGTTGGCGGAGTTTCTCGACTTTCCTGGTGGCCGGGAATTGGTCGGCGATTCCGCCATTACACCGGAGGCAGTCGGAAAAGCGGTGGCCGACGGCATCGAACAGGAGTCGTTCCTCATCTTGCCTCACCCGGAGGTGGCAGAGTATTTCCGCCGCAAGGCGAATGACTATGAACGATGGCTCGGCGGCATGCGGAAGCTGCAAGCGGTGATGGACGCTGCTGCCGAATAGGAGACCAGGGCGACCCGGTGTCGCCCCGAGAACCTCATCTAAGGTGGACGGTATCCGACAGAGGGAGACGGCTATGGGAGTCGTTGTAGTGAGGTACCGGCCGAGACCCGACATGGCCGACCTGAACGAGCAGCTGGTTCGTGATGTGTTCTCTGAGCTCAGTGACACGGACCCGGGAGCCATCAAGTACGCGACGCTCCGGCTGGCAGACGGAACGTTCCTCCACATTGCCGACGTCGACCAGGAAGCCAACCCGCTGGCCCAGAGTGAAGCCTTTGCGAAGTTTCAGGATGGGATCGCCGACCGATGCGCGCCGGGCGAGACCCCGGATCCTCAACCCGCTGTGCTCGTGGGGTCATATCGCCTGTTCGCCGACTAGCGCTCCCAACCAAACTCAGCGGCTTAGGCCGGCACCGGGGATGAGCGTCTGGTCCTACTGGCGAGCGTCCTGCCGGCCAGCACGGTGAAGAACATGACGATGGGCGTGACCGCGATCGTGGCCGACCCGGAGGTATTGGCGTGAAAGCTGACCAGCAGGCCGATGACGACAGATGAGATTCCGACCAGGACGGCAATGGCCATCATGAGTGGGACCCGTCGCACGAGCAGGGCGGCGGTGGCCGGCGGACCAACCAGCATGCCGAATACCAGCAGTGTGCCAACGGTCTGGAATGAGCCGACGATGGCGAGCGTGATCAGTGTGAGCATGGCAATGTGCGCCACCCGGGGACGCAGGCCCAGCACCTGGGCTTTCTGCTCGTTGAACGACAACACCAGGAATGGCCGATAGAGCACCACCGAGACCACCAGCGTGACCGCCGCGATGAGCCCCAGGGCTGCAATATCTCCGAGGGAGACGCCGAGCGCATCGCCGAAGAGAATGGTCGTGAGGTTTCCCGAATACGACGCCGTGCGTGATATCAAGATCACACCGATCGCCAGCATTCCGACGAACAGCAATCCGATCCCGGTGTCCTCTGAGAAAGTGGTCTGTCGATGGACGAGGTTGACGCCAAAGATCATGACCGCCGCCGCTGCCGCCGCCCCGATGAGAGGATTGAAATCGAAAAGCGTCGCGAGGGCGATACCCGGGATCACCCCATGGACAAGAGCATCACCAAGAAAGGTCATACCGCGTATGACCACCCACGTTCCCACCAGCGCCAGCGCAACGGCGGCCAGCGAGCCACCCAGGAGCGCCCGTTGCTGAAGTGCCAGCTCGAAGGGCTCGATCAGCCAGTCCATGAGTTCGAAGCTACCTTTCCCGGTTCGACGATCGCTTCCATACGGTTGATCCGCCCACTCGCCCGGTTCACGTCAACGCCTCTGCAATCAGCTGCGCGTCTGACAACAACAGGCCGCTCAACGTGTCGGCTCCGGAGCCCGGCTCGCCGAGCGAACCGGTATGAAGCTCAACGACTGCGACGCCTCCGCTGAACTCGTCGGCCAGCTCGCGGGCCAGGGCGGAGGATTCGGTCGATTCCGTGAAGATGGCCGGAACGTCTTCGCTGCGGATGGTCGCCACCAATGCGGACAAGTCGGCTGAGCTGGGATCGGAGAGGCCGGAGGTGCCCGGAATCACGGTACCGACGATTTCGAAGCCATAGCGGTCGGCAAAGTATCTGAGTGCGTCGTGGTTTGTCACGAGCTTTCGCCGCTCGAGAGGTATGGGTGACAACGTGTCGACGATCTCCAGGTGCACCTGCTCTAGCTCGGATGCGTATCGCGCCGCACGCGACGACCAGTCGCCGTCCGGCCACTGAGAGCCCAGCTCGGCTGCGACCAGCCGGACACCGTCTGCCATGCGGATCGGATCGAGCCAGACATGAGGATCCGGGGCGTTCGTCACAGGATTAGCCAGGGGGTCGAGCGAGTCGCCCAATCGGATGACACGAACTCCCTCGGCCTCGGCCTCGGCCAACACATCTATCAGACCCTCTTCCAGGGACAACCCATTGGCGAATACGAGATCCGCCGTGAGGATGGCGGCCACCTGTTGGGCCGACGTCCGGTACTCGTGGGGATCAGTTCCGTTAGGTATCAGAATCTCGAGGCTGGCTTCGTCTCCCACCACCTGACCAACGACATCGCCCAGGATGCCGGTTGTGGCGACCACCCGCCGGTCCGGCGCCTCCTGTGTCCCGCCCGACCCGCAGGCGGCAAGCACGAACGCGCTGCCAAGTACGCCGATAGTGGCCGTGATGCGCAGCAGCGCCAGACGCCGGCCTCTCACGACAGGAGTTGCTTCGCCGACAGCATCAATCCAGATCCCTGCCTCTGGTCCCCGCCGCCGACGTGTCCGGGGGGGTCGAAAAGCGCCCACGTCTGAGACCGGCATAGGTGCTACGACTCGAAGGCGGAGTAAAAATGAGAATCATTCCCATGAGATTGAGAATCATACTCAATAAACTGGAATGATGAGACAGGTCCCACCCCACCTCCCACCCCGGGCCCGACCGTCGACCCCACTTCAGGCCGAATTGAATGTCGAAGGGCACGCTCGCCAGCTCGAGCGTCAAGTCGAACAGCGACTCCGGGACAACGACATTCGATACACGAGAGGCAGGCGGGTTGTGGTCGAGTCGCTGGCAGAGTCCGACGGGCCCCGATCCGCGGCGGAACTCTCCGGTGACATCGGACCCTCGGTGCCTCTTTCGTCGCTCTATCGCTCACTCGCCGTTCTCGAACAAGCCGGTGTCGTGATCCCCCATCACGGGGCCCGGACCATCACCCGGTATGAGCTGGCGGAGTGGCTCTCCGGCCACCACCATCACCTCGTGTGCTCCAACTGCGGATTCGTGGAAGACGTCGAGATCCCCGAATCCCAGGAGGACCAGGTCAGAAAGCTGGTCGAGGACATCTCTGCGGCTGCCGCCTTCTCGCCGAACGGACATGCACTCGAGATCGAAGGGCTTTGTTCGCAGTGCACGTGAACAAGCCAGACCATGTTTTTGCCGTCACGGCTACCGGTCTGGTCGTCGGATACGGAAACAGGATTGCTCTGGCAGAGTCGAGTTTTGACATCCCGGCCGGTCGGGTGACCGCCGTCATCGGACCCAACGGTTCGGGCAAGTCGACAGTTCTCAACGTCATTGCGGGACTGGTTACCCCCCGGGCGGGTTCGATCACCATCCAGGGCGGCGACCGGATTGCCTACGTCCTGCAATCGACCAAGGTCAATGAGGCACTCCCCATCTCCGTACGGGAGGTGGTGATGATGGGTCGATATGCCGAGGCCGGGAACAGTCGAAGAATGACGACGGCCGATCGGCAAGCCGTCGAAGATGCCATGGAACGGACCGGCATCACATCTCTGTCTTCCCGGCGCCTGCAGGAACTCTCCGGCGGGCAACGCCAGCGGGTCTTCGTCGCGCAGGGCCTGGCCCAGGATCACGACATCCTGTTGCTAGATGAGCCCCTGACCGGTATCGATCTGCCAACCGCTCGGCAAATCGACGACGTGATCCACGATGAGCGGCTCCGCGGTTGCACGGTCGTCATGACCACCCACGACTTGTCCGAGGCTCGTGCCGCCGATCACGTACTCCTGCTTGCCAGCCGGGTCGTGGCAGCCGGCCCTCCGGCCGAGGTATTGACGGCCGGCCACCTCGCAGAGGCCTACGGGCCCTCATTTCTCCACGTCGACGAG
The DNA here is from genome assembly GCA_024638625.1 of Actinomycetes bacterium. Classification (GTDB taxonomy): domain Bacteria; phylum Actinomycetota; class Acidimicrobiia; order Spongiisociales; family SHLN01; genus JABDOU01. Next base: position 13,087 of record JAHEJY010000042.1, read on the forward strand.
GAACGGGTGTTCATCGACGACCCGGCTCACGCGCCCGTGCCCGGACGACACGTCCACCGGGAAAGAATCATCGACCCCGGGTCGACTCAGCAGCATCCACCGATCGCCCCCTAGGCCGGTGGGCTACTCGCCCTTGCGTCGAAGCCCGGTCGTCACATCCACTCTGGGAGAATCGCCCACCCCGGCGGCGTCCAACCACGGTTTGCTATCCCGCCTCGACGCCCTGCCTGCACGACGGGCTGTCATCCGGCACGCTCCTCCGACGAACTCGGTTCGGGTCGCGAAAAACCGCCTTCCTGGGTGACAACGGCATAGATTCCCATTTCCCGTGGCTAGTGGACCCTTTTACGTCATATCAGTTGTTCTCGCGATCGCCGGAGCTGCCAAGTTGCGTCGTCCCGAACCGACCGTGCGCGCCCTGGGCACCGTGGGCTCGCCAATCCTCGTCCGCTTGTTGGGCTTGGGAGAACTTGCGGTGGCAATCGCCGCCCTTTCGATGGGTGCCCAACATGTCGGCTGGCTGGTGGCGGGCGTATACCTGGTCTTTGCCGGCTGGAGCTGGATCCGGAGGACTTCGTCATGCGGTTGCTTCGGGTCCGACGCCGAAGTCGGCGCCGTGCACATCGCCGCAAATGGCGCCTCGGCGCTCGTTGCGCTGGTGGCCGTGGCGACATCTGTCCCGGGGTTGTATCAGGCGCTGGCGGCCAACTGGGCCACGGCAGGCTCGCTGCTAGCAGGCGTTCTTACCGGAGCTGCTGCGATCGTGCTCCTTCTCAATCGCTCTCGATCGCCGATTTCGCCGGTGACGAGCTTTCGCGTCCTCGAGACGCCTGGACTAGAGAACCCCGGCTGGATGGAACGTCTGATGGAACGCACCGCTCACGCGGCACAAACGGCTGTGTCCCGCCGGGCCTTCCTGGGCCGGGCGGCGTTGGTGGGTACCGCCCTGGCGGTTCACCCGGGCAGGTATCTGCTTCGCCCCGGTACCGCCTATGCGGCGATCTGCGATTGTCAGGGCCTCGACTGCGCCTGCGGCTCTCTGTGCTGTGACGGCTACACAGAGTTCTGCTGCACGATCTACGGCGAAAACTCCTGTCCCCCCGGAAGCATCGCCGCCGGCTGGTGGAAGGCTGACGGATCGGGATTCTGCGACGTCGATGGCGTGCCCCAGCCGCGCTACTACATCGACTGCAACGCCGAATGCACCGGAGGCTGTACCTGCGTCAACGGCTTCTGCGATTCGAGCTGTGTGTTCTGTACCTGTGAGTGCGGAAACGGTGAGTGCGGAAACCGGAAAGCCTGCTGTACCAAGTTCCGGTACGGCCAGTGCAACCAGGACACCACCTGCATCGGGCCCATCGTGTGTCGCGTCATCACCTGTGTGCCGCCCTGGGTGTGGGATCCCTCGTGCGGAACCACCAGTGCGACGGACAACCACACGGCCTTCCACGACGCCGCGTGCCTCCATGTTGAGCCCGACCCATCTGAGTTCGCCCCCGGCGGTGTTCCCGTTCTCGGCGACTGGAACGGCGACGGAACCGCAACGCCGGGGATCTTCCGCGATGGCGCGTGGTACCTCAGCAATTCGCTGGCAGGCGGTCCTCCCGACCTCGTGTTCGCTCACGGCCAATCGGGCGACATTCCCGTGGTGGGTGACTGGAATGGCGACGGACGTGACACGGTCGGCGTCTTCCGCTCGGGTGTCTGGTTCCTGCGGAATGAAAATTCGGCAGGCCCAAACGACATCCAGTTCAGGTTCGGCGACCGGGGCGACATTCCGATCGTGGGCGATTGGAGCGGGGACAACATCGATACCCCCGGCATTGTCCGTGCGGGAATCTGGCATCTGCGGTACTCGCTGACCAGCGGTTTGGCGGAACACAGCTTCCCCTTCGGCCTCCCCACGGATTATCCGCTAGCCGCCGACTTCAACGGCGACGGATTCGCGAGTCCGGGCTTGTTCCGGGACGGGACCTGGTATGTGAGGAATCGAAACGACTTCGGTCCGCCAGATCTCCAGTTCGCCTATGGCGAGGCCGGCGACATCCCCCTCGTCGGGAAATGGATGAATGAAGCGCCTGCCTTGCCACTGATAGTTCGGGCCGCCGAATGGCACATGCGCGACTCACTGAGCACCGGCCCCGGAACGCTGAAGCTGAGCTATGGAACCCGGGCCAACGCACCCGCCACCCGCTAGGACCGTTCAGTCAGACCACCGAATCGACTCCACGCCGGCAAGTCTGGTCAAGAACAAAACGACTGTCGAGGATCTGCCCGTGCTAACCCCGGCGCAAAAGACCACGCGGGGCGAGTGGATATTTCTATGCTCCGCTCGCAGCCGACAGGGAACCCCAGGTGCAAGCCTTATTGATTTTGCAGAGTGCAGTGCTCGTCGTCGTCGTGATCCTCGTTGCCGGACTTTTGAAGAGTCATGCCGAGATCCTGCGCAAACTCCACGATCTGGGACTCGGGGAGACCGATATCACGCCTTCTGAGACCTCAGCCACAGAGCTGCGGGTGGCGGCCGGCATCGCAGAACCCCGGCTCGATCCCAACCCGGCAGCTGACATCACGGGTATGAAGGCTGACGGCTCGGCTGCGGTCGTGGGCATTGTCGGCGCCGATCATCCGACCCTGTTGGCGTTCCTCTCGACCTCGTGTTCGTCGTGTCACCGCTTTTGGGAGGCGTTCGCCGATCCAAACCTGAAGCTCCCCCACCCGGATCTGCGCCTCGTCATCGTCACCAAAGGACCGGAGGCCGAGAGCGAATCCGAGGTCCGACGCCTGGGACCACCCGGGGTCGCTACCGTCATGTCAAGTGACGCCTACGAGGCATATGGGGTTCCGGTCTCACCGTTCTTCGTCATGGTCGATGGGCCAACCGGTCGAACCATCGGGGAAGGCGCCAGCGCCACGTGGGGGCAGTTGCAGTCTTTGCTTCGCCAGGCGGTAGCGGATGCCACCTCGGCCAGCAAACGAAGCGGCCGACCCGCGAGCAACAGAGCCAAAGGCCGGGAACGATCACGCGACGCCGACGAGGTTCTCATCGCGGCGGGGATCGAGCCTGGCGATCCAGCTCTGTTCGGCCGCCCCGACAAATGATCACTGGCGCCGGGATGCTCGTTGCAGTGATCGCAGCCATCCGATCGAGCTGGTCGCCATGAGGGGAGTCGATGCTTTCAAGCATCCACCCGCTCGGTGAGCGGGCCAGACACCAGAAGTGGGCTCTCACCGTGGCCGCATACGTCCTCGGTTCATCGCTCGGCGGGCTGGTCACCGGCCTGGCCGCAGGGACAATCGGGACGGCGATTGCCGCCGTCTGGACACCGCCGCTTTCAATCATGGCCTTCGTTGTGGCGGTCCTGGCCGCCGGGGGCCTCTGGGCAGACCAGGGCACTGGCCGTCTGATCACCCTCCAGCGGCAGGTCAACGAGGACTGGCTGGACGAGTATCGAGGCTGGGTCTACGGAATCGGCTTCGGTTTTCAGCTCGGATTGGGCTGGATCACGATTATCACGAGTTCTCTGGTCTATCTGACATTCGTGCTCGCCGCCCTGACCGGGTCGGTCTCCCTGGGAGCGCTGGTGGGTCTCACGTTCGGGCTCACGAGAGCCCTCCCCGTACTGCTGACGGCGAGTATCCATAGCCCGCGGGAGCTGGTGTCCTTCCACAAGCGCATGGCCGGCTGGTTCACCCCGGCTCGTCGCCTCGCCATCACCGCCCAGGGTATAGCATCCGTATCCGCCCTGGTCGTCGCCATCTGATGCCGAGCGAGCGTCTGTGAAGCTGGAAGCCCGAGGGATCTCCGTCGATGTGCCGGCCGGATGGGATGCCAACATCTATCAACGGCCCGACCCCTTCGCACGTCTCGAGCTGAGAAGGCTGGAACAGGTCTCCGCAGAGGAAACCAGGCATGTGGTTGCCCACATCGCGACCTTTCCCCTTCCGGAAGGACGGGGCGACTACGGAGGCGGTGCCGTTGAGCTCATGGGTCCCGATGACGCCCTCATCGTGATCTTCGAATACCACCCCGATAGCACAGCCACCGCCTTGTTCAGCTCAGACCAGCTTCCCTGGCCGCTCCACCCGAACGACTTCGACCCGAACCAAATGCAACGGCCACTCCCCGGACAGGGTGGCGTCCAGCGATTTTTTCAAGCCGGGGGACGGGCGTTCTGCCTGTACGTAGCAATCGGGGGGATGAGCAACCGCACCACCGTGATTCCGATCGTAAATGAGATTCTCGAGACGGTGAACATCGTGGCCTGAGGGCGGTAACGGACTGCACCCGCCCGACATTTCCGGTCGACGAGGACGCGAAAAACGCATAAACTCGGCCGGCGGGCCAATAGGTCCGACCAAACACGTTGAGGAGAATCTCAGGATGAGAACCAATCGGGCCCTCGTAGGCCTCATGCTCGCACTTGCCATGGTGGCGGCTGCTTGCGGTGGCGACGAAACCACCACGGAAACGACAGAAGCGACAACCACCACCACTGCCGCGCCAACTACCACGGCTGCACCCACGACGACTGCTGCACCCGATCCGGTGCAGCTCGTGATCTGGGCAGACGAGAAGCGCTCCATCGCTCTCGGCGAGGTGGTTCCCGCCTTCGAGGAGAGCTCCGGCGTCGACGTAGAGATACAGATCGTCGACTTCGGAGAGATTCGGAGCCAGGTCCAGACAGCAGGCCCCGCCGGCGAAGGACCCGACATCTTCGTTGGAGCAGCCGACTGGTCCGGTGAACTGGCCGCCAACGGTGTAGCCGCCCCTATCGACCTCGGCGCCCGGACGAGTGAGTTCGAGAGCATTGCGCTCGACCTCTTCACCTTCGACGGTGCGCTGTATGCGCTCCCGTACGCAACCGAGGCGATCGCTATGTATTACAACACCGACCTCGTGACCGAGCCGCCGGCAACGTTCGAGGAGATCGAAGCCATCTGCGACGGTCTCTCGGGGATCGAGAACTGCGTGGGCATACCGGGCGGTGGTGACGGCGGCGACGCCTATCACAACTATCCCTTCGTATCGGTTGATGGCGGCTATATCTTCCCGTTTGAAGCAGGCGCAGGTTTTGATGCAAGCGACGTCGGCCTCAACAGCGAGGGAGCGATCCAGGGTGTGAAATTCCTCGAAGAGCAGATCGCAGCAGGCGTGGTCGACTCCGTCAACTATGACGGCGCCAAGCAGCTGTTCCTCGACGGTCAGCAGCCGTTTTGGATCACCGGTCCGTGGGAATTGGGCACGCTCGCCGACTCCGGCCTCAACTGGAGCGTCGCCAAGCTCCCGACCATCGGCGGATCGACCCCGGTTCCGTTTGCAGGCGGCCAGGGCTTCTACTTGAGCTCCTTTTCGGAGAATACCGTTTTGGCTCAATCGTTCCTGTTCGACTTTCTCGCCACCGCAGAGGGAATGCAGGCGCTCTATGAGGCAGATCCTCGTAACCCGGCTCACACGCCGACACTCGAGGCGAACTCCGACGACCCGGTGTTGCAGACCTTTGCGGCTTCGGCGGCGGACGGTGTTCCGATCCCCAACGTTCCGGAAATGGGCAGCGTGTGGGGGCCGCTGGGTGACAACCTCCTGGCTGTTCGCAACGGCGACAAGGACGCCACGACCGCGATGAACGATGCTCAGACGGCGGTGGAAGAGGCTCTCGCCGGCTGAGCGCGCTAAACCCAACAACATGACAAAGACCACTGAGGACAGGGACCCGAAGGGAGCCCTGTCCTCAGTGCGTTCGGCGTCCAACTACGGACGTGGGTTCTGGCTGAAGATCGGCTTGCTGGCCTTGACCACCGGTGTCGGCATCTTCGCCTTCGCGACGCTGTTGACCGCCGGCGCCTGGATACCCGCCGCCGCGATACTCATAGGCCTCGGATTCATCAACTGGGTGTACCTCAGCAGCCGAACCAAAGCCCTCCGCTGGATTACCCCCGGCATGATCTTGATGATCATCTTCGTCATGTGGCCGATCGTCTTTTC
>JAHEJY010000168.1 GCA_024638625.1 Actinomycetes bacterium
CGGTTCGAGAGTTCCCTCAATGTGGACGTGCAACTCGGCTTTGGGCAACCCCCGAACGAAACTCACACGTGCCTCCTCAGAGAAGACGCGCCTCGTCGCCAACGTTGACTGTGCCGGATCGGACAACGACTCCGAACGCTCCGCCGCCCCAATCGGCGTCGAGGGCGGCTCGCAGCCCTGAGTGCTGCTCGTCCATCAGTCGACAAGGCCGGGTCTCGCCCCGCAATTCGACCTGACACTCCCCCAGCTGCAACGTGCTGCCCCGGCTGTCAGCCAGATTCAGGCCGCTCACCATGACGTTTGCCCTCCGCAGCCCCGGGTCGACGTGAGCATTCAGGTCGTCATCGACTCGCGCCCACCGTTCCTGGCTGATGACCGTCACCTGGCGCCATCCTCCTTGATCGGCGTTTCCGTCGATGCCCTCGCCTTCCTTCAGCGTCAAGGTGTCGATCGGCTTCATGGCGCCACCGTGGTTGGGTTTGAGCCAAAGGCCTGAGACGTGCGGCATGGCGAAGATCTTACTTCTATCTAGTGTCCGGTTCATGGAACAGCCCTGGATCGAAATGGTCGACGATCGAGAGTGGAGCGACCCGGCTCTCGTCGAGCTTCGCAAGCGGACCGTCGATCCCGCTCATGGCCGTGTTGACAACATACTTGCCATCCACTCGCTGGATCCGGCAAGCATGGCTGCTCATCTTGCACTGTATCGACAGGCCATGAAGTCCACCCGCTCACTGCCGAAGGTTGATCGAGAAATGATCGCGGTGGTGGTAAGCGAAATAAACGAATGCCACTACTGACTGACGCACCACCGGCGCGGTCTGCGCCGGCTGCTGAGGGATGACGAACTGGCAGACCGGATCGAGGCGGATTACGAATCGGCCGGGATCGACGATCGCCGGCTGGCCATTCTGCGATTTGCAGATAAGTTGACCCGTACTCCTCAGCGGATGCAGAAGGGCGACGTGCAGGTCCTCCGTGACGCAGGATGCTCTGACGTCGATGTGCTCCACATCACCGAGATCGTGGGCTACTACGCCTATGCCAATCGCCTGGCAGACGCGCTCGGAGTGCCGATCGAATTCTGGATCGACCACTAGTCCAGCTGAGACAAGAAGAAATCCACGATCAATTGCGACGCATCGATACTCCGGGTCGTCACACCGAACTGCACCTCGGCGTCTGTTCCCGGCCAGGAGTGTCCACCGTTGTCGATTTGGTAAAAACCGGTGTCAGCCAGGCAGCCCAACCACCGGGTGTATTCGATGTCAGGCGGGATGTTCGTTGTTTCTGAGCTACTGCAGCCGTTTTGTTCGGCCCAACTGGCAATCGTGGTCCGGGCAGGCCCGCTTCCCAGCCCCAGGAGGAATTCGAGCACATCACTGCCGTCGCCGTCAAAAGGGACCGTGCCGTCAGCGGTACCGTGAAACGCCAGAATCGGCAGCGCACCGCCATCTGCGCAGGGACGTGCAGCCCACGAAACAGTCGCAACAGCGACCACGTCGAGTTCGCTATCACACCCCAGTACAACAGCAAAGGCTGCTCCGTTTGAGAACCCGGTGGCGAACACCGGTCCCGCGCATGGCATGAGCGGTCGCAGCGTTTGGTCGATGAAGCTCACGTCGCTGTCGAGGCCTCCGTCGAGGTCCCATCGGAGGGATCGGCCGGGCTGGCCTTGTCCGTCAAACACGACGACGGCAAAGCCTGCATCAGCGGCGATACGTCCGAGGCCGCTGACGTCGCTCTGCTCGACCGCAGTGCCGGCAAACCCGTGGAACTCGAGAATTACGGGGTGATCACCTTCTCCCTCTGGCAGCATGGCCCGGAACATACGACCACCCGCAACGCCCTCCTGCCACACGCCCGCTCGAAAGCCACAGTCGATGGGTCCCGTGGGGGCCAGCGTTGTCGATGAAGATGTCGTCGAAGCCGTTGTCGGTGTCGATGGTGGCGTCGTCGATGGTGGCGTTGTCGTCGTCGACGACGAAGCCGGAGTGCTGGCGGGCGCCGGAGCGCGGGTGGTTGTCGGGGAAGCTGTGGGTGATTGCGAATCGGAGTTTGGACCCGAACATGCGCTGGAAGCGAGGGCGATAACGACGATCACCGAACAACGTCGAAGGAGGGAGCTCACAGGGGCAGAACGTTACCGACAGCTAGACCGGATGGATCGGCTGTCGAGCGACCAGCAAGCCGTCGGCGTCGGCATAGATCCAGTCACCCTCCTGGATGGTCACACCCAGGAACGACGTTTCGGGCACCGGACCACCCCGGTTCTGCTTTGAACTTGGTCGCGGATTCGTGTCGAGCGCCCAGACCCCGATTGGCATCGATTCGATCACCGCCGAATCTCGAACGCAGCCGTTGACGATGATGCCGGACCAGTCGTTGTCGATGGCGAGCCGGGCGAGTCGGTCACCCACGAGGGCGCAGGACAATACACCTTCGCCGTCAACTACGAGAACGCGTCCGTCACCTTGCCGTTCTAGTGTCGATCTGACGTGAGTGTTATCGGCGGGTGCCTGGATGACCACTGCTGTGCCGGCCATGCCCGGCCGTCCCCCGAAATTCTGGAGGCCATGTTCGAAGACGGCCGTTTCCGGGTGATCGTCGAGTAGATCTGCCGTTGCCCAATGCACCACCACAGCCTACGTTCAGTCGCCGCCGCCTATTTCGGCCTCGAGTGTGTCGTACACGAAACACTCCTCGCGCTCACGATGGTTGGCGAGCGCATGGAGCGCTTCGATGAGCTGCACCCGGAGTTCGTTCACCCACTCGGTTTCGGGGGCCGATGGCTCTCTACGCAGCCGGCAGAGGCACTCTTCCAAGGAGATGATGATCCTTTCGTGTTCGTCCTCGAGTTGAATCGCTACGTGGCCGAGCTGCGGAGCGATTTCCAGGAGGTTCTCGAGAGCACTTCGCGATAACTCGGCGTGTTTCTCGAACGCACCTGTCAGTGATCCGACCGACTCCAGCACACCCAGCGCCCAGATGCGACCGCGGCGGGCGCCTTGACCGGCCAACCCGGTGTGAACAGCCTTTACGGCTTTTTCCAGCTCCGCCTGACTGGCATCGAGTTCGAGCGGATGGGCGGACGTTGATGGAACCGAATACTGACGGGCTGCGGTCATGTTTCTCGCCTCTGTCTGAGGGCCATGCACATCCGAGGGAATCCCCGCCCAACCGTTGCTGACACCACACGCACACGGCCGATCGAATATGAAACCTACACCCACCATCGGCGCCCTCGCAAGAGAACTTGAGGGAAACCACTCTGGGTGAGTTGGGACCAGAGGTCCGACCATTTCGTCGAAGTGAAACCACTGATCCAGCACGTCAAGCGGTTTTCGACGGTTTTTGGGAGCTACCGGCTAATCCCAGACGTGAACGGAAAGACCGATCCGCAGTTGATCGGCAAGCCAATCGGCATCCCAATTCGGCACACGAACGCATCCGTGCGAAGCCGGATAGGCCGGTACCGAATTGGACCCATGAATGGCGTATCCGCCCCGGAAATACCACGGTCGATAGAGGCCGCCCAGATAGGAGATCCGCCAGCCCTCGTAGTGTTTGTAGATCTCGAAATCGCCCCTGGGTGTCCTGGCTCGCGCTGCGTTTCCTGAGGCGCTGGTGTACCAAGCGCCGTTGCCCGACGAGACGGGGAGAATCGCCTCGATCTCGTCGTTGAAGATCACGAAACCGAGCTGGCGACCGAGGTCGAGTTCAATGCGATCCGCCTCGATGCGCTCGGGCAGCGACGCCGACGGGAGATCGTCGAGGAAAACCCAGTCGGCGATGGTCCAGGTGTCCGATCGTTCTGATTCCGTGTATTTGTGGAAGGCAACCACGGCCGCCGCCGTCCTTGGTCCGAATACCCCGTCGACCTCCTCGCGAAAGAACTTCAACTCCGTGAGGCGGCTCTGGAGCATCTCAACGGCTTCGCCTTCGTCCCCGCGCTTCAATTCAACCAGAGCAAGGGTGGTCGTGGTCGTCGTGGTCGTCGTGCTCGTCGAGGTCGATGAGGGGGGAGGTATGGTCGTCGAGATCGACGGAGCCACCGTTGTAGGAGGATCGATCGGGGTGGTGCCGACGGTGGTTGTGACGACGCTGGTTGACGCAGGGGTCGAAGAGGTGGTGACGCCTACAGAGGAACCGTTTCCGCAACCTGCGACCAGCAGCGTTGCGAGCAGGAGCGCTACGAAGACGACGAGCGTTCCTGGCAGAGTTTCTGCCAGATGAGCGGCAAGGCGCCCTCTCATTCCCGCCTCCTTTTTTCCATTTGACGCCTGCGAGCCGCTCTTGGAAAGGGCCGTGCGTCCTCACAACCCGGGCGGTTTCTGTCAAAGGTCTCTCTACACACAGCGTATCGGATCGGTTAGCGTCGTACCACCGAAAGCGCGTTCTGCTGGTTCGGAGCAACATCGGAATCGCTCTCGCCAGCCTGCTCGTGGCGACATCATGCGGATCACCCCGACGAGAAAGCACCGGCGTGGTAGCCGGTGCTTTCTTTGAACTTAGGTTGGGGAAGTTCTTGGTGCTATCGCCGGGGTCGTGCCTCATTGACCGTCAGGCGACGGCCCTCGAAGTCCTGACCATCGAGTGCCTCGATGGCCGCACGGCCCTCTTCCGGTGTCGACATCTCGACAAAGCCGAAGCCCCGGGAACGACCTGTCTCTCGGTCATTGATGATGGCGGCCGAAGTCACGGTTCCGT
>JAHEJY010000043.1 GCA_024638625.1 Actinomycetes bacterium
TTGCTCAATTCAATGTCGCCCGTTTCCGCTATCCGTCGGACCACCCCGGGCTCGAAGGATTCACGTCCCGGTTGGATTCCGTCAATGCGCTGGCCGAGTCCTCGCCAGGATTCGTGTGGCGTTTCCAGGACGAGACCGGCAACGCCATGGCCGTCCAGGCGTTCGACGATCCCAGAGTGCTTCTCAATCTCTCGGTGTGGGAAACGTGGGAGCATCTCAAAGCGTACGTCTATTCCGGTGGTCACCTGGAGGTGATGCGGCGCCGGGCCGAATGGATCGAACCCCACGCAGAACCGCACCTGGTGATGTGGTGGGTTGCGGCCGGCCACATCCCAACCATCGAAGAAGCCAAAGCCCGCCTGGACCGACTCCGAACCGAGGGCCCAACCCGGGACGCCTTCACCCCCAGGACGATCAAGAAAACCTCCCTCCCCACATAGTCCCCCATCAGCCGCCGCAGGCGGCGAGGAGATGGGGGAAAGTACCGCCGAGCGAAGCGAAGCGAAGTTCGGGGGTAGGGGGTTCGCAGGTTGTCCTAGGTCCCGTGAATTGCCTCGAGAAACGTCAAGATACAGGGAGAGAGATCGCCGACCCCCTACCCCAGCCCTACCGGGCTGCGGTACTTTCCCCAACTTCGTGGGGGACTTTCCCAGAGATCGACCACTCCCTACCCCAGCCCTACCGGGCTGCGGTACTTTCCCCCACTTCGTGGGGGACTTTTCCGAGCGATCGACTACCCCTACCCCAGCCCTACGGGCTGCGGTACTTTCCCCCACTCGGTGGGGGACTATTTTTCTACAAATTGAAAAAGCGGCCCTGCCCTGGGCCGCTTTTGTTGGTTTGTGAAGGCAGGTCTACCGGGTTGCCAGGCTGTCTGCGATCTTGCGGAGCAAGACGACGTCCTCGGGAGGAGCTTCGTCTGCCTCGGCGGGCTGGCTCGCCTGATAGCGCTGGTATGGCTTCACGATGAAGAAGAAGACACCGGCTGCCGTGGCCAGGAACGTAAGTACCGCCGAGACAAAAGCTCCGATGCGAATCACCGAGTTGCCGGCTTCCACAGCCCACATGTCGGCCACATTCTCGGCTCCTCCGGCGATGCCGACGATCGGCATGATGACGTGCTCGACCAGCGCACCCACGAGGGCGGCGAAGGCGAGACCCATGATCAGGCCGGTAGCGATGTCAATCAAGTTTCCGCCGAACGCGAACTCCTTGAATTCCTTGAGCATTTGGATTCCTCCAATGTTGAGCCCCCTCAGTGCGGCGCCAGTGTACGAACACACAGTGCGGGAATCAAGCGGGAGCCGAAACTTCTGCTGGCTGCTCCTGATTTAAGGAAGGGACTTCTCAGCGGCCTCCGGCCGCCACCTTCAACAACCGGCCCAGCTCAACGCCCGTTTGGAGCTCCTGTTCGATGGGACCGAGCACATAGGCCTCTGCCACGCCAGTCACTTGCTCGCGGAGCTCCTTGGTCGTGAGCCGGGAACGGCGCTTCGCTCCCAGAGCGGCAGCCAACCGGGCGAGCCAGGCCAGCAGCACTCCTCCCAACGCACCTCCGATCGCCGTCAGGGTCGGGACGGGCCAGCCCCGCCACTCGGGAGTGATGATCTCGTTCGGCACCTGAAACGAGTCGAGGGCAAACAACACAACCAACCACAAGAGCCCGGCGACCATGATTACGAACAGCAGCCATTGAAGACTTCCGATTGCCGACCACCAACCCGGCCGATCGAAGCGGGTAACACTGCGAGATGCAGCCTCGTCGAGGGCTCTGACCATGCCCGCGGTGTTCTCATGTACCGCTCTGCGAGCGATGCCTGTCCACGGTTCACCCCACTCCTTCGTCGCCTCGTCAACCGTTGTTCGCACGGCCATGCGAGCTTCGGCGTCTTCCACGGCACTCGGGCCGGGCAGGGACGAGCGACCTTCGGTACCGAGCCGAAATCGACGCAAAGGATTCGAGCGAAGCTTTTGCAGCCAGCGGGTAACTGGCCAGCCCATGGCACCGGCGGCGTCGAGCCGGTAGCTCCGGGCCACCGCCGTTGCAACATGGTCCGCGCCCGCCGCCGTCGCCAACGCCGACACCAGCGAAGCCCTGGTCGACTTCGAAACGATCCGTTTTGCGGGATCCACGTCGACCGCGACCTCCGATGTCACGGACCTCAGATCAGCGTCGATACGGGCCAGAGCCGCCTCGCGCTTGCGAACAACATCTTTGAGAACGGTGCGCACCTGTTGTAGGCCGGTGCCGACGGTGGCCGACACTCCGAGAACTTCAGGCTTTTCGATTCCGTCTTCCTGCAAGAGGTGGACGAGATCGGCCTGACATTTCGCCTGCGCCCGGTCGTCGAGCAGGTCTATCTGATTGAGGATGAAGACCATCACATCGCCATAGCCGGCGAGAGGTTGGATGTAGTTGGTGTGTAGGAGCTCGTCAGCGTACTTCTGGGGATCGGTGACCCACACCAGCGCATCGACCAGCTCGACCAGCCGATCAACGACCATCCGGTTTTCGCGTGTCGTGGAGTCGAAGTCGGGCAGATCCAGCAGCACGAGCCCTTCGAGATCCTCATCCGGGTGGGTAACGAAGTGTCGCTTGCCGGCCTCGAGCCATTCGAGTAGGCCCGCTGTCTCCGGTTGTTCTCCCCAGACCGAAGCATGCACGGATCCGGTAGTCGGGCGCCGCAATCCCGCCTGTGAAACCAGAGCGCCCGCCAAGGCGTTGAACAACGTCGACTTACCGGAGCCGGTGGCCCCGGCCAACGCAACGACGGTGGCGTCGGTGCCGTGCGTGATTCGCTGCCGCGCCCGACGCACGACTGCCCGGGCGTGATCGACCCACCCGGGATCGAGCCGGCCGTCGGCCAGCTCGACCGCCTGGGCAAGGGCATCTACCCGTTCGAGATTCATATGGAGATCGAGGCGGCCTGGCGCCCCAGGGCTTTCAAGGCGTCCGCCTGCTCCGGGGTTCCGGCGCCACCGAGGAGAGCGTGGAAACGATCGAGGTCGGCATCCAGCAGCCGAACAATGCGGTCGAGGAGGTCGCTGCGCGCCTTGGCGGCCAGACCTCGAACCGCTTGCTCTCCGAACACAGCCTCGAGAATCGCCTGGCTGACAGTTGCCGTGCCACCTGCGACAGCGACTTCGCCGCCGGTCAGTCCTCCTGTCTGCGAAAAAATCGCCACCATCAAGGCAACACCGATCCCATTGACCCCCAGCGAGACGGTGCGGGCCACCGCTCTCCTGTCACCACCTTCGGCCCTGACCAGATCCAGCACGAAGCTCTGCCACTCACGGACCTCGGGATTCACCGCCTTCTTGAGTGTTGGTGAAGCCCGGTCCATTCCATGAAGCGCGAGGCCTGCACCCACATCAGTCGCCCTCCACCGCTCGGCAACGTCGAGCGCGGCCTGATCCGAGGCGGCAATCACGATCGATTCGATCCCTGACTCGAGCGCACCCTGGACCTCGCGTTCGGGTGGCGGTTCTCCGGTGAAGGCGGCCTTGATCCTGTCACGAAGACGGCCGATACCGGCTTGCACGGAGCGCATCACCTCTCCGGCTCCGATGAATTCTTGCCACCGATCCAACACTTCCCTTCGCAGGACCGTGCCGGTGCTGAGGGCGAGCTCGACCTCGGTGAGCGCCTCGCGGTATCGGCGCTCGCTGATCCGCTTCAAGAGTTCGGCACCGTCGATTTGAGCCATGATGCGGCCGGCGACCGCATCTACCCGGCGGGGAATGCTGTCCAGGGCTCCTCGCAACGTTGCAGCCACCATCTCCCGGCGAGCTGCCGCGTCGGATGCAAGATCACGGACATAGCCGCCGAGCTCTGCCATCCCGGCCAACCGACCTTCTATGAGATCGGGCTCGGCTTCAATCGTGAACACCCGGACGTCGCCGAGCGCCTGAGCTCGCAGCATGGTTCGCAGATGCTCGGCGACTTCATTCGTTGCCCCGACCGGTATACGATTCAGCACAATCGCAAGACGCGTCCCCCGTTCTTTGCCCATCGCCAGATAATCCCACGGAACCGCATCGGCGTACCTCGAAGCGGTGGTGGTGAAGAGCCACAGATCAGCTGCGCCCATCAGCTGCGCCGCGCGCTCGTGATTCTCGGTTTCGACGCTGTCGATGTCGGGGGCGTCGAGCAGAGCCAGGCCGGGAATCATCGTCGGCTCCGTCATGATGTGCAGGCTCCCGGCCTGCGGAACAGACCCGGTCGAGCGTGGAAGGTCGGACAACAATCCGTCGTCTCCGGCGAACCAGGGTTCATCGCCTGGATGACAAACGAGGACGGGCGCTCTGGTTGTCGGCCGCAGGACCCCGGCCTCACTCACGTTGCGGCCCACAATCGAGTTGACGATCGTCGATTTCCCGGAACCGGTGCTCCCGGCTACAACCACGAGCAGTGGAGCATCCAGCTTCCCCAGCCGCGGAATGAGATAATCGTCGATCTGGTCGACCAGTTGCTCACGAGCCACGATGGCGTCGGCATGCCCCGGTGCCGGAAAATCCAATGGCGCGTCTATCAAGGCCGATCTGAGGGACGTGAGCACATCAATCATGGTCGCCGAACAGTAGCAACCTCGGGTTACGAACTGTCCGATGACGGGTAATGGCTTGAGGGACGAGGACGATCTGACACACGACAACCGATGAAATCAAGGGTCAACCACAGGCATATCTGAGTCTGTTATACTCAGATTATCTAACCACAAGAACTTATAATTCGAATACTTCCAGGGACGTACAAAGGAACTCATGGATCTCAACAACATGACTCGCCGCTCACAGGCAACAGTATTGGCGGCTCGAGAGCTCGCTGCTTCCGAAAACCATGCGGAGGCGGGGACCATCCACCTTCTCCTGGCACTGCTCGGCGACACCGACGGTCTGACGTATCCCGTGCTCAACAAGCTCGGAGTTCAACCCACACAACTGCGGGCCGCCATCGATCACGAGCTTTCGCGCCTGCCCAAGGTCTACGGGGACGCCGAAGTCGGCTTTTCGTCTGATCTGGTCCGGACGCTGAATGAGGCCGATACCGAACGAAAAGCATTTGGCGACGCCTACATCTCAACGGAACATCTGCTGATCGCACTCGCCAATGACAAAGGTGTTGCGGGCGACGCGCTCCGCAGCACAGGCGTCGAGGGTGAGCGGATTGCTGACGTGGTACGCGAGGTGCGGGGTGCGTCCACGGTCACAACGCAGGACCCGGAGGGCACGTTCAACGCTCTCGAAAAGTACGGCTATGACCTGGTAGCGGCCGCCTCCAACGGCAAGCTCGATCCGGTCATCGGGCGCGACGACGAGATCCGGCGAGTTATCGAGGTGCTTTCTCGCAAGACCAAGAACAACCCGGTATTGATCGGTGAGCCCGGCGTCGGCAAGACCGCGATCGTCGAGGGCATCGCCCAACGGATGGCAGACGGCGATGTCCCCGAAAGCCTCAAGACAAAACGACTCATAGCTATCGACCTGCCCGCTCTCATCGCAGGTGCGAAATACCGGGGTGAGTTCGAGGAGCGGCTGAAGGCGGTCCTCGACGAAATCAAAGCCGCCGAAGGCAACATCATCACCTTCATCGATGAGCTCCACACCGTGGTCGGTACCGGCGCCGGGGAAGGCTCGATGGACGCAGGCAACATGCTCAAGCCGATGCTCGCTCGCGGTGAGCTCCACATGATCGGCGCCACCACCCTCGACGAGCACCGCAAATACATCGAAAAGGACCCGGCCCTGGAGCGACGCTTCTTGCCGCTCCTGGTTGAGGCGCCGAGCGTGGAAGACACGATCAGCATCCTGCGCGGCCTGAAGGAGCGCTACGAGGTGCACCACGGGGTCCGCATAACCGACGGTGCCATCATCGCCGCCGCGATGCTCTCCGACCGCTATCTCCCGGCCCGGCAGCTGCCGGATAAAGCCATCGACCTGATCGACGAGGCCGGTAGCCGCCTGCGCATCGTGCTCGACTCGATGCCCGAAGAGATCGACGTTTTGAGCCGTCGGCTCCGTCAGCTCGAGATCGAGCGGGCGGCGTTGCAGAAAGAAAGCGACAAAGGATCGCTGGAGCGATTGGCCAACCTCGAAAAAGATCTCTCGAACGTACAGGAGGAGATCGATAGCCTCACCGCCCAATGGACGGTCGAAAAGGAAGCAATCGGACACATCCAGTCCACCAAGCAGGAGATCGAGGAAGCCCGCGCAGATGCCGAACGGGCTGAACGACATGGAGACCTCGAGCGCGCGGCCGAACTGCGCTACGGCGACTTGCCCAGCCTGACAAAACGCCTCGAAGAACAACAGCAAGCCCTGGCCGGGATTCAGGAAAACGGTTCTCTCCTCAACGAGGAGGTGGATGAATCAGACGTCGCGTCTGTCGTTGCGCGCTGGACCGGCATTCCCGTCAGTCGCCTCATGGAGGGGGAGGTCGAAAAGCTCGTCCACCTGGAAGGTCTGCTACACGAACGGGTTGTTGGCCAGGAGGAAGCCGTTCGCTCCGTCTCGAACGCGATACGGCGTTCGCGCGCAGGTTTGTCCGATCCCAACCGTCCAATTGGGTCGTTTCTGTTCCTCGGCCCAACCGGCGTTGGCAAGACCGAACTGGCCAGGGCACTCGCAGAGTTCCTCTTCGACGACGAACGGGCCATGGTGCGCATCGACATGTCTGAATATATGGAGAAGCATTCGGTCAGCCGCCTCATCGGAGCCCCGCCCGGATACGTTGGATACGACGAGGGCGGCCAACTCACCGAAGCCGTACGGCGCCGTCCATACGGTGTCCTGCTCCTGGATGAGATCGAAAAGGCACATCCCGACGTGTTCAACGTCCTGCTTCAGCTCCTCGACGACGGCCGGCTTACCGACGGCCAGGGTCGGACCGTCGACTTCACCAATACCGTATTGATCATGACCTCCAACCTCGGTTCCGAGTTCATAACCGGCGATCTCGCCGACGAGATCGTGAAGAGCAGGGTCATGGAAGCGGTGACGAACAGTTTCCGACCGGAGTTCATCAACCGGATCGACGAGGCGCTGGTTTTCCGCCGCCTGACACCCGAGGACCTCGCGCTGATCGTCGATATCCAACTGGAGCAGCTGCGCCGGCGTCTCGAGGATCGGTCGATTCGTCTTGAAATGTCGGAAGGAGCCAAAGAATGGCTTGCCCGGGAGGGATACGACGCCAACTTCGGAGCAAGGCCGCTGAAGCGCCTGATCCAGACGGCGTTGATTGATCCGTTGGCGCTCTCGCTCCTCGAAGGAACCATTCTCGAAGGCTCGGTTGTGAAGGTTGATGCCGGCGACGACGGGTTGCTCGTAACCTCGTAGCACGTGACAGCACCACCGAACACGGGCGATGGTTGGTATGACCACTTCAGGTAACCCCGCGAAATTTGAGGTTCCTGTTTACAGCGAACTTCGCGGCCTCTATTGTGTCCAAATGGTGGACTTAACCTGAGGAGGTAAACCTGTGTGGAACGACTTTGTCGACTCACTATCAGAATCGTTATCCGGAGTCGGTAATGCCATCGGCGAATGGCTACCCCGGATCGTCGCTGCCCTACTGGTACTGCTGGTAGGCCTATTTATTGCTCGATGGATTCGCCGCATCGTGAAGCGATTGCTCGAAACCGAGGCTGTCGCGGGCTTTGTTGATCGCGTTGGCATCGGGGGCGCCGTGCGTGACTCCGGGTATTCCGTTGCGGACGTCACATCCCGTGTCGTCTACGGATTCCTGGCGCTCGTCGTGCTGCTCGTAACCAGCCAAACGCTGGGCATCGATGCACTCACCGATCTGCTTCAGACCTTGATTGCGTGGCTGCCACGATTGCTGGTCGCTCTCATCATTCTGGCCGTTGCTGCCCTGGTGGCGGACTTCGTTGCCAATCTGGTGCGGCCATGGGCCGAGCGGAAGGGCTTCAGCTGGGTCGACAACGCCATCCGGTTGGGCATCATCATCTTCGGTCTGTTGACCGCTCTCGACTACCTGGGTATCGGTGCCATCACCAACACCCTGTTCACGGTTGTCAGCGGCGCCGCCGGTCTGGTGATCGCCATCGCCTTCGGCGTCGGCGGTATCGATACCGCCAAGCGGTGGTGGGACAAGTACGCTCAACCGCCGGTGTAACCCCAAGCCTCCTCAAGCGAAAGGACCCCGCTTCGGCGGGGTCCTTTTGATTGCGGGGTCTTTTGATTGCTCTGCCCTTTTACCCCGCGACCATTCCCGGGGGACTGAACCCACACGTCATCAGGAAGATGGTGGTGCCGCCGCATCAGCATCCTCGGAAGACCGATTGGCCCTGAACCAGGCAATCGTGCCACCTGCGGCAATCAACAGAGCAATCCATCCGTTGCGACTGAGCCCGGCCAGACGGAAACTGGTATCGATCCTCAACAGCTCCATGGCGAAACGAATCAGTCCGTATCCGGCGAGATAGATGAAGAACAGACTCCCCCGCCGGTATGCAATCCGTTTGTCGACCCACAAGATGAATCCCACGAGTACGAGGTTGAGCACTGATTCGTAAAGAAACGTCGGATGAAACGTCTCGAATTCCGAGAATCCGGGAACACGGTGCTCGGGGGCGATTTCCAATGCCCACGGTAGATCGGTTGGCTTCCCGTAGAGCTCCTGATTGAAGTAGTTGCCCCAGCGCCCGATCGCCTGGGCCAGTGGAAGAGCGGGGGCAATCGCATCGGCTCCATCGAGCACCGAATGCTTCCCCTTTCGCAGAAGATAGATGATGATGGCGGCACCTGCGGTCAGTCCTCCGAAGAACGCCAGGCCCCCCTCCCAGATCATGAAGGCCCGGTACCAGGGATCCATCTGATCGAGGTGGGTCAGCACATAGCCGAATCTCGCCCCCAGCACGCCCGCGATAACACCGGCAATGGCGATCTTCTCGATGGCAGAACCGTCGCCCCCGCGCTTTTCGAACCTACCGCGTAAGAGAACGATGGCGGCGATCACACCCAGAGCGATACAAATCCCATAGATGTTGAACCGAAAGGGCCCCACATCGAGCCCATTGAACGAAGGAGAGGGAATCGAGGCGATCACCCGACCGATGCTAACTCTCGCAGACGGCTACCTCTTGCCAGCCAGCAAGAACCGCCGCCGCGAACCCGCGGGTTGTCCGTGAACCCAGGGTTCTAAGTGGCGAAAACCGCCATCGCGAACCCGCGGGTCACAGCAGACCGTGAACCCAGGGTTCTAAGTGGCGAAAACCGCCGTCGCGAACCCGCGGGTCACAGCAGACCGTGAACCCAGGGTTGTAGGTGGCGAAGACCGCCCGGCGAGATGATTAGAGGATCTGGCTCAAAAAGAGTTTGGTGCGATCGTGCTGGGGGTTGGTGAAGAAGTGCTCGGGGGTGCCTTCCTCGACGATTGTTCCGTAATCGAAGAAGAGCACGCGATCTGCGACCTCACGAGCGAACCCCATCTCATGGGTGACGACCACCATGGTCATACCGGATTCGGCAAGCTCCTTCATTACGTCGAGTACCTCTTTGATCATCTCAGGGTCGAGGGCCGAAGTCGGCTCATCGAACAGCATGATCTTGGGTTCCATCGCCAGGGCCCGTGCTATTGCAACGCGCTGCTGTTGACCGCCGGAGAGTTGTCCCGGATACTTGTTCGCCTGTTCCGGGATGCCGACCCGCTGGAGAAGGCCCATGGCGAGCTCCTCGGCTTCGTCCTTGGGTCGCTTGCGAACCCAGATCGGCGCAAGCGTGATGTTGTCGAGGATCGTGAGGTGAGGAAACAGGTTGAACTGCTGGAACACCATGCCAACTTCCGACCGGATCTGCTCGATGTTGCGGAGATCGTTCGTCATTTCTACGCCGTCGACCGCTATCACGCCCTCCTGGTGTTGTTCGAGCCGATTGATGCATCGGATGAAGGTCGACTTGCCAGACCCGGACGGACCAATGACAACGACCACCTCTCGCTCTTTGACGTTCGTTGTAACCCCCGTCAAAGCCTGGAAGTCGCCGAACCACTTCTTGACGCCTTCGCAGACGATGATGTCGTTTTCGCCAATAGCCATGGTTTACCTTTCGCCGACTCCGAGATTCCGTTCGATACGCTGGCTGACGCGCGAGAAGATGAAGGTGAAAATCCAGTAGACCAAAGCCACCACCACGAGGTTTTCCTTGATGGAGCCGAGGAAGTTGAACGGCTGGCTCTGGTTCGGCACGACGTTCTTGGCAATCAGCAGAATGTCAAAGAGCCCGACGATGGCAACCAGCGACGTGTCCTTGAAGGTGGCGATGACCTGTCCGACCAGAGCCGGTATGACGGCGCGCAAGGCCTGGGGAAGGGTGATGAAAGCGGTCCGTTGCATCGTAGACATTCCGAGCGCATTCGACGCCTCGGCTTGCCCTTTGGACACGGCCTGGAGCCCCCCGCGCACGTTTTCGGCGAGGTAGGCGGCCGAGAAGAACGTGAAGAACAGCAAGACCTTTACGACGTCCTCGAACTCCACACCCTCGGGGAAGAGGAACGGGAACACGACCACGGACATGAGCAGCCACGTGATCAGCGGAACCCCGCGCACCAGCTCGATATAAACCGTCGCCATCACCCGAAACAGCGGAAGAGACGAAGTCCTGGCGAGAGCGAGAACCACGCCGATCGGGAACGACAGCGCTACGGCACCAATGGCCAAGAGCCAGGTAATCATGAACCCGCCGAACGGAACCGCACTCTGGGTTTGCACGGCCGAGGTCCCGGTTGCGAGCAACATCAGATACACCATCACAACGACAGTGCCGGCATAGATCCCCATATAGCGGTATTTCGATCCTCCGCTGCCTCCGAACGTTGGGGCGGCCAGGGCGAAGACCGCGAGAATCAGAAGCAACAACCGGATGATGATCAATACGGGAGTTGCCCAGGTCACGAGTGCAGCTATCAGCAGTATCCCGGATATGAGGCGCCCGGATTCACCGATGTCGAGGTTCACGAGTGCGTAGATGATTGCCGCCCCGGCCACCAGAAAGGCGAGTCCGATGAGGAGGTACTCACTCAGATTGTTCATCCGGGTTCCGCGAAGAATGTGGAGGAAAATGACCGGGTAGCTCAGCGCCCAACCGGCCACCAACAGGGGCCGACTGGGCTTCCAGTCCCTGATAGCGATACCAATTCCATAGGCGACGAAGCCTGTGATGAGAAGCAGCAGCCACGGGATTCGGGTGGTGTTGGCCAAGAGCTCGGTCGTCGCCGCTCGAATTCCGGAATCGGGATCCGGGACCGGCACCTGCAAGACCCACAGTGAGGCCACCAGCCCGATCAAGAGCCCGCCGGCTACGGCCAGTACCGGGATGTTCTCGGCTTTTGCCCTCTCACCCATCATGCGCCGGATCATGTATCCCAGGCCGGCGAGCGCAAGGCCGATGCCCGCCCAGGTCACGTTCATCTCAAACGGGAAATCGGCAACCAGCCCGATGATCGCAAGGAGGCCGCCGAGCGCCATGACGTTACCGGTGAGCTTGCGGCCAGACGTACGACCACCCACTCGCCAGGCCGCCAGCGATAGGGCTGTGAGCACGACCACAACGCCTATCGAGACCCACACTCGCCACATGTGTTGATCGGGATACGCCTGGACCATGAGCAGCCGCAGATTCGTCGTGACGGCCTGCCAGATCCTTTCGGGATTTGCGACGAATCCGAATATGCCTCGCAGAGACACGACCGCGATGAGACCACCGATGATCGTGAGGATCACACTGAATGGCGTCGAGAAGAGGTTCTCTTTCATCCAGACAACCGGACCTTGCGGCGGCGGCTCTGGCGCATACTCGGCGCCGGGGAGGTCGGGAAGGACGATCTTGCTCTCAGCCATTTAGCGCTCCACGAGTTTCAGGCGTCGGTTCGCGAAGTTGACGATCGAACTCAGAATCAAGCTTCCGGATAGGTAGAAGGCCATCCACAAACTCACAACTGGCACCGTTTGGCCGGTCTGGTTGTACAGAGTTTGGCCCACCTGCACGATATCGCTGAAGGCAACCGCGATCCCGAGAGACGTGTTCTTGAACAAGTTGAGGTACTGATTACCGATCGGCGGTAGAACGATGCGGAACGCCTGCGGCAGGACGATAAACCGGTAGAGCTGAAAGCGGCTGAGTCCGAGGGCATTTCCCGCCTCCGATTGACCTCTCGAAACCGCCAGGATTCCGCCCCGAACAATCTCTGCGATGAATGACGCTGTATACAAGGTGACAGCGATCCACAGGGCGAAAAAGCCGGGCGTGATGACCAGGCTCTCGGAAGAGAGTTGCACGAACCCGGCACCTCGAACCTCGACCGCCGGTGGCGCATAGCGGAAGGGGGCACCGGTGTTGGAACCGTCGAATTTTGGTTCGAGAAAGTGGAAGAACGCTGAGAACAGTTTCACGATCGTCTCGCCGATCACATCGACGCCGAAGAAGAGTCCTGAAAAAACCACACCCAGGAGTACCGCAAATATCACGCGGAAATAGTCATCATCGACGAGTCCGGAGACCAGCGTCCTCGGGGCCACGTAGTCGATCAACAGCTTGAGAGCGAAGGCCACTCCGGCCACAATCAACGCAAAAGCCAACCAGCCGCCTGCGCCTTCGATACCGCCGGCAATCGCCAAAAACCCACCGAAGACTGCGAGTGCCAACACCAGAGCCACCGCGAACATCCCAAAAATGACACTGTTGTTCAATTGCGGGTTGTCACCCGCCCGGAGATTGCTGAAGAAACGTGAGGCAAATGCACCAACGCCGGCAATGACCAGACCGAGCAACACCAGGCGAACTGCCAGAGCGGGAATCGACCCGATGACATCGCCGATCCAGCCCAAAATAGGACCGAGCCACGACCACAGCGGGTAGGCGAACCAGCCGATCAGGCCAAAAAGAAAGAACGTGCCGAACGCCCACGAAAGAGCGTACGTCTCATTCCCCGTCGCCTCTTTGACACGCATCCGCCAGCGATAGACGTAGCGCGTGGCGATGGCTCCGATGATGACCCACACGAGCCACTGGTAGAACGTTGCTGTGGGAAACAGCCAGGGAATGGTGATGCCCTTGGCAGAGGTGAACCAGAACGTATACGAACCGATGTGGTCGTCTGTGAGCGCCTTGAGCTGCTGGATGATTGCGCCCCAAAAAATGATCTGCACGAGCAGCGGAATATTGCGGATCACCTCGATGTACACGGTGGCGATCTTGTTGACGATCCAGTTGTGCGAAAGCCGGGCAACTCCGATGATCGTCCCGAGAATCGTGGCGACGATGATTCCTGAAATCGTGATGCGAAGTGTGTTTACGAGGCCCACGTAGAGGGCCCGGGCGCCGGTGTCGGGTTGGAAGGCAATGCCTTCCCGTACAACGAAGCCGGTCGGGTCCGAGAGGAAGCGGTACGAGTAGGACAACCCGCGCTGGGCGAAGTTGTCAAGAGACTGAGCTCCGAGAGTGACGAAAAGGAAGACGAGCCCTACAAAAACTGCGATCTGGGCGCCCCATTTCAGGACGGTCGCGTTCCGCCAAATTGGAGGTCGCTGTTGCTGTGCTATCGCCACGGGCTAGCCACGATGCGAGGAGTTCCTTTTCAGTTTTTGTTGCGTCTGCTGTGGTTGGTTCTTGGGTCTGTCGTTGTATGGCTGTGGGCAGGGAGGGCGCCGGAGCACCCTCCCTGCTTCACAATATCTTTCCAGTTTGCTAACGGGCTGGCGGGGCGTAGATCATCCCACCGTCCACGAAGGACGCATTCAGCGAACCTTCACGCGTGAGCCCGACCGGGTTCAAGTTACGGCTGTAGATCTCGTCATAGTTGCCAACCTGCTTGATCACCTGATAAAAGGCGTCAGCCGGCAGATTCATGGCACTCTGAACCTCACCCTCGAGACCGAACAAGCGGCCTGCTTCGGGATCGATTTCGCGGTTGTCGTCGATGTTGGCGCTCGTTACACCCTTCTCATCGGCGATAACCGTGGCGTGGATCGTCCAGTTGACGACGTCGGCCCATGCCGAGTCGTTTTGGCGGTATGCAGGTCCGAGTGGCTCCTTCGAGATCGGAGCGGACGGAAAGATCACCCATTCGGCGGCACCGGCGGTCCCGGCAGCCGTCTCCGTGGCCTTGTTGCCCACGAGGCCGGAGCCGTCCGTGGTCACGAGGTCGCAGGTACCTTCCTTGAATCGCTCCATCGCCTCGGGGAACGTCTCGACGCCCTCGACAACGATCTCGGCTCCACCGAGCCGGGCCCATTCAACGATGTTCTTTTCCGTCGTGGTACCGGTGTTCGTGCACAGCACGGCACCGTCCACGTCGGCAGCACTGCTGTCGACCGTGAACCTGTTGCCAGGGCCCATGAGCTGCTGGCCGTCGAAGTAGGTGGTCGGACCGAAGTCCAGTCCTACGTCGCTGTCACGGCTCTGGGTCCACGTCGTGTTACGGAAGAGAACGTCGATCTCACCACTCTTGAGAACGTCGAAACGCTCAGCAGCAGTCGTCGATCGGAACTCGACAGCGGTTGCGTCACCGAGGACGGCGGCCGCAACAGCCTTGCAATAGTCGGCGTCAAAACCAGTCGCCGAGCCATCGGGCTGGGTCTCCGAGAATGCGACAGCGCTACCGCTCACACCGCAGATGAGCTTTCCGCGCTCTTTCACCACATCAAGTGTGCTCTTGCCGGTGTCTTGGCCGGGATCGGTGCCGGGATCGGTACCGGGGTCCGGGGCTGCGGTCGTGACGCTCGTGTCATCCGGAGCCGTGGTTTCCGTGGTTTCTTCAGTTCCTCCACAGGCCGCCGCTACAAGAGCGAGGACGACGAGGAGGAAGCTCAGTCTTTTTATCATCTTGGACTTGGCCTCCATAGAAAAGGAATTGCTTCCGTTACAGACACGCCAGGAACCTGGCGTGATGATCCAACTTAGTCACGGTTTTCACCTCTCGGCAAGCGGACTTCGCGGCATCGACCAAAAAGCTCTGATGCCGAGCACAGAAATTGCGCCGGTCCGAACGGACAAAAGTTAGGTCAATGCAGGTCTGGGGGTCTCGCTACACGCCTTGTGAATGCATGATGAGGCGCCGGGGCCGGGCCTGGTCGAGCTCGAGGAAGAAGACTCTTTGCCATTGACCTAGCAAGACCTCGCCGCCGACAATCGGAATGGTGACAGATGATGATCCCACCATCATCTGGCGGCAATGAGAATGCCCGTTGATGAACTCGTCTTCCTGAAGGTTCTCGGTTCTTACAGAGTGGTCGTCGTGCTCGTAGTAAACGTCCGTTGGCACCATGCGATCCATGAGACGCCGGAAGTCCTTGATGAAACCGGTCTCGGATTCATTGAGAACGATTGTGGTCGTGGTGTGGGGAGTGTGGATGGTCACCTGACCATGCTGTACGTTGGACCGCCCAACGGAGTCGCGAAGCAGGTCGGTGAAATCGAAAAAGGCGCCGGCTTCCATCGAATCAAAATGCGTGACTTCGGTCAGCATCGCAGGCTGGGAGCTCTCGGCGAGAACGGAGGTTGTTCCGTCCGGCGTTCTTGTTGCTCGTCGCGCCGTCCGGCGTTCCACGGTCGTATCTCCTCTGAGGACCGGGGAAGAGTACTGCTCCATAACGACCTATACCTACTTTCGCGACCAACGATTCGACGCCGGAACCTGCCGATGTGCTCTTCCCAACCTCCGCCGGGACCAGCACCGGCCATCACCTTCTCGCGGTTCCGCTACGTTATCGAGCGAATAGCTGGTTTGAGCGAGCGGTTTAAGCATATGCTCAAATACTAGCGGGAATACCAATGTATGTCAACGTGCATGTCAACGCGCAACCGGCACCGTCAACCCGCCGCGCACGCCGGGCAGTGTCCGGTCACGGCCAACTCGACGTCAACGACCTGGAACGAGTGATCGACCTGGAGATGATTGCGGATACTCTCGACCAGGGCTCCGCCGTGGTGTTCGACCCGGCCACACGAGGAGCAGACCAGGTGGAACTCATCGTCGGGATGGGCCAGCTCCCAGCGACCACCTCCCTCGCCTCCGAGGCGGGTCTCACGGACTAGTCCGAGCGTCGAGAACAGGTCCAGTGCCCGATAGATCGAAGCCAGGTTGACGGGCGGTGGGCTGTGTCGGTCAACTTCGCGGGCGATCTGATCGACCGTCAGATGTCCGTTCGCCCCGGCCAGTACGCTCCAAACTTTCTTCCGCGGTGGCGTGAGGCGATAGCCATGGCGACGGAGCGTTGTTCCGATTCCAACCTCACTTGACGATTCTTGCGAGGACCCTTGCACGATGACCTTTACTCGACGACCTTGCTCGAACCATCGTTTTTACGATGTCCGAGCACGATGACGCATGCACGATGACAGGCGTGCTGACAGAGTCGATTTCCGATTCCGGCTGAACACCAGCTTTTTGCGAACGATTCGCAGATACGATAGCTTCGACGGTGAGCGATGGTCGGAGGCAGCTTGCACGCACCAGACGGATTCCTCAATGCCGGGACGGCCCTGGCCACGGGGATTGTGAGTGCCGGGTCAGTGGCCGGAGCCCTTCGTCAGTCGACCGCAACCCTCAAGGACAAGCAGATTCCGCTCGCCGGTCTCAGCGCCGCGTTTCTCTTCGCAGCCCAAATGGTGAACTTTCCCGTCGTGGCCGGAACCACCGGCCATCTGATCGGTGGAGCCCTCGCGGCCATCTTGCTGGGTCCTGGTGTCGCCGTGGTCATGGTTACGATCGTTGTTGTTCTGCAGGCACTGGCGTTCGCTGACGGCGGGATCACCGCTATCGGCTACAACGTGCTCAACCTTGCGATTGTGCCGGCGTACGGCGGATACGGCGCGTATCGCCTCTTTCGGCGACTCATGCCGGCAACCTCGGCCGGTGTCGTGGCTTCCACCGGCCTCGCCGGCGGCGCGTCGGTTGTACTGGCGGCGATGGCGTTTTCCCTCGAATGGCTCTTCGGGGCAACCGCACCAATTCCTTTTGACACCGTCTTCGGGGCGATGGTCGGCGTCCATTTGCTGATTGGCATAGGCGAGGCAGTCATCAGCGCTCTTGTAATAGCAGCGGTTCTCAGGACGCGCCCGGACATGGTCTTTGGCGCCCGGGACCTCGACCGTTCGCAGCTTGCGGACACGACGCGAATCAGGGTACGTACTTTCTTCGTAGCCGGACTCATCATCACAATGTTCCTCGCAGGAATCGTCAGCCAATTCTCAGCCGAGGAACCCGACGGTTTGGTGTCGGTGGCAAACCAGGTCGGAATCGATCTCGGCGAACCAACCGCAAGTCCAGTGTTTGCCGACTACGCCGTCGAAGGCATCACAAACGAGTCCGTCAGCTTGACCGTCGCCGGAGTGGCCGGAGTCATCATCACGCTTGCCGTTGCCACCGGACTCCTGCACGGGATGCGCTACGGCCGCTCCCGCAAGGATCGCCCGGACCCTGTTCAACCTGGCACACATTCCTGATGGGGGCCGGACATGCCCACGCGCTCTATGTCCACGAACATTCTGCTATTCATCGGATCGCCCCTGAGGCAAAGCTCGTCGCAGGTCTCGTCTTTGTCGGTGCCGTCGCAGGTACACCGCGCGAGGCCTTCTGGGCCTTCGGCTTGTATGCCGTCGTTCTCGCATCGCTTGCGGCAATCGCCAGGATCGGCCCAGGCTTCGTGTTCCTCCGTCTCCTGACCGTCATCCCATTCGTGCTCTTTGCTCTGTTGATCCCACTGGTTGGCGGCGGCGAGCAAACGGTTGTCGGTGGACTCTCCGTTTCGACGGAGGGTTTGTGGGCGATGTGGAACATCATTGCCAAAGCCTCACTAGGAGCCACGACCTCGATCTTGCTCGCCGCCACGACCGAGATTCCCGAAATCTTGCGTGGCCTGGCCGTCCTCCGGGTACCGCCGGTCATGACAGCCATTGCGTCGTTCATGATCCGCTACCTGGAGCTCGTCGTTGAAGAACTCGGGCGCATGCGTCGAGCCATGGCCGCCCGCGGTTACCGGCCCCGATGGCTTTGGCAGACCGCACCTCTGGCAGCGGCCACCGGAACGCTGTTCGTGCGAACCTATGAACGCGGTGAGAGGGTTCATGCAGCCATGCTC
Organism: Actinomycetes bacterium; assembly: GCA_024638625.1. Classification (GTDB taxonomy): domain Bacteria; phylum Actinomycetota; class Acidimicrobiia; order Spongiisociales; family SHLN01; genus JABDOU01. The sequence goes on from JAHEJY010000043.1 coordinate 18,096, forward strand.
GCTCGTGGATACCAGGGCACCATGCCCGAGTTGACAGCCCGCCGGGCCACATCCAGGGAATGGGCGCTGACGTCTGCGTTCTCCATTGTGGCAGTGACCATATCGATCCTCGCCTGGACGTTTCGATGACCCCGGCCATCGAGATACGAGATGTTCGCTTTACCTATCCCGACGGTCGCGAGGCCCTCAGCGGTCTGAGTCTGAGGATCGAGCAGGGAGAACGGGTTGCCATCCTCGGTCCGAACGGAGCAGGAAAGACGACCCTCGCACTGCACCTGAACGGCCTGCTGACGCCGAGTCATGGAACCATCCAAGTCGGCGACCTCGGGCTCAGTGAGGAGACGGTCGGAGAGATCCGCCGACGCGTCGGAATGGTCTTTCAGAATCCCAACGATCAACTCTTCATGCCAACAGTCGCCAAAGATGTCGCATTTGGACCGGCCAATCTCGGACTCACGGGAGACGAATTAGACGCACGAGTCCGGGAGGCCCTGGCGGCAGTCGAGGCCAACGAGATGGCGGACCGGGCACCGCATCACCTCAGCGGTGGAGAACAGCGGCGGGCCGCGATAGCGACGGTGCTCGCCATGCGCCCCGACGTCCTCGTTCTCGACGAGCCCGCCTCCGGACTCGACCCGGCCGGTCGGCGCGAATTGATCAACACACTTGCCAGTTTGTCGATCACCCAGCTCATCATCACCCACGATCTCGCATTCGCATTCGAGCTGTGTCAGCGGTCGGTTGTGATGGATGCCGGTCGGATCATGGCCGACGGGCTCACGGGCGACCTCATGACTGATGCGGACCTGTTGGAGCGGCACCGCCTCGAATTACCGTTTCCGTTTCGTTCGGCAGACCCGGGAGCCTGAGTTCTCTC
>JAHEJY010000044.1 GCA_024638625.1 Actinomycetes bacterium
TTTTCCGGGTCTGGAACTTCTCGATCAAGAGATCTCCGCCGCAGCCAACACAGGCCCGTGAAGCCGTTATCCTGACAGTAGGCAAGCGCTGATTGCCTGCTGCGATCTTGCAGCTCAGGCCCGAACTGATGGGCCTGAACCGATTTGGGTTTGATGACGGTGGTTTTGGGAAGTGCTCTCAGGAGTGCTCGGGAAGGTTTGTACGGGTGGAATCAATTGAGATACGCGTTCGCGAACAACGCGTCATCATCGGCTTGCTGGCTGTTGCCGTTGCATCGGTTTGGATCGCATTTGTAACTCCGGCCAGGGCACACGATCCGGGTGACGACCTTGCGGTGTCGATCGTCCCCGTGGTCTCAGGACTCTCGCAACCCACCGCGGTTGAGATCTCACCGGACGGCAGACTTTTCATTCTCGAAAAAGACGGTCGGCTCAAGGTCGCCAACGGGGAAGGCCAAACTGCGACGACGATCCTTGACATTGAGGAAAAAGTTCACAGCCAACTCGATCGGGGCCTGTTGGGTTTGGCGCTCCATCCGGATTTTCCGTCAAACGACAGTGTGTTCCTCAGCTACACCTATGACGCGCCGATCGGCGGGACCGCTCCCACATATGGAAACGGTAATTGCCCTAATCCCGATGTGAATGGATGCCCGGCGACTGGAGAAATCCTCAAATTACGTGTGAATGCGTCCAATCAAGTGACCAGCCAGCAGGTGTTGGTACATGGAGCCTGGTGTTTTCAGTTCCCGACGCACAGCCTGGATGACCTGGTTTTCGGCCCCGACGGTGCGCTGTACGTTTCATCAGGAGAGGGGGCCAATCCGGTGAACCCCGACTACGGCCAGATCGGCTCCAACCCGTGTGGCGATCCGTCGTTTGAGGGCGGTGCGCTTCGGTCACAAGACCTGGAGACGAACTTCAATGCCACCGGCGACCCGATCACCTGGTCGGGCGCCATCGTCCGGTTGGATCCAAATACTGGAGCGGCGCGAGCTGACAACCCGCTCGTATTCGGCCAACCAGGAGGCACGCAATCAGCTGCTGACGATCCAATCATCGCCTACGGATTGCGCAACCCCTACCGCATGACGTTCAGACCGGGAACCAACGATCTCTGGATTGGAGACGTCGGCTGGGGATATGCGGAGGAAATCAATGTACATGCCAACCCCGACGGCGTCGTCGAGAACTTCGGCTGGCCCTGCTACGAGGGACCATCTCGTTCGGGGGTTTATCAAAGCCAGGATATCCCGATCTGCTCATCGCTCTACACCAGCCGGGCGTGGACGATCGAGGCCCCTTACTACGCGTATGTTCACGGGTCACAGCCGGGCGGTCCCGAGTGCCAGGCACAGGACTCGGCGATTTCGTCACTTGCGTTCATCGATGGTGCCCCGTACCCGGCCGCCCTTGACGGCGCCCTCGTCATGGCTGATTACGGCGTCGGGTGTATCTGGTTGATGGAACCGGGAACCAACGGCCTGCCGGATCCAGCTCATATCGAGACGCTGGCGACAGGTCGATACACAACCGACATCACCCGCGCACCGAACGGCAGTCTCTACGTGGTCGACATCGTTTTTGGAACGGTCAGCCGGCTAGACATGGCTGGTTCCGGGGCGGCCCCCATCGCCCGGGTCACTGCCTCCCCGCCCGGTGGGTCAACCTCACCGCTCAACGTCACGTTCGACGCGAGATCCAGCACCGGCACCAATCTCACGTTCGCCTGGGACGTCGACAACGATGGGGAATTCGATGACGGGACCGGGCCGGTTATCACGGCCAGCTTGCAGCAGGGGACCCACATTGTGTCGGTCAGGGTGTCGAGCGGTGGTTTCAGTGATGTCGCTTCGGTGTCGGTGCCGGTCAACAACAGCCCGCCGACAGTCACGATCACCTCTCCGCCGCCATCGGCGACCTTCAGGGCGGGCGATGTCATTCGCCTAGATGCAAGTGCATCAGATCCGGACGGCACCACGCTCACAGACGCCAACTACCAGTGGCAGCTGCTACTCCATCACTGCGCCGGACAGGACTGCCATCAGCATTTCGAGGGCACGTTCACCGGACGCCAGCAGGACGTTCAGGGTTCCTCACATCCGTATCCGTCTTATCTCGAGGCTGTGTTGACCGTCAACGATGGACAGGGCGGCACGACGACGGTATCACGCGAGATCCAGCCGGTTCCGGCGACGTTGACCGTTGTGACAGATCCGCCGGGCGGACAGGTTCTTCTGACGCCGGATCTCTTGACGACGCCGGCGTCGCAGACCGTCATCGCCAAAAGCGAGCTGAACATCTCCGCTCCGGCGCGCCAAACGATCGGTGGTCAGACATACGGTTTCGTCGGCTGGTCCAATAACGGTCCCCGGACCCAGGACGTCGTAGTGGGGGACAATATGACACTCACCGCCCGCTATGCGCCGGACAATACTGATGTGGCCGTGACGCCAACGGCCTTGACTCTTCCTGCCACGTTCGTTGGCCAGACCACGTCGGTGAACCTGGCGATCACGGCAAGCGGTCCGGCATCGTCGGTGCCGGCATACATCGAATCGGCGACCCTGAGTGGAGCAGGGCTCGCCTTTGGTGCCATTCCGGATTCGGTGCCGGTCAACACTTCCGCGACGATTCCGGTGACCTTTTCGCCCACGGTTTCGGGGACGATCAACGGCCAGGCAAGCCTCGTCATAAACGGCAACAACTTCACGATTCCCATCACGGCGAATGCAACCCTGGCCCCGATTGCCACGCTGCAGGTAGCCTCGGATGCCGGCGAGATCGGTCGAGTTGTCGCGGGGATTCCTCGCCGGTTCGACGTTGAGCTCTCGGCGACCGGGGAGAACTATCGGCGGCCGGTTCGGATAACCGGTGCAACATCTCCTGATCCGCGAGTTCAGGTGATGAGCGTGCCGACACTCATCCCGGTTGGCGAAACCCGTGCCATAACCATTTCGGTCACGGAGGATCAGCTCGGAGAACTGACGTCGACGTTGGACGTGGTCGTCGGCCTGGATCGGATCACCATCGATTTGCGGGCTGGTGTTTCCGAAGCCAGCGACGCTCCTGCTCTGTTCGATCCGGCAACCGGGCGCTGGCAGGTGACCGACGTGTATGGGTCCACTCGATACTTCTACTACGGAAACCCCGGTGACCTGCCACTGCTCGGCGACTGGGATTGTGATGGCTTCGACACTCCCGGCATGTTCCGTCCCTCGAACGGCTTTGTGTATATCACGAACCGGGCGGAGACCGGCGTCGCCGATCGAGAGTTCTTTTATGGCCAGGGCGGCGACGTCCCCATTGTGGGTGACTGGAATCGCGACGGTTGCGACACGCTCGCCATATATCGATCGGGGGAGGTCTTCGTACGCAACTCTCTGGGTACCGGCGTCGCCGACTTCTCCTATTACTTCGGCGACAACGGAGACCGCCCGTTTGCGGGCGACTTCGACGGCGACGGAGCCACGAGCGTCGGGCTTTATCGGGAGACGACGGGGTTCGTGTACTTTCGCGACTCGCTCACCAGCGGTGTCGCCGACCACGCTTTCTTCTATGGAATCCCGAGCGACAAGATCATTGCGGGGGACTACGACGGCGACGATCGGGAAACGGTGGGAATCTTCCGGCCAGTCGAAAGCCGCTTCTACCTTTCCAATGAAAACGCACAGCGCGCAGCCGATCTCATGATTGATATCGACGGAGCCTCCGGTTGGATTCCTACTGCGGGGCTCCTCCCCATCTGATTCAGATTTGTCACGCTTCCCAGATACTTTGCGGGGCAACCGGAAAGGAGGGTGCATGGAACGCACCAGCATTCCGGAGGACGATTGGGCAGACAACAATTCGGCAGACGACGCTTCGGCAGACAACGCTTCGGCAGACGACGCCTGGATAGACGACGATTGGGCAGGGCACGGACGGAGAATGGGCGATGAAGACCTCAATGTTGTAATACTGCGGGGGAGGGTGGTCGCCGAGCCAGAAATACGAAGATTCGACTCCGGGGCGGTCTTGATTCGCTACTTGGCGACGGTGCGGGTGAAGAAACCCCGGCCCCGGCTCGATGTGATACCTGTCTATCTCTGGGATCCGCCGGAGAGCCTTGTGCAACGCCCCGGATCGTCCCACGATCGCATCTGGGTGCTCGGTTCGGTCCAGCGGCGATTCTGGCCGATGGCCACGAATGACCGAAGCCGAAGTCGGATTGAGGTGATCGCCCAACGGATCGATGTGGGGGGCTCGACGGTCCTCGGCTAGCCTTGCCTGCTCAATGACATCCCTTGCCATTGCAGCCCCCTCTCAGCTTTCGGTGGACGCCGCCGTGTCGATCGCCAATGACGGTGGAAACGCAGTGGATGCCACGATCGCAGCTCTGCTCGTCGATCTGGTTGTCAATCCCGGTGTGGTGTCACCTGGTGCGGGCGCCTTTATCACCGTCGAATCGGTCGAGGGCGATGCTGTCACGATCGACGGGTATTGCGCCATGCCAGGGCTAGGTCGAGATCGAGATAAGCCGGTTTCTACCAGGGCGGCGTCGATGGAATACGGAGGCGGGATTACGACCGTGGTCGGTCATGGCTCCGTGGCGGTTCCCGGCGTGTACGCGGCGATTGCATCGACATGGGAGCGGTTCGGCTCGCTGCCCTGGCGGCGCCTCTTCGACGGAGCCTTGGCTGTGGCGGCTGATGGATACCCGGTGCCCGAGGCGTCCGCCTATTACTTCCAATACTCGCATCTCGACGCATATGGCTGGCAGGACGAAAGCTATCGGGCCCTCCACGATGAACAGGGGTCGATTCGATCTGTCATCAAACACGATCATCTGGCCGAGACGCTCGAGCGGATTGGCGACCTCGGGGCCGGCGACTTCTATCGCGGGGAAACGGCTCGCCGGATCGTGTCCGAGATGGAAGCCGGCAAGGGCATGATCACGGAACGGGATCTGGCCGAGTACGAGGCGATCGATCGGGAACCTATCCATGTCCGGGTCGGAGACTGGGCTATCGCCACGAATCCCGCCCCGGCCGTGGGGGGAGCCGCGATGGCGGCCATGGTCCGTATCGCCGAGACTCTCTCGGCCTGGGATTCGGTTGAAAAGATGGCTGAAATACAGGCTGCGGTATTGGGCTATCGCAACTCGATGCCGGCCCTTGACCTCGAAGCCGAAGTCGCAGAGTTCCTCGATCGCTCTGCGACAGGTCTGCATGCACTCAGGACCTCACCGAGCACCATCCAGTTGTCGGCCGTGGGTAGCGATGGCTTGGCGATTTCCATCACAGCATCGGGCGGCTACGGTTCCGGCCTGATTGTTCCAGGCACAGGCATGTGGATGAACAACTGCGTCGGTGAAGTCGAACTGTCGCCGCGGGGACTTTTCTCAGTCGAGCCGGGTGAACGCCTGTTGTCGAACATGGCACCAACGGTCGCCAAAGGCCCTCGCGGGGAGGTAGTGGCGATCGGATCACCGGGGGCCTCACGCATCACCACAGCCATCATGCAGGTGCTGGGAAGGCTCACAGCCCGGAACGAGTCACTGGAGTCAGCCATCGAATCGCCCCGCTTTCACATCGATGTTGACGCCGGGGACCCCATGTTTGTCCACGAGCCAGGGATAGAGCCTCCTGGCGGGTATCCAAGCCGGTCTTTCGAATCCCTCAATATGTATTTCGGCGGGGTCCAGGCAGCGCACAGGTTGGGAGATGGGACCCTCGAGGCAGTTGCGGACAGCCGGCGCGCCAGCGTGGCAGCAACGATCTAGAAGCGGGGCCAGGGTAGGGCGGGACGATCGATCGGCGGATCCGGATGGGCTCCGCTGTGGAGCAAGGACTGGCACCGGGCTCGAAGCGCCGCAGCCTCGGGTTCTCCGAGCAACGTGCTCATTTCAACAAACAGCACATCCTGCTCCAGGAGAACTTCGACCGATCTCAGTAGATCGCCTGGAACCGGTCGCCCCGCAAAGTTCCACAAGACGGTCCGGAGCTTGTCGTCGGTGTGGAACGTCAGGCCGTGGTCGATGGCCACGAATCGGTCGTTCACCACGAAGACGTGACCGACCTTCCTGTCAGCGTTGTTAATGAGGACATCGAGCACGGCGATCGGCCAGAGCCCCTTGTCAGCGCGATTGATCATGTCAACGAGACGGTTGACGTCGGTGTCATGTTCAATAACCTCCTGAACCGAGCCGGGTCCGGCGGGTCCATCAATGAGAGCAGTGCGAGGGACACAGTCGAGGTTCATCGCTTCGCTGACCCGATACGCCAGGTATTCGCGGCGGGGGAGTGTCGAGACATCGAAGTCGTGGAGGGGACGTTGGCCGACCTCTGGCTTATAAATGAGAGCCTGTCCGTCGACCGCCCTGGCCAGCAGCGTGGCGTTGGAAGCGTCCACGAACCGCCCTTCCAATTCGGCGATTACCGGTTGCCACGGCGTCATGGCCGACGATGGCCGTTTTCCTTCGGGCATGCGACACAGGTTTCGCCATCCATCGGGAGACCGCATCGTGGGCACGGGCGCCTGCCCTTCCCCACCGATTCCAACGCCTGATAGGACATTGCCAGGACCTGCGACGGGGTGGCAGTGAACTCGATGACCGCGACCTCCGGGTCCGTCGGGACAAACTGGAAGGTGTAATCATCGCTGCCGAAACCAACGGCGATTTGGCCCACCCGGAAGAGAACTTCGTCGGGAATGCCGAGTTCGCTCTCGGGTTGTTCAGCGGGCAGCGGATAGTTGGTTCTCAGCAGGTCGAGGCAGCGCTCGGCGAGGCTGTGGACCTGTCCTTTCTCGAGGAGCATCCAGTAGGACGCACCGGCGACGACAACCCGCACCAGGAAGGTACGTTGTCCGGGTTCTCCAATCGCGCCGGCAGCAAACTGGTCGACATGGCCCAGATTCACGTCAACCATCCCTGTATATCAGACGTCACGTTCACGGCATGAACCAGCGGATGGCCGTTGCGAGGGAGATCGAGAACCGTGATGCTCGAGGGCGAGATCGAGATCCTATGGAAGAGGTCCTGGGGGGCACCTAGATAGTACGAAACGATTGATTTGATCACATCCGCATGCGTCACGACGATTACCCGTTCCCCCGTCTTATGCGTAGTAGCGATCTTTTCGCATCCGGCGATAGCGCGATCCTGGGCTTCGGCGAGGCTCTCGCCATGTGGGAAACGAACCCGGGACGGCGCACTGTGAAGGTGCCGCCACGCCTTCAATCGGTAAAGGTCTTTGAGCTTGCGACCAGCCCAGTCTCCGTAGTCGATTTCTTCGAACGCCCTTGCTATGCGAGGCTTGACAGAGACAACCGCCCCGATCTGATGCGCCGTTTCGCGACAGCGTTGGACCGGAGAGCTGTAGATCGTGGAGATCTTGGCCGAATCGAATTGTTCCGCAGCGTGGCGAGCGCTCGCCTTGCCGGCTTCTCCGAGGCCGACCCCCGGCGTCCTTCCGGTGAGTATCGAACCGGTTTCGGGGGTTGGGGCATGGCGAACGAAGAACAGCCTCGGCATCGGCGGAAGCATAACCCGGTTCCTCAACTGCAATCCCGGAGCCGGTCGTCGTCGGGGAGGTCGGCGATGTGCACCGGGTCCAGCAAGAGGTGTTGGAGCCGGGAGCTGTCAGAGTTTGCAGGTAGGCTCACGCCGATGTTTAGGGTCCTGGCCCAGCCACGGTGGTCCTTGGGCCTTCTCATAGCTACCTCTGCAGCTGTTGGTTTCATGTTGCTCGGCCTGTGGCAGTTGGACAGACACAATGAACAACAAGCGCGGACTACCGCACTCTCGGACCAGGAGCTGGTTGTCGGCCTGGCGAACGATGCCACCGAGTACCAGCTCGTTGAGGTCAGCGGGGCGTGGCAGCCCGGGTCGACGTTCGAGGTGGTGCCCCGCAACCGAAACGGTGTGCTCGGTGCCTCAGTGGTGTCGATTCTCCGAACCGACTCGGGTCCGTTGTTGGCGGTCGAACGGGGGTGGACCGAAGACATCGGTGGGCTGCCCGAGCCCATACCTCTCGAGCCTGTGACGGTCGTCGGTCGCCTGATAGAAAGCCAGGGGGTCGGCACTGATGCATTGGCTCCCCGCCGGTACGGTCGGCTCGATCTGGATGCATTTGCCGCCGACCTCGGTGCGCCGCTATTCGGACTCGCCCTCGTGGCGGATTCGATTGTGCCCGACTCGAGCGGACTCGTGACCGACCTCGACCTGGTGCCGTCTTCCACGCCGCATCTGAGCTACGCCTATCAATGGTTCGCTTTCTCGACCATCGTCCTCATCGGGTTCGCGCTCTTGCTCCGCAAGGTCGCGAAATGAGCTTTCTGAGGCGCCTGAGCATCTCTGCAATCGTTGTCGGGTTGGCGATTACCGGTTTGGGGCTGGCGGCGTCGTTGGACTGGCGGCTTGGTCTGATCGTGAATTTCCGGTTGCAGCTGTTGTTTGGGTTCATGATTTTGACCGCCATCATGCTTGCCCTGCGAGACCGCCGCTGGCTGGTACCGGCGGTTGTCGGACTGGCCATCAACGCAGCCGTCGTGGCCCCGTGGCTCGGTTTGGGTGGGTCATCCGGATCCGGGGGCGAGTCCGTTACCGTGTTGCACCTGAACCTGATGGCGTCAAATCGCGACATCAACGCAGTTGTGGATCTGTTGATGGAGACAGAGGCAGACATCGTGTTCTTGGCAGAGGCGACCCCTGGTTGGCGAAGGCAGCTTCGAAGTGTCGGTGTCCCTTTCGAGGTGGTCGCAACCCCGGGAGATTTCCGTCTCGGCATTGTCGCCATGGCGAGGATTCCGGTCGAAGCCGAGGTGGTGGCCCTCAGTACGTTCCGGTTGCCGACTCCGGTGCTGTCGTTCGAACTGGGTGGCGAACCGATCACCGTGATGAGCTTCCACACCACGAGTCCGGTGGACGTTCGCAGGGATGCTGCCCGGGATGAACAGCTCATGGCTCTCACCGCCTTCGTGTCATCTATCGCGGGTCATGGGGTTCTCATCGGTGATCTCAACGCCACGCCATGGACCCCGGGAATGTCGTTGATCGAAGAGGCAGGCTACGAAAACTCGCTTCGGACCTCGGGTCTTCAGCCGAGCTGGCCTGCCGGCTTCGGTCCCTTCATGATCCCGATCGACCACGCCTTCCATTCGGCCGGCCTAGGCATAGTGGATCGCAGGACGGTCGCGAACTCGGGATCAGATCATCTCGGCATCGAGATTGAGCTGGCCGTGCTTCGCTGAATCTCGCACTGCGGCGACTGCCGGTCCCTAGAGCTCATCCAGCGCAAGAAGTACTTCATCGAAGTCGAAAGATCCAAACCATTGGAATCTCCCTGTACCTGCCTCATCGAACAGGATCGCTCCGGGTTGCCCGCGAACGCCCAGCTGTCCCCACGAATCGAAACCGGTGTCCCACAACATGGGAAAGGAGGTCGTGCCATAGGTATCCACAAAATCGAGTGCTTCTTGATACGAGTCCTGGGTGCCAAGACCGACTACCTGGACCTTGTCTGAGTGTTGCCGAGCAAACTGCTCGACGCCCGGCGCCTCGCGCCGGCAAAATGGTCAGTGCGGAGCCCAGAACCAGAGAAGCACCGGTCGTTCGAGCGTACCGAGGTACTTTGTGTTGACTTGTCCTCCAGCCAGATCCTCGACGATCGCATCGGGAAACTGCGACTCCGGAAACGGGCCGTTGATGCGATCGAGTGGTGGCTCTTCTTCGACGATTGTCGGCTCGGTTGTTTCGCTTCCTGTCGTGGAGCTGTCCGGCGGGCTCTGTGTTTCGGTACCCTGGTCTTCCGGATCGGACACCTGATCACCCGACGCCTGAGGGGTGCTCGTCGGGACAGGATCGATCGACCCCGCAGACGGCGGTGCGGACTCGCCGCCGCAGGCCGCCAGGGCCATGGACGCGACAAACAGCGCGGTCAAGAGACGGGTTTTCATCACGAATACAACGCTGGTCGCCAAGCGAATGTTCCCTAGCGCGGCTGTAACCGAACTTCGGAGGCTTTGACACTCACCCACACGGGGTCTCCGGTTGTTGCCCCTACCGCTGCCAGGCCGTCGGAGGTCACCGTGGCGGTGATTGTTACCGGACCACCGATGCTCATGCGTACGAGATCGAACGTCGTATCGGTCGAGACAATGGTGCCCAGCCACGCATTGCGCGGACTGCCTTCCGGCCTTCGTTTGTGCACGGAGACCGCCCGGGGATGAATGGTCACGAACACAGGCCCCGAGGCCTGGTCAGAGGAGGCCAGGACGGCCTCCCCAACGCGAACCCCCTTTTCAGAGGCAATTCCCTGATAGAGATTGAGCCCTACCAGTTCGGCCACGTACGCCGACCGTGGATGGCTGGTCAGGGTTTCGGCGGGTCCGATCTGAGTGATGACTCCGTTCTCTAACACCGCAATCCGGTCGCCGAGGGTTGCCGACTCGGCCGGGTCATGGGTGACAATGAGCGCCGGGATGCGAAACCCGGCCAAGGCGTCCTGGATCTGCCTTCGCAACATCGGACGTCGCTCGACGTCAACCGCGGATAGCGGCTCGTCGAGGAGCATGACAGCAGGATGTCTCGCACATGCCCGGGCGATGGCGGTCCGCTGGCGCTCTCCACCCGAGAGTTCAGCCGGATACCGGTTTCGCAAATGTGTCAGGTCGAATCGGTCTATCCATGTCCGCGGATCCCCGGCCGCGCCGAGGGCAATATTCGACTCGACGTCGCGATGGGGGAGCAGTAGGTCATCTTGGAAGACCATGCCTAACGACCGCATCTCGGTCGGAAGCGAGGAACCGTGTGCCAACCACGGCGTCCCATTGAGATTGACCTCTCCGGCAGTCGAAGGTTCCAGCCCGGCTATGCAGCGAAGCAATGTTGACTTTCCTGCCCCGTTCGGACCCACGATCACGACCGTCTCCTGGCCAACCGACAAGCGAGCCTGCAGCGAATAGACCTCACGCTCGAGCGTGATATCGACTTCCAGGCTCATCGACCTGCCCACCCGAGCCTTGTTACCGCAGCTGCCGCGACGGCGACCGCTACTGCGAGCAAGCTGATTGCTATCGCCTGGTCGATGCCTCGTTCCAATCCGAGAAAGACTGCCAGCGGCAGGGTCTGGGTGACCCCCGGCCGGTTGCCGGCAAACATGATCGTGGCTCCAAACTCGCCGACTGCCCGGCTCCAGGCGAGACCGGCGCCGGCAAGGATGGAATTGCGGGTGAGCGGGAGGACGATCGAACGTGCCCGCTGCCAGGGCCCTAGACCGAGGGTCTTACCCATCTCGAGGTATCCCGGCTCCAACTGTCGAAATCCGGCCTCGGCAGCCAGCACCAACAGGGGCATCGAGACGAAGAGCACGGCTACAACCGCTCCCGCGGTCGTGAAGGAAAAGACGATGCCGACCCGTTCGGCCAGAGCACCCACCATTCCCCTTCGACCATATGCAGCTGTCAGGGCCACTCCGCTGACGACCGGAGGCAGCACGATTGGTACGAGAAGCAAGCCCCGCACCAGTTGAACCCGTCGACCTTCCGCCCGCGACAGAAGCCACGCCAGCGGCAAGCCGACGACCAGTGCGACGACCGTGGCGATCGAACTCACGACAACGGACAACCACAGGGGGTTCCATCCCGGCCTCATGTCCCGAATCAGGGTGGACCAGGGGGCCTGGATCAGCAACGCAACCACAGGAAAAGCGAGGAAAAGAACTGCCGAACCGGCCGCCACGATGGCTGCCTTGCCCGCCAGGTCCAACCTTGCGCCTGCTCTGCGCCTCATGAGGCGGCGCTCTTCAAGCCGGCTTCGGAGAAGGCTCTTTGGCCGTCCTCGGCGTAGAGATAGCCTATGAGAGACCTCAGATCACTTCGTTCTGCCGCCACCCCAATCCAATAACTCGTTTCGGTATTCGCGAGGGGAATCGCATCGACGCCTGCGACGGTTCCGTCCGAAACGTAGGCAATACCGGCGTCAGCTTCTCCGTTTGCGATCCGGGCGACGAGCTGGCGGGCCGATGTCTCCCAACTGATTGGATGGAGCCGTTCAATGCCGTCGAGCCGGCTTGTGTAGCGTCCGACCGGCACTTCCGGCGCCGCCAGCACGAGGCGTTCGACGGACTCGAGTGATTCCAACGAAGCAATCCCCAGCGGGTTTCCGGTTTGGACGATGATCGCCAATTGGTTGAAGGCAACGGGCCGGGGTTCGATCTCGATCATCCCGGCAGTTTCGAGTGGCGCCAGCGTCGTCCGGTCGGCTGCAATGAGAACATCGATCGGCGCCCCTGCGATCATCGCGGCGACATGTGTCTGCGATCCCGCTATATCGATTTCAACCTCGATTCCCAAGGTTTGCTCTGCACCGGATTCGATCGACTCGAGTGCGCCGACCAGAGAAGAAGCGCCCGCGATGACGATGGACTCATTGCCTGCGCAACCTGCGAACAAGATGGCGAGCATCACAACTGTGCCCGGTCTCATCGACAGCGACCGGGCTGGAGTTTTGGCTGAAGCTCGCCAGACCGGCTTTTCGGATCCGGCGATCGTGTCACTCCGACTCCACGATCACGTTTGTCGCTTTGACAACGGCCGTCGCCCGCTTTCCCGGTTCGAGTCCGAGATCTCTGACGGCCTCCGCGGTATGGAGGCTCACCAGTCGGTGGGGACCGGCTTGAATCTCGACTGTTGCCGAGACTTCGTTCGAGCTGACTGCCGTGACGATGCCGGGGAATCGATTCCGCGCGGATTGGCGGGTGAGCCACGGATTCTCAGTCGTGCCCCGCATCTCAACCAGGAACCGGGCGAGGGCGACCCCATCGATGATGCGGTGTCCGGCGTTGTTTCTGCTGGCGGGCAGGCGCTTCGCATCGATCCATCGACGAACAGTGTCGGAGCTCACACCAAGCAATTCTGCTGCTTCTGCCATGCGATAAAACATGGCCATTACCTTAGCAATTGCCAGGCAAACCGACCAAAAAGACCTGCAAACACATATGCAGTCTCGTGGATTTGCTGACGTATACTGCCGCCCGCCCTTCCCGGAGATTTCTTGTTCGCCAACCTCACCGCCGATGTCTTGTTGCGTCGCCCCACCCGCGCCGAACTCTTGAAGTTGGGAACGGAATATGCGATGTTGACCATTGGCGCCGTCGCATTGATCTACGCGTACCGGACGTTCATGCTGCCGTTCGGAGTGGCAGGTGGCGGCGTCAGCGGCCTGGGTTTGGTAGTGAACCGGTGGACCGGATTTCCACCCGGGATGGCGATGCTGATCGCCAACCTCCCCGTTCTCGTTCTCGGCTACCTCCGGCTGGGCGGCATGCGTTTTCTCACGCGGACGGCCTATGTGATCGCCATCTACAACATCGGGGTAGATGCAATACCCGACATCTTCCCGGATCGGATCTCCGACGACCTTCTCCTGATTGCGTTGTTTGGCGGTGTGGTTTCCGGTCTCGGTGGTGGTCTCATTTATCGGGTCGGCGGCACCGGTGCCGGGACCGGAGTCGTAAGCCGGGTGGTGCAACTCAAAACCGGATTGCCGGTGAGCCAGGTCTATCTGCTGATCGATGGATCGATTCTGATTCTCCAGGGACTGACGTTTGGCTGGGAAAAGGCCCTGTACGGGGTGATCCTCCTGTTTGTCAACGGATTGGCCGTCGATTATGTACTGGAGGGCCCGAGCGTGGTCCGCACCGTCACCGTCGTAACCGAGGAACCGGATATGTTGGCCGCTACCGTTTTCGCAACGATGAATGTTGGGGTTACCGGATGGAAGGCAACGGGGATGTACACCGACAAGGAGCGCGGCATCCTCTTCTGCACCGTAAGCCGCTCCGAGGCGAATCGACTGGTGGAGGCGATCCGGTTAGCCGATCCGTCGTCGTTCGCCGTCATCGGAAACGCCCATCAACGCAGGGGTGGCCTCATCCGGTCCGGGGTTCCTGTACCCGACGGGATACCACATGGACCTCAATCAATCGGTTCCTAGACCTCCTGGAACAGATACGGTCTGAGGACGTCGACCCGCTCTTCAAACCCTCCCGGATGCAGGTACCACAGGGTGGCGGTGATCGATGAGAGCAGGGCATTGCCGTCCTGCGGAGTGAAACAGAACCCGATCAGTTCGTTGCCGTTGCGAACGGCCAAGGTCTCGGTAGGAATCACAGTCTGACTGAGGATGCGTCCATACCAGCCGTGGTCGCGCCCAAACGAGAAAATCTGGTTGGCCGACTGTTTGTACGTCGTAGCCATGCGCGTGTTTGCCATGATCTTTTCAAGAGCGGAATCCACCGTCGTTTCATGATCGAGCTGAAGGCTGAACCAGAGCGAATGCATGTACTGGGTCGGCACCTTGATGGCTGAGGACCAGACGTTCAGATTGTGACCGAGCGTCGCGAACAGATCGTGGGCATCACGTGCATGGTGGGTTCCGAACCGCTCATCTCCATGGCCGCCGACCGTCGGAGAGGGGTTGAACGATCCGTCCTGGCTGATGTCGTTGGCCCGGCGCATGCACAGGAAGCGTCCGGATTCGAGGCGACTTGTCCCGTCCTCATCCAACGCGAGGGTCTTGATGAGCGAGGAGATATTGTGCGTATTGCATGACACGATCTGGATGAATCGGTCATCGCCTCGCACAAGGGCCTCGTCGTTGATACCGCGGGCATACATTTTCCCGAAGCCGTATTCGGAGCCCTGGGCGAGAAAGCCAGTCGGTCCTTCGAGCTCCTTGTACTGCGCGTCTTTGTTCTTGTTCCCGACGGGAGTGCAGTCGATCACGATCGACGCCCGTGACAGCGCTTCGTGTGCTTCCCATTTTGGCGAGATCCCCAGTGATTCGAATCCGCTCCATCTGTCGTCGTCGACACTGAGAACGCCTCCCCGGCGGATGAGATCGTCGATCTTCGATCGCTCCTCAATGAGTGGCGTACGCTTGTGGAAGGTGACTTCATCGATGCCGAAGGCCTCCCGATTGTCCACCAGCAGGCCGATCAGCGGTTCGCCAATCGTCCCGGTGCCAACCACATGGACGATGTTCATGTTCCCTTACTCCTGCATGTCAGTTGGTCGGCTGTTCGCCGATCAACGCACTTATCTTGCGTAGCTTGCTGAGGTCGTGCCACGCGCTCATGCGCCGGATCGCTCCGGTTTTTGACCGCATGACCATCGATTCCGTCAGAACCTGACTGCCGCGAAACTGAACGCCGGCCAGCCATTCCCCGTCGGTCACACCGGTTGCTGCAAAATATACATTGTCGGAATTCACGAGATCCGTATGAGTGAGGACCGAAGTGATGTCCCTGTTCGTGTCGATCGCGTAGGCCTCTTCTTCGGCCGAGCGAGGCCAAAGTCGGCACTGGATGTCACCTCCGAGGCATTTGAGCGCTGCGGCTGACAAAACTGCTTCGGGAGACCCGCCGATGCCGAACAGAATATCAATACCAGAGTTTTCGATCGCCGTTGCGATTGCCCCCGCCACATCCCCATCTTGAATGAGGCGAATCCGAGCTCCGGCCGCCCGCACTGCGTCGATGAACTTCTCGTTTCGGGGCCTCTGGAGAATGATGGCGGTGACGTCCTCGATTGATTTCTCTCGCGCCTTCGCTACCTGAGCAAGGTTGTGGGCAACCGGGGCGTCCAGTTCGATCATGCCGGCGGCCTCGGGACCCACGGCGACCTTGTCCATGTAGACCAGACTTCCAGGTGAATACATCGTTCCGCTGTCAGACAATGCGATGACGGATACGGCCCCCGGCATGCCGTTGGCAGTCAACGTCGTGCCATCCAGCGGATCGACGGCGACGTCGAGCTTTGGGCCGTTGCCGGTTCCGACTCGTTCGCCGTTGGCCAGCATCGGGGCTCCGTCCTTTTCGCCTTCACCGATGACGACTACGCCGTCGATATCGACGTGGTCGAGAATGAGCCTCATGCCATCCACAGCCGCCTGGTCGGCAGCCTCCTTGTCGCCCCGCCCTTGATAGCGGGCAGCCATGAGCGCAGCGGTTTCGGTGACGCGTGCCAGGTCCAGGCCCAGATTGCGTTCAGGTGCTTCGGCCATCACGATTCAGAATATAGGCGCTGGCGAGCCCAGCCGCTCAAAAGGATCGGATTTTTGCGACATTCGGTGCCGACCGGGACCTTCGCAGGCCTGCGCTATCAGAACTGTTCCTCTTCCGTCGATCCGATGAGCGCGAGCGTGGATGCAGAAGAACCCGAGGCGATCACCTGGGCCACCCGATCAAAGTAGCCGGCCCCGACCTCACGCTGATGACGGGTCGCCGTATAGCCGTCTTCTTCCATCGCAAACTCGTGTTCCTGGAGCTTGACATACGCGGGCATCCCGTCGGCGCCGTAGCTCCTGGCCAGGTCGAACATACCGGAGTTGAGCGAATGGAATCCGGCCAGCGTGATGAACTGGTATTTGTATCCCATGGCACCGAGCTCCTTCTGAAACACGGCGATGGTCGCGTCATCGAGATGGCGCTTCCAGTTGAAGGACGGCGAGCAGTTATAGGCCATCATCTTTCCCGGATGAGCGGCCTGGAGGAGTTCGGCGAACTCGCGAGCCACATCGAGATCAGGTGTGCTGGTTTCACACCACACAAGATCAGCGTACGGGGCATAGGCGACGGCGCGGGCAACGGCCTGGTCCATGCCATTGTTGACGCGGTAGAAGCCTTCTGTGGTGCGTTCGCCGGTCAAGAAGGGCTGGTCATGCTCATCGATGTCGGACATGATCATGTCGGCGCCGAGAGAATCGGTTCGCGCCACGATGACGAGGTCGACACCCAGCACGTCGGCCGCGAGCCGCGCTGCCACGAGTCCCCTGATGTGCTGCTGGGTCGGGATCAGAACCTTGCCACCCATGTGACCGCATTTCTTCTCAGAGGCCAGTTGGTCTTCGAGGTGAATGCCGGCGGCGCCGGCCTCGATGTATGCCTTTACCAGCTCGAAGACGTTCAGCGCACCACCGAACCCTGCTTCGGCATCAGCCATGATCGGAAGCATCCAATCGCGGGTGACGCTTCCTTCGGCCCATTCGATCTGGTCTGCACGCATCAGGGCGTTATTGATTCGTTCGACCAACTCGGGCCCGCTGTTGACCGGGTAAAGACTCTGGTCGGGGTAGACGTTGCCGCTGAGGTTGGCGTCTCCGGCAACCTGCCAGCCGGAGAGGTAAATCGACTTCAAGCCCGCCCGGGCCATCTGAACAGCCTGGCCGCCGGTCATGGCTCCGAGCGAACGAACGAAGTCGCTGCTCGTGAGCAACGACCAGAGCTTCTCCGCCCCGGTTCGACTGATGGTGTGATCCTTGCGAACCGATCCACGCAAGCGCACCACATCGGCGGCCCTGTATGGCCGGGTAATCCCGTGCCACCGAGGATTGTGAGACCAATCCTGCTCCAACGCCTCGATTTCCTGTTGTATGGTCGTCATCGCCGTTATCTCCTTGCTTGTTCTCGTCACACGGTCGAGTGCTGGTTGGAAGAGGGGAGTAGATCGGAGGCGGGAATGGTCAAGAACTCCTCGAATGTGTCCGAGAGGGCGACCCGGAGGAAGACTCCTGCAGCACCATCTACATTGTTGGAGATGTAGGCCTCGCTCCCGAATTCTTCTTCGATGAACGCGAGCTCTTCCGAGGTCAAGGTGCGGACCAGCTCTTCGGTGACAACCCGCCCATCGTCCATGGTCGCTCCATGCCGAACCCACTGCCAGATCTGCGAGCGACTGATCTCAGCGGTCGCGGCGTCCTCCATCAGGTTGAAAATCGCCGCAGCGCCGACGCCGTTGATCCATGAAGTGATGTAGCGGATACCGACAGAGATGTTCTTTCGTAGCCCGGTCTCGGTGATCGAACCGGTCGGGACCGCCAGCAAGTCGCTTGCTGTTATCCAACCGACGGGACCTGGATTGTCGATTTGGTGCGGGGCCTGGCCAAGAACATCCGTGAAAGCCCTGCTTGCCACGTGGATGAGATCCGGATGGGCGACCCAGGTTCCGTCGTGGCCTTTTCGCGCTTCCTTCTCCTTGTCGGCCTTCACACTGGCGAGCGCTGCCTCTGTGACCTCCGGATTGGAACGGTCGGGAATGAAAGCGGCCATCCCTCCCATGGCGTGGGCACCGCGCCGGTGGCAGGTGTGGATCAACAGATCTGTGTAGGCCTCCATAAAGGGGACCGACATCGTCACCTGATCCCGATCCGGCATGACAAACGATGGGTCGTTGCGCAGTTTCTTGATGACGGAGAAGATGTAATCCCAGCGACCGGCGTTGAGCCCCGCCGAGTGGTCGCGGAGCTCGAACAAGATCTCGTCCATTTCGAATGCGGCTGGAAGCGTCTCGATCAGAACTGTTGCCTTGATGGTCCCCTGCGGCAACCCGAGCGCGTCCTGGGCGAACACGAAGACGTCGTTCCACAGACGCGCCTCGAGGTGGGATTCGAGCTTCGGGAGATAGAAGTACGGACCCGTTTCGCGGCTCACGAGTTCGATTCCGTTGTGAAAGAAATACATCCCGAAGTCAAACAGCGACGCACTGATAGGTCGGCCATTCTTGGAGACGTTGCGCTCGTCGAGGTGCCAGCCGCGAGGTCGTACCAACAGAACTGCAGGATCCGGGTCGAGCCGGTATGACTTGCCGTTCTGGTCGAGAGAGATTGTGCGACGAACCGCATCCGCAAGATTGACCTGTCCGGCAATTATGTTCTCGAACGTCGGGGCGTTCGAGTCTTCGAAGTCGGCCATGAAGGCTTGCGCTCCGCTGTTGAGGGCGTTGATGATCATTTTGCGATCGACGGGACCCGTGATTTCCACCGTACGTTTCTGGAGGTCGGCCGGGATCGGCGCAATCGACCACTGGCGGCTCCGGACGTCGGCTGTCTCGGGAAGGAAATCAGGTCTGAGGCCTCCGTCGAACTCCTCCTGGCGAGCCCGCCGGGCTGCAAGTAGCTCGGATCTGATCG
>JAHEJY010000169.1 GCA_024638625.1 Actinomycetes bacterium
CAGAAAGAGTGTCGGTCAGACAAGATCAGAGACGGAGGTAGCCGGACTCGGATTTGTGATCGAACTACCGGAGGCGTAGAGCCTCGGAGTCGAAATCACGGCGAGTCCCGCCTCCCGACTACAACTGAACCCCCTGTGATGGCAGGGGGTTCAGTTATGAGCGCCTGGCCTCGGCAGGAGCCATCAAAGCCAGCCGCTTTTTCGGAAGGCTCGATAGAGGAACCCGGCGACAACGGCCATGATCAAGACGACGAACGGGAACCCCCAGTCGCTGTTGAGACCAGGCATCCGGTTGAAGTTCATTCCGAAAATGCCTGCGATCAGTGTGGGCACGACTGCGACGGCTACCCACGATGAGATCTTGCGCATGTCCTCGTTCTGCGCGACTCCGGCCTGGGTCAGGTTGGCTTCGAGGATGCTGTTCAAAAGGTCCCGGAATTGATCGACCTGCGTTGCGGCCCGCAGCGCATGGTCATGCACATCCCGAAAGTACTCCTTGATATCGTGGGTGATGGCGGGGACATGCCCTCGCATGAGACGATCGAGGGGGTCGATGAGGGAACGTGCAGCCGACTGAAACTCGAGCACCTCCCGCTTGAGGAGGTAGATCCGCTCGGCGGGGTTCTTCCAGTCAGCGGAAAACACCTCGGCTTCGACCTCGTCGATGTCCTTGCCCAGCCCATCAACAACGGGGGCGTATCCATCCACGACCCGGTCCATGACCGCATACAGCACCGACGCAGGCCCGAGTTCGAGCAGAGCCTGGTCCCGTTCGAGCCGGCGACGCACCGCCGCCAGCGAGCTGGCCTCGCCGTGGCGCACGACCACGACGAACTGCTTCGACATGAACATCAAGATCTCGCCGAAATCGACTTCCTCGGTCTTGTCGATGTAGCGAGCCGTCTTGAGCACCACAAAAATCGTGTCGTCGTAGATCTCGAGCTTCGGTCGCTGATGGGCGGTGATGGCATCCTCGACGGCGAGCTCATGCAGGTCGAATTCCTTGCGAACCGCTTCGAACTCCGGTTCGGTCGGCTCGAAAAGCCCGATCCAGACAAATCCATCGTCGCCGACCGCGCTCGCAGCGCCTTCGATGGTTTGCTGCCCGGGGCGTCGATGTCCATTCTCGTAGATAGCGCAGTCGACAATCACGAGGGCATTGTTGCACAATCGCCCAACTTTTCCGTGCACTCACGGTCGCTCCTCGGCGGCAGCGTTGACCCGGTTTCGAGGAGATTGTCCCATAGCGTCGGCATGCGACTGCGGTGCGCGAAAACTACTCATGAGCTCAGCTTGGCGATCAGTGGCAATCCGACCACACTGGGTGCGATCCAGTTCACCCAAGCCGATTTGGCTGGTGATCAGTGGGGGCGGCCTGTCATAGAGCCACGGGGAGTTTCTCCTTGTAGCGCTCGGCAAGCTGCTGGACGAAGAAGAGGGACTCCCGAGGGAGACCCTCTTTTTCGCGCCAGCCTGTCGCGTCGACAGGTTGCAGCCATTCGACCGGACCGGCCAATCCGTGTCAGTGGCTGACCAGCTCTCGATCGAGCGTCCTTTGCGGCCGTAGTTCACGTCCGGCCAGAATGCGGAGGATCAGCACGCCCAGCCCGATGAACACCGTGATCGCTCCACAGAGCCAGAAGAACAGCTCGCTGCCCGGGTAGGTGCCATCTACGCGCTCCCAAACCATGGCCAGCACGTAGCTGATGGGCAGAGCCGCGAACATCCAGACCAGGTCCATCCGCTCGGGCAAGCGCTTGGCGGTGGTCCACGCCCCCCACGCCAAGGCGAAATATGACGCCCCCAAGACCCGAGGCCAGAACGAGCCCGTGTCCCAGTCGAAGAACAGTTCGTTCACAAACCGGGGCGCGAAGGTCCAGCCGATCGCAAAGGCGAGCATCGCCACTGTCTGAAACCGGAGAAACAGGGCAAGGCGTTTCATGTCGTCGCCCTCCTCTTCTAGGAGAATGTAAGGCTTGCGCCCGTGTGCTCCTAGAGGCGTTGGGCAGAATCTGTGACACGGTCTAGAGAGATATTCGCCTGTTCGAGTCGTTGTCAGCTCACGTTGTCGCCTGCTGTGCCTTCCACCATCTGGCGATGTGGCGGCGGGCGGAACGGTAGTGAGAGGCTGTCGCCGCGTTGAGGTAGGTGACCAGGTCGGACGTACCGGTGAAGCCGTAGTAATGCTTGGCGAAAAGCTCTTCGTGATCCATCTTCTCGATGGTTCGAAACAGTTCATCGTGCACGGCGGCGAAATCATCCTCGATCTTGGCAAGTGACGTTCGGGCGAATCGTCGCTGAATGTCGGCGTTGAGTTCCTTGAGTTGGTTCCACTTGAACTGTTCAGTGGGAACCGCCGGTACGCCACCGTCGACGGCCTCGTGATACCAACCCAGCATCATGCGGCCCCATTCGGTACGGTGTGCGAGGAAGTCCTTCACACTCATCCCGTCAGTGACCTCGACATATTTCTGCTTCCTGGGTATCTCGGTCAGCAAATCCTCGAACGCGGTTCGTTCTTTCCGGATCTCAGCCAGGAACTCGTTCTTTGAGGTGAACTTGCTCATCCTGCTCCGATCACTAGGGCCACCATCAGGTTCCCATAAGGGAGGCGTCAGGCCAGGGGCCGTTGGTCACGCATTCGACGCCAATGGATGCTTTCTGGCGGTCGGAATGACGAGTGCGCCTCGACCAGTCACATGCTCACGCTCGAGAGAGTTCTTCGCCTACCTCCTATCCGTCGCCGTGGTGAGCGGTACTTCACGACCTTCGATAGGGAACTCCCGTTTGCCAACGGATTCGTCACTTCCGGGAGCTGACGAAACAATCGGAGGGCAAACAGCGAGCCGATCGCGACTTCGAATAGCCAGGCGAAACCACCCGTTCAGGACCCCAAAGGTTGAGTGGTGCAGAGTTGTTCGGGACGGTTGCCCGGGCGATTGTCTCGAGGTCCGGCACTGGTGGGTCGCGTGTCACGAGGACGGTTCTTGAACCGCAACCGCGAGCCAATGCGCTCTTTCTCGCCTGGCTCGGAGATCTTGGGATGCTCTCGCCGATACCGTTCGGCTTCTCGCAGCCGATCATGCATGATGGTCGTGACGAGGATGTCGGCGTTATACGGATGCATTGATCCCTCCTTCTGGGCCTGGTCGCGAACAAGTGAGGCCTCGGCTCGCAAGGCGTGCAACAACGAAATCAGCCGGGCCCGCTCCCCCATCGACTCTGGATACGACCGGAGATCTTCATACCGTTGACGGTTGGCAGCGAGCTCGGCGAACAAGACGTCGAGACTTCGGAATCCGGCCCCCGGCCCGTCTGTTCTAGCAACAGTTTCGACCCCGGGAGAAAGCCCGATAGTTCCCACTTCGTCACCGATTGTCTTGCAGAGCTCCACGATCAACCTCCCTGTTCTGATCGATTGGTTGGCGGTTCTCATGTGGCATGACCTTTGCCTGTAATGGTCTATAATGGCTTTGTTGCTTACAGTATACCGATAGTGAGTAAGAAGTAAAGTGAATTTTGACACTTACGGTTTTGATGCCTACAAGGAACAATCCGTCCGGGTTGCAGTTGACCTCGTCAATACATGGGACCTGATCGCCGACGTGGACGGTCTCACAACGGTTGAAGAGCTCGAGAGATTTCTGACTCGCCATGAAGGCGCCTGGAAAGGATCCGAGCTGACCTTCGATCAGCCGTCAGCTCGCGATTTGAAGGCGGTCCGCCGTCTCAGGGAAGAAA
Source organism: Actinomycetes bacterium (assembly GCA_024638625.1). GTDB lineage: Bacteria > Actinomycetota > Acidimicrobiia > Spongiisociales > SHLN01 > JABDOU01. Next base: position 3,742 of record JAHEJY010000169.1, read on the forward strand.
TCCGGGAGGTTTTCGGCTCCGACAATGAAGATAAGGCCGCCACGCTGATCAACGCGATTCTCGCCAACGCCGGAGCGGCTCCCCGCATCGGGATCTATGCGAAAGCTCCGCACCTCTATTTCGAAACGAGGTCGGAGAACTTAGCCCATCAGCTGGCCGCAACCGCGGCCCTCGGACTCACAGACGTGCTGGTCGAAGGTGGCATCGATCGTTTCGGAGTCTGTTGCTCAAAGGCCTGCGTCGATGTGTTCGTAGACACCTCCAAGAACAACTCCCGGCGCCACTGTTCAACGACCTGTTCAAACCGTCAGAATGTCGCAGCTCACCGCGAGCGAATCCGGGCAATGAAAGAAGCTTGATGGCCATGCAATCGTCAGACAGACAAGATTCGAACGGCTTGTTCCCAACCGACTTGCCTCTGAGGGTCTGCAGCATCGCCGGTGGGTTGCCGGCACCACCAAAGAAACGTGACCGAAGCCTGGGGCACCTGGCCGGCCATAGCAGTTCGAAAAAATCAAGCGTCCGGCGACGAAGTAGCCGCCGGACGCCGTGAGGCACAGGGGGTTTGACTGCGCTTGCCTGTCTGATGCCCGGCAGGCAGGGATGCAGGTTATGGATTGCTCGGCTGGACCCGGTCGGGACCGCCCAACTTCTCCCGTCGGTTCCGTATCGCGAAGGCCGCGACCCCAATTCCGATCACCGCAACTCCGAGACCCACTATCAGACCGTAGTTGACAGCGGCTTCGGTGGAAACAGTCGGGGTCGGATCGCCCGTTTGAGTCACAATCAAGGCTGTGTCGGGACGATATTGATCGAGGTCTGCGCTATATACCTGGGTCACGGAGCACTGATTGTCCAGGAGTACGTCACCGTCTGAACCAT
>JAHEJY010000170.1 GCA_024638625.1 Actinomycetes bacterium
CCGCTGGCGCTCGGGTCTCCTCGAACACGACTCTCTGCTCCAGAGGGCCGATCGCGCCCTGGCGATGCAGTAAATCCGGGACTTCTCGAGCTCGGATCGACTCGACTCCAAACGCCCCGGCGGATCCGACGTGCCCGCCTTGTCCCTTGAGAATCGAACCTCCGGCCCTACAACGCTGGCGCCCACCATGTCATGTTTTGTAGGGAAAGGAGATCAGAAATGGACTGGAGAAGTATCCGCAGTGACCGCGTCTGGGGCGGTGGACTGATTCTCATCGGCAATCTGCTACTGGGCACGGTCTTCGTACTCGCGCTCGGAATCCTCGGCGATCCCGGCGCCAGGTACGAAGAATGGCGGGGAGGAGAAGATCCCATCGGCCCAGAAGCGTCATTTGACTGGTCGGCAAACGGTCGGACTGTCCAATTCGCCGATAGCTCACGGGAGGGAGACGGGGCCCTTAATAGTTGGGTCTGGGATTTCGGAGATGGAATGAATTCGGAAGAACCGCAGACCGAGCACCGGTTCAGCGAAGACGGGAACTTCACCGTCACACTTCGGGTAGCCGACGTGAATGGCAATGTCAGCACTGCCGAGGGTGAGATCGAAGTCGGACCCGAAGCAGCAACCTCCGGTGAAGGCACGATCGGACTCGCCGACTTGGCAGATCAAGTGATTGCCACGGTTGAGCGCGCTACGCGATCTGGTCTGGTGGTATTGCTGGTGATCGGGATGTTCGTCATTCTCACAATGGTCGGTGGCCGTGTACTTCGCCAAGGTGTAAACGTCCTGCGTCCGGTTCCGAACCGGGTTTCAGTAAAACTCAGGCCTAAGGAGTTGCAGCTGATGCTCGATGATCGGAGCACCGACGTCCACGTGGAGCCGGTACCGACACGAGAAGAGCGGCAGACGGTCGACATACCTGTCTGAGGTACGACCCGCACCAGCCACCCTCGCAATAACTGTGGCGGTGAGTCACCTTGCCGGTAGTCGATCCAATCAGCCCACAAACGTACGGACGAGATCGACCAGTTGATCGGCGATCCACCAGCGGCGGGGCCTTCCTGCTCCTTCGCCGGCGATGGTGATCGGCGACAAGATTGACCGCTCCTCCAGCAGCTCGAGAGAGGTGATGGCGGTCCGCCTGCTGACGCCAAGACGGGCCATCACGTGATCGGCCGACAACACGGGCTGGGCGGTCAGCATCGAAACCACCGATCGAGCGGCTGCATCCGACCGCACCCCAACCAGTGCCGCCTCCCACTCGACCTCGACCTGGTTGATTTCCGAGTAGAGATCGGCAGCGGTGCCGGCTGAGCGGCTGGTGACACCGGCGAACCACCGGAGCCATTCCATCGGGTCACCTTTGCGATACTGGAATAGACCCCCGAGGTAGCCGCCGGAATCCCGGGCGATCGAGATGCTGATGGGCGGAGGCCAGCGGTGCACCACCTCCCTGCGACGCAGTACCCAGCCGATGAGCACCCTACCGATGCGTCCGTTGCCGTCCCCGTATGGGTGGATGGTCTCGAACTGAGCGTGCGCTACGGCCGCCTGGGTTATCGGATCGTCCGAGTTTCCATTGAGATACTCCACGAGATCGGCCATGAGCCCTTCGATCTCGTTGGCTGGTGGCGGCACGTAGACCGCATCGAGCGGACTCGATCCGCCGATCCAGCCTGGCGAGTCGCGCCACGCCCCGATAAGGCGCCGATCGAGCGGGCTGAACTCCATGAGCCGGCGATGCCACCGATGGAGGGTGTCGACAGTCATGGGCTGGGTGGCATCGCCCAAGGCATCAGTAACCACAGAGAGGTTGCCGGCCACCCATGATGCGTCGGGCGCACCTTGCCCAACTGCCTCGACCGAGAGAACCTCTTCGAGCGGAACCCGGAGGCCCTCCACCGCCGATGACGCAATACCCTCGGACCGGAGAAGCATGCGTCCAATGGCGTCGGCGGCGGCCGGGATCTGGTGCTCCATCAGCACCAGATCGGCGATCGCCTTCTCGGTGGCACGGATGAGATCTGCGGGCAACGAGAGATCGGCATCGGCCACTGATCCGGGCATCCAGGCCCGGACTGTCCTCCCCCGCCATTCAAGTGTTGTCTCGCTACCGTTCATCAACTCAGCATATTAATGAACTTTATTTCACAATCTTTCATTATTTATCTCCAACCTGGAACCTGATGAGGGTCCAGGACTTCGGATCCGCAGATGACCCAGTGCGAACGCAGAGTTCGAGCATGATCTCGTCAGGGTTGGACGTACACCGATACCTCGACCGCGCCCGTGTTGCCTCCCGTGGAAGAATCGACATCGAATCGGACGGTTGTTCCGGTGAATGTCACCTCCGCAGCGGTATTGGTCGAGAACGGCCCGTACGTTTCCACATCGTCGACCGTGATCGTGAAGGCTTCCGCCGTGGCACTCCCGTCTCCCATTGATCTCGTCACAAACTCAACAGCCTGGGCATTGACCTCCGAATCGAATTCGATCACGATGTAGGCGTCGTCGCCATCTCCACTCGACGACCATTCGGTAACCGCGTCGCCATCGACTGCATTGTCTGCGGAGAAGTCCGATGAGAACTCGGAACTGACTTGGACGACCCGGGCGCCCGTCACGGCAACCAGTCCGGTGGCTGCTGATTCGGCAGCTGCCGGAGTTACAAACGTGAGTACGTCACTTTGGTACAGCCCGCCGTCAGGGGCCACACCCTGCAGCCGGTAGAAGTACTCGGTATCGGGTTCCAGACCCCGCAAGGTTGGTCCATGATTCGCATGCGCTCCGCCGGCCATGTCATCGTCGGTGGCCAAAAGGCCGAGGTCCATCGTTGATCCATAAGCCACGGCACAGACCATGTCCAGAGAGGTGTCCACCCGAAGGACGGCGCTCGTCGCTGCTGGAGAGAACTCAATAGTCACCGGACTGGCCTGAACCTCAGCAAACGGCCGAACCTCGCTAATCGAGTCTTGGGTGGTGCACCCCGCCATGAAGAACACCAGGGCCCCGATAACCGCCAGACGCAATTGAATCGCGCCACTTCGAGATGGATCACCCATCAACCGCCCCTTCATTCATCGACAAATACATGTCGGTTCATCCTCGCGTGCTGCTTGGGCCGGTCCGGCGCTGCGCTGGCCCTTGACTATCTCGAAAAGGTGGGAGGGGCGCGACATCCCGTTCGAGATGGGTCACGACCGCTGGCTCACCAGGTCGATTTCGCAACGCAGTCCCGGTGCGTTGGCCAACTTTGCATCGAGTGTCACCAGGGGTTGACCGGCGGCTTCGGCTAATGCAACGTAGGCAGCGTCATACGGTGTGATCGCATCTTTGAGTTCCCACATCCGAGCGCTGAAATCGACATGGGGGAATCGAGTAATCGGTAACTCCCCCAGCTGACGGACAGCCACATCGGCGAGGTATAGATCGAGCCAGCCGCCAACCTGAAGACGCCGCAGTGCGTTGATCACCTCGACGTCGATGAGATGGGGCGCCTCGAGCGCAGCGGCGTCAACCATCTTCCTCCGCACGGCATCGCCAACGCCCGAATCAGATACCAGCGCTTCGACCAGGGCCGAAGCATCCAGCACTGTCACCGGCGCCCCTCGTGGACGGCATCCAGCACGGCGCCTGTCTCAAGCTTGGCGCGGCGATCGTCGTTGCGGCCGAGGATCTCGGCGACGCTCTTCCGAAGGGCGAGGTTCTCCAACTCTCTACGCAGATAGGCGCTCAGCGATAGCCCGGCTTCAGCGGCCTTGACCCTCAGTTGGGTATGTACGTCATCCGGTAGATCCCGGATATGAATCATTGCCATGTTTCCATTCTATGTCGTTCTGCATTCATTCTGCATGCGTTTCATGCGAACTGCACCAAACCCCAAGATACAAGCCCTCCAGGACAAGAACTCACGAAAAGGTGCACAGCGTTCGAGCACACCGAAGCGGACGAGCAGTTGTGGAGAGCTTTACTCTCGGTTTACCGAGACGTCACCGACGCCACGGAGTCGAACGAACCGGGGCCGAGGCAGTACACATTTGCGTTTCGGAGCAGGAGAACGCGGTGTATATCCGGGACGAGTTCGAGGACGCCGGTGCCATGGGATTCCATATCAGCACGACCGCGGCTGATCACTTCCCACAACTACTCGCAATTGCCGCGCCAGGGCCGTTCTTCTTCTTTGGGACGTACCCGAAGATATGAAGCAGGCGACCGAGCAGATGCAACTGGGCGGCGAATTCGCCACCACGAAGCCGCATTCGACCGGTGAATCGCCAGTTCATGTGCCAAACTCTGTTAGCCGCGGCACCACTTTCGCACGATCGGAGCCCGCAACGTGACCTTCATCGATCCTCTCCCAAGCTATCTCGCCGAACCTTCACGTATCGGTCGGGAGATCACCATCACCGGCAAGTGGGTCCCCTCGGTGCCAGGCGGACGCTTTCGCACCACTGAGGAATCCCGCGAGATGCTGCAGGAGTGGGAGGATATCCACCAGGGCGCCCGGGCCGATACCGGGGTTCTGTCCACCGAGATCAATCATGCTGTCGGCGAGGATGCCGTGCTGGTCCACCACGTCTTCCGGGATCCGGACGCCCTGGTCCACTACTTCT
>JAHEJY010000171.1 GCA_024638625.1 Actinomycetes bacterium
TACCCGAACGCGGTCAGTGACTGGCAACCCTTCGGGTTGCTTGCGAGAAGCCTTCGGCTTCTCGTGGGGGTCACTCTCTGTAATAGCTCGTTTCCTTCGGAAACTCGTGGGGGTCACTCTTTGCAATGCTCGTTTCCTTTGGAAACTCGTGGCAGGCTGACGAATCATCTTGGGCTACTGGTGGGGGAGTGCTCGTTTCCTTCGGAAACTCGTGGGAGGGTGGGGGAACCCTGCGGGTTCCTTGTGAGAAGCCTTCGGCTTCTCGTGGGAGCGGTAGGTTCGGGAGGTTCGGCCGGTCGGAGCGCCTTGGGTTTGCAGGTGCCGGGTACCTGTTGCTTGACGGCCCGGGAGGACGGGATGGGCTAGCCTGCGGCTACTCGTGAGTTCGGGTCAACCTGAACCCCCGGGCGCTTAGCTCAGCGGGAGAGCGCTTCCTTGACATGGAAGAGGTCACAGGTTCAATCCCTGTAGCGCCCACCGACGTGAATATCAAGATACCAATCGGCCGTGGCGATCTCGATGGTGGGTTGGTATTAGATGGTGTGCTGGAGGTTCCCCAGGGATCCTCTGGTCTCGTGGTCTTCGCTCATGGGAGCGGCAGTAGCCGCCATAGTCCTCGCAATCGATTTGTTGCGGAGATATTGAATCAGGCCGGCTTGGCGACTCTGCTCTTTGACCTCCTCACGCCCCGTGAAGCGGAGGATCGTCGCAACGTATTTGATATAGCGCTGCTCGGCGACAGGCTCCTTTCCGTTACGTCGTGGCTGTCGACATGGCCTGACACGACCGATCTTGCCATTTCGTACTTTGGAGCAAGCACCGGGGCCGCGGCCGCCCTCTGGGCTGCAGGGTCTGACGGGTCGGAAATCCGGGCTGTCGTCTCGAGGGGTGGGCGACCTGATCTCGCGGGCGAAAGGCTGGCGACCGTGGGAGCTCCGACGCTGCTGATTGTCGGGAGTCGAGATCCCCAGGTTCTCGAACTGAACCAGCAAGCGCGTCAGCAACTGACCTGTCGAAACGATCTGAGAATCATTGAGGGTGCAACCCATCTGTTCGAGGAGCCGGGCACCCTCGATGAGGCGGCGCAAGCGGCATGCGATTGGTTCGTTCGCTACAACTCGCAAGCCGGCTGAATGACACGAACTCGAATGAATGTTCACGTTACAAGCGCCCGCGCGGTGTGTACGATGAGAACTACCGCTTGTGGCGACGGGGTCCTTGGCGAAAGGAACCAACGTAGAACTCGAGCCCCTCTCAGTTGACGTCCGGATTCGCTTATGCGAACGGTTGCAGCATTGCTTCGACCTGATGTTGGAAGCGGTCGACTATCGGGTGGACGTTCTCAAGGAGCACGAGGTCCGTCACTTCAACCTGATCCCGGTGGCGGACTATCAGCTCATCAGGATTTATGTCAGTGACATCGAAAAACTCCGCCAGCTGTTGGGCGGTACCTCATCGACTCTCGCCTACGTGAGTTTCATCGGGCACCATCGCGAAGGCGTGATGGATGCCGTGGAAGCGACCGATCGTGCGCTGATCGGAGCCTCGCCGAAGGATTCACCGATCCTCGGATATTTCTCTCTCCAGGACCCGGATCTCGAGTGGATCAATCTGGTGCTCTTTGACGACATGGAAACCGTCGAGCGTTGGGTCCTGGCGACGAAACACAAAGATGACTGGGCCAAAGCTGCCTCGTATTTCAGCGAAATCGAGAAGTCGATCGGGTATCTGACCTACGACGGAGCGGCGACCACGCTGGATCCGATGCGGCTCGTCGTGCGGAACTACGACGCCACCACTGTCTAGATTCGCACGACCCCGTCTTTGACAGCAGCCTTGGCCACGGCAGCCGCCACAGCCGGAGCAATGTCCTTGTTGAACGGGTTCGGGACGATGTAATCCGCAGTCGGTTCCTGTACCGCTTCGGCTATGGCCAGAGCGGCTGCCACCTTCATCCCCTCGGTGATGGTATGGGCTCCAGCGTCAAAGGCGCCCCGGAAGACGCCGGGAAATGCCAGTACGTTATTGATCTGATTCGGGTAGTCGCTGCGACCGGTCGCCATGACGGCGACGATGTCATCGACGTCTTCCGGCCGGATCTCGGGATCCGGGTTGGCCATGGCGAACACGATGGGCGTGTCGGCCATCGTCTCCACCTCGGCGCGGCCGGCCACGCCCGGGCCGCTCACACCGATGAACACGTTCGAGCCGACCATGGCTTCGGCGAGGCTGCCGCTGACCGCCCGGGGGTTGGTGTTGTCAGCAAGCCACTGCTTTCCGCTCGTGAGATCGGTTCGGCCGCCATGGATGGCACCATTGCGGTCGCACACGACGATGTCCTCGATGCCGGCATTGGTGAGGATCTTCGCAACGGCAACGCCTGCCGCACCGGCCCCGACCATGACAACCCGGAGTGACTCGAACGGTTTGCCGACCACCTTGGCTGCATTCAACAGAGCGGCGAGTGTGACAATGGCTGTTCCGTGCTGGTCGTCGTGGAAAACCGGAATGTCGAGTTCGTCTCGAAGCCGTTCTTCGACCTCAAAGGCGCCGGGGGCGGCGATGTCTTCGAGATTGATGCCGCCGAACGTCGGGGCGACTGCTTTGGCAACCGCAATCAGCTCCTCGATCGAGTTGACATCCACGCAGATAGGGAACGCATTTACGCCTGCAAACTCGTTGAAAAGAACTGCCTTTCCCTCCATCACGGGCAACGCGCCGATGGGGCCGATGTCGCCTAAACCGAGGACAGCGCTCCCGTCCGAAATGATCGCAACAGTGTTCTGGCGGATGGTGTAGGCGAACGCCAGCGATTCATCCTCCGCCAGAGCCCTGGAAACCCTCGCAACGCCGGGGGTGTAGGCCATGGAAAGATCGATTGCATCGGTGAGTGGCCGACGGCTGACGGTGTCGAGTTTGCCTCCTTCGTGCACATGGAACGTCATGTCCGAGGATTCGATCACGTCGATACCTTCTACCTTGTTGACGGCATCGATGATCTCCTGAATGTGTTGTTCGCTCGAGGCGTCGACCACAATCTCTCTTGTTACCGAATCGCCCCGCACCACGAAGCCCTCCATGCGGGTGATGTTGCCTCCCGCCTCACCGATCGTTGTGGCCAATCGCCCGAGAGTGCCGGGCTTGTGCCAAAGGCGGACCAGGAGACGAACGGCGTACGCGGGAGTCGGTTTGTTCGTCATCGGGCTCCTGGGATCGGTCGTGACGAGTATACGGATCGTGGATCCTGGCTCTCAGATGAGGGGTATCTGCAGCAGCGATCGCCTGGCCTTTTAGGATCAGCCGTATGGTCTCCGGTTATTCGGGTACACCACTTGTCAAGAAACTTGGTATCGATCCGGGACATCAGTTGATGTTCATCAACGAACCCGACCAGTTCCGGTCGTTGCTCGGAGGCCTACCCGACGAGGGGAGTATTCGCACGTCGGCCCGGGGCAAAGCGGACCTGGCAGTGGCGTTCTTTGTCCACCGTAACGAATTCGAGCGGAAGCTGGACTCGTTGGCGACTGGCATCTTTCCCGACGGCGTCTTGTGGATCTCCTGGCCGAAGCGAGCGTCAAAGGTCCCGACGGATATGACAGAAGACGTTATCCGGGAAGTCGTGCTTTCGCGAGGATTGGTGGACGTGAAGGTTTGCGCCATCGACGAAACCTGGAGCGGCCTGAAGGTTGTGTGGCGCAAGGAGATGCGAGAAGGCTGAAGAAAGACATCGCGCGATGGCGTCATCAACCCACCGCCGACCCGAGCACCGACCCTTTCCCATCGAGAGGAGGTTCGTCACCGGAGCACTCAAGGCTGGTCGTGCCATGTCTCCGGTTCACGGTCTGTTGAGCGTGGATGTCAGTACCGCCAGGGCCCGACTCGTTGACGGCGGATCTCTGACCGGTTTTCTGGTGGGGGCGGTGGCAAGGGCGGCCGCGCGCCACCCGGAAGTCCACGCCTACCGGGGTTTTCGGCGGAACCTGATCGTTCCCGATCGAGTTGATGTTGCGGTCATCGTCGAAGTCGACGGACACGATGGCCGCTTTCCTTTGGCGCACGTCGTTCATGACGCCGACGAGAGGACGATCGAAGACATCTCGAGCGAGATTCGCGCTGTCAAGTCGAATCCGAAGGCCAGTCCGAGCGGTCGACTGTTGAACACCATTTCCAGGCTCGCGGCCCGGCTTCCCGGTGCGATTCGTGGCTTCTATTGGGCTGCAGCCAGGTCAACGAGCTTACGAAAAATGACGGGAACCGTGTCGGTCACGTCTGTCGGGATGTTCGCCGGAGGGAGCGGTTTCGGTATCGGTCCACCGACGATCATGAGTCTCACCGTCCTTATCGGCGGGGCGAGCATGCGACCTGTGGTAGCAGGCGATGAAGTTACGATCCGCGAAATGCTGGACGTGACGGTCACGGTTGATCACAACGTCGTGGACGGTGCTCCGGTTGCCCGGTTCGTCGCCGATTTGCGGGCCCAGATCGAATCTGCGGCGGTGCTCGACTCGGCGCCCAGGCCTGCGCGGCGTTGATCACCGACCATACTTAGGGTGTGGTCGCAATCAACGTTCTCGGCTCAGAACTCGAATCATGTAGC
>JAHEJY010000172.1 GCA_024638625.1 Actinomycetes bacterium
GATATGGCCCGCTCACCCTTCGCAGACCGGCCGGGGCCGGCTGCCCGATACCGGCGGCTGATCGAACCCAAAGCACTCCAGTTCCTCCGACGCGCCTTCCATCTGATGAACCCGGGAATGCTGCTGTTGTGGCGACTCGGCCTGGGCGGCTTCGCAGACGTGTGGCCACACGGCTTCGGGAGGCTGATGGTCATTGAGCACACCGGTCGGCGCAGCGGGACCCAGTACCGAACCCCGGTCAACTTCACGATCGTCGACGACGACCTCTACTGTGTCGCAGCGTTTGGGGAACGCACCGACTGGTACCGCAACCTTCTCACCACCCCGAACACCGCAGTGTGGCTTCCCGACGGCCGATGGGAGGCCGCCGTCACGGATGTCTCCGACCACCCACACCGGATCGAACTCATGCGAAAGGTGCTCATCGACTCCGGATTCGCCGCACCGCTGTTCGGCCTTCACCCGCACCGCATCAGCGACGCGGACCTCTCCGAGGCGACCGCCACGTACCGTCTGCTGGAGATCCGCCCTCTCCGACAACGAAAAGGCCCGAACGGTCCGGACGACCTCACGTGGATCTGGTTTCCGATAGGTGCGGTCATGGCAGCTGGGCTGCTGCGCCGGAGGTCGAGACCGGGCCCGTGACTCCAGCGAACGAGAAGCGGTAATCACGTCGCGCCATCGGGGTATCGATTCGCCGGTCGTGGCGGCTAGCGCCGCTTCACCCGTACGGGCAATCCGCCTCGGGGTTTCATCGTGACCGCCACCGCCGCCGAACGCGGGAGCCTGACGGCCGGCTCGAACGTGAACCGGTTCGCCATGAGCGCCAACAGCAAGGTTCCCTCGATGGTGGCGAAGTGGTTGCCCACACATAGGTGGGGCCCGGCTCCGAACGGCAGCCAGGCGAGCCGGTGACGATCGGACGAGCCAACAAACCGATCGGGATCGAACTCATCGGGCCGTTCCCAGAAGTCGGGGTGACGGTGCACGTTGTTCACGACAAGGATGGCGACCGCTCCCGGCGCCACTTCTTGATCGCCCAACCGGGTGGGTACGGGGGTGAAGCGCGCATTGAGGGGCACTGGTGGACGGAATCGGAGCGTCTCCTCGAAAACCGCTCGAGTAAACGTCAGCGCCTCAACGTCGATCACACCATCGCCCAATCCAGACTCGGCAACTTCGGCCTGCAGTCGCCCGAGCACCGAGGGATGCTGCATGAGCTCGTGCCATGCCCAGGTGAGAGCGTTCGCAGTGGTCTCGTGTCCAGCTCCGTATACGGTTGCCACCTCGTTGCGGACCTGTTCGTCCGTCAAGTGCCGCCCGCTTTCTTCGTCGACCGTGTCGAGCAAGAGACCGAGCAGGTCGTCCGAATCCGGGCCGCTGCCGGCTCTCCGTTCGGCGATATCTCGATAGATCAGCTCGTCGATCACTTCGTTCGCCCGGGCGAATCGACGGGCCGCCGGGGTCGGCCACGAAAGCGGGATATTCACGTAGGCACGGGACCGCCGGGCGGTGTATTGAATGGCGTCGTCGACGGCGGCTCCTATACGATCGGCATCGTCGGCCGCATCTGATGAGAACATCGTTTGGCTGATGATGTCCTGGGTGACTCGCTTCATCTCGAGGAGAAGGTCGACCGGCTTGTCTTGGTCGGCGGCGAATTCGAGGCGATCCAGCATGTGTCGCCCAGACTCCACCATCGTGGTCGCCATCGCATCGACGCGTTGCCGATGGAACACCGGGTTTATCAACCTGCGCCGCCACTGCCATTCGGCGCCATCGGTGGTCAGCACACTGTCGCCCAGCACCAGGCTCAACCCAAAAGGGGTGCCGTCGGGCATCCGCTCGATTCGTCTCCACCACTTTCGATTCGTTACGAGAACGTCCTGCATCAAATCGGGATGGGAACACACCCACAGGTCCCGGCGGCCGAGCGTGATGTGATACAGGTCGCCGTACCGCTTCCAGCCCTGGCGGAATCCAGCCAACTCCGATCGACGGAATCGCGGAATCCCGGCAATGGAAGAAAGCAAGGTGGGGCCCGGAGCAGTCACCGTCCTGGCATCCTACTTTTGCCGCCCTGGCTGTAATCAAGCAGACGCCCACCGGTTGCAAGGCTTGAATATGGCATCCGGAGCCGGCAGCGGTTTAGCGAACCGTGCCATTGGTCGGATTCCATACCGAACCACTGCGATCTCACATTCGCAACGTTCAGAGCGTCTCGATCGACAAGGAGCCAAGCGGATCGAGGGTGAAGACGTATTCGGTGCTGCGGGCCAAGGCAACGGGCGGGATCACGGAGCCGGTGATAATCACATCCCCCGCTCGCAACCTCTCATCAATGGCGGCCAGTGTGTCTGCCACCGTGGCTATGACCCGCGAGTAGGCCCCGGTGCCCGCCTGAAGGTCGGAGACGGAATGTCGTTGTTCGCCGTCGATGGAAACCTTGGCGATCAGGCCCTCGACATCCAATCCGGCGCGCTTGTGGTCGGGCTCACCGAACACGACACCCTGGTGAAATATGTTGCCGGCCAGGATGTCCTCGACGTTCCGGCTCTCGAGTGGCAGGTCGATATCGGCCAGCTCGATCGCCGGACCCACTGCGGAGATGGCCGCTGCCGCCTCGTCGTCCGACGCGGCCGGGCCCAGATCCTGGCCTAGATAGACGGCCACCTCGAACTCGATAACACCCCGAACCCATCCACCCGCGTCGACCTTGGATCCAGATTCGAGAACGGTGTCGTCGGTGAGGAATCCCAGCAGTGGGGCGGTTGTCTGTATCAGTTCCATGGCCGGGTTACCACCGAAGCCCACTTTCCAGCCAATGGAGGTAGCTCCGCGCTCGAGCATCCGCCGGCGAAACAACAGCTGCCGCGACAACCCGGCGATGACCCGTTGATCCTCCCAGTCAGCGCTCATCCGGCTGAGTCCGGATCAACCTCTGGATCAACCTCCGGATCAACCTCCGGATCAACATCGCAACCGGAATCCTCTATCGGCCCGGAGTCTCGGCGGCCGCACACCAGCACCACGGCCCGGTCGCCCGAGTAGAAACCAGCCGACTCCGATCGACGGAATCGAGGGATCCCGGCAATGGAAGCAAGCAAGGTGGGGCCTGGAGCGATCACCACGACCCAGCATACGCCTGGCACCTACGACTCATCCCGGGGCGAACGGCTGATCAGGTCACGGTTGAGTTGGCTGGTTTCGATCATCTTCGGCGAGAAGGGCTCCGGTTCGGGGTCCGGATCCTGATCGGTTCACCACAGGTTCATAAAAGGTACAAATCCCCTACCGGATCTCGAGGCAGAGGTACAGGGTGAGAGAGCGGCAGGTACACAAGTGTCCGAGCACCCCCGAGAGTCCAAGGTACAGAAGCCAGGGACAGTGGGAGGAGGGCCGATGAGTGACACGATGAGTGACACCAAGTACCTCTACAAGCGAGGCGAGACCTGGTGGGTGAAGATCTCAGTTCCCCCCAGGTTGAGGCCCGCCCTGGGGTACGACCTGCGGCGTTCACTGCGAACGAAAGACCTCGAGACCGCCCGCCGGGCCCGCAACGAGGTGGTGGCAGACTTCCGTGAGAAGATCGCCCAGGCGCGCCGGGATCACGATGTCACCGCAGAGGCCACTCCAGGTGCTGATCCGTCCGGGAACGGTGGTTATCCCATCGTGGCCCGCCAGGATTTCTCCGACGTCACCTACCTGCTCGAGGTCCACCACCCGATGCTGGCCAGGGCTGCCAAGCCCGGTCAGTTCGTATTGGTGATCTCGCAAGAGAACGGTGAGCGCATCCCGCTCACGATTGCCGATTTCGACCGTGAGGCCGGGACGATCACGATGGTGATACAGGCCGTAGGCAAGACGACCAGAGAGATGCAGCAACGATGCGTGGTCGGCGCCGGCCTCTACTGCCTGGTTGGGCCGATGGGTCTGCCCAGCGATATCGGGCGTTCCGCCAAGATGGTGTTCGTAGGCGGCGGATTGGGTGTTGCGTCGATCTATACGCAGGTGCGAGCTGCCAAGGAAGCGGGGGCGTATGTGATCGGCATCGTGGGGTTCCGAAACAAGCAACTGATTTTTTGGCAGGACAGGTTCGAGCGCTATTGCGACGAACTGATCATCTGCACCGACGACGGCTCGGCGGGGATCCACGGGCTGGTCACCCAGGGCATTGAGCTCTCACTCGAAAACCACGACGACATCGAAGAGGTAGTGGCCATCGGGCCGCCCATCATGATGCGAGCCTGCGCCGAGACGACCCGTCCCCATGGGATCAAGACCACGGTCAGCCTGAATCCGATCATGGTCGACGGAACCGGGATGTGCGGTGGATGCCGGGTGGTGGTGGACGGAGAAATGAAGTTCACCTGTGTCGACGGTCCAGAGTTCGATGGCCACCAGGTGGACTTCGCCGATCTCATGGGACGACTGCGGAGATTCACCGAGCAGGAGCAGCAGGCCGTTGAGAAGTGGGAGGAAGGATTGGTGGGGGCCGGCGCCCCTGGAGCGGAGCGATAACGTGGCTACTCAACCGAAGAGAACAATCCGGACGATA
>JAHEJY010000173.1 GCA_024638625.1 Actinomycetes bacterium
CGACCACCGAACGGATCTCGCCCCCGGTCTCGGATCCCAACACCAGGGCAGCCTGGGCGAGCTCGCCGGTGTGTGGGAGCGCTTGTTTCAAGGACGCGGTGACCGTGTCCATATCTGATCCCGCCGCCAAATGACGACGGACGGCCGTCAGATCGATCCCTTGCTCCATCTCGATTGTCGCCGCCAGGGCGGCCCTGACTCCCAATCCCGATTCGAGCTCGCTCAGGAGCCGCTGGTAGAACAAAGCCTCTACGGCCGGTGTGGGTTTCGAATCGCGAAGGGTCCTCTGCCAACCTGCGTAGACGACGATGACGGCCAGAGCGGCCAGCGGGTGCAGGCTCACGCCGATCGCGGCGGCGACCAGCAGCCAGGGCACCCGCAGCCACACCAGCACGCCAACGACGGTCAACATCGCCACACCTCTCGCAGTTGATCACGGCCTACTTCGTGGATCGAGCCCACCCTTCTTCCGTCGGAAGTCCGCTCGGTGTGCACCAATACGTGAACGGCAGACCGGAGCTGGCGCTGCACAGCGTGTTCGGAAACGCGCCGCTCCCCAGACAGTGCGAGCGTCTCGATTCGCCACATGGCCTCGTCCGGGCCATTGGCATGGACGGTGCTCATCGACCCGTCGTGACCGGTGTTCATCGCGGAGATCATGTCGAGAGCTTCCGGACCCCGCACCTCTCCGACGATGATGCGATCCGGCCGTAGTCGAAGCGCGTTGCGCACCAGCTGCTGGACGGTCACCTCGCCGGCTCCTTCGGCGTTCGCAGGTCTGGCTTCCAGGCGCAACGTGTGGCCGTGCAACGAAAGCTCGGCCGAGTCTTCGACGGTGATCGTCCGCTGCGACTGGGGAATCTCGGCCGATAGGACGTTGAGCAGCGTCGTCTTGCCAGAGCCGGTCCCGCCGGTGACCACGATGTTTCGTCGCTGGCGAACCGCAAGTGCCAGATAGTCGACCCCTTCACGGTCCACGGCCCCGGTGTCTTGCAGGTCGAGCAGGGTACGGGCGCGAGGAACGAATCGACGCAGAGCAAAGGCTGGTCCATCAACCGCAATCGGCGGCAAGGTCGCGTGCAGACGCGATCCGTCGGCCAACCTGACGTCCACGGCCGGTGAGGCTCGATCCAGGCGCAGGCCGGATGGCGCGATCACGCGCTCGATGGCTGACATGACGGCGTCGTCACTCGAGTAGCTGACTGGCGAGCGTTCGAGTTGCCCGCCGCGTTCGATCCACACCTCGTCGAACCGATTGACCAGGATGTCGGTCACTTCAGGATCAGCGCGGAATCGCTCGACCGGACCGAGTCCGACCAGGCCTTCAACGACTGATTCCATTTCGGTTGGGGTGACAAGGGGGGCCTGGTCTGGCACCAGCGACACCAGCTCGGCCAGTAGCGATTGGCGATCGAGCGCCACGTCGCGCTTGAGAAGCTCGAGACTGAGCCGTTCGACTACCCCCACGTGCGGTTCCAGACGGGAGCCCACGCCTTGATCCATGGGGACCGCGACAGCCGCACTCCGGCGAGCAGGGCCGCGATCTCCGCCGATCGAGGCACCGGCAATGAAAGGCTCGTGGAGGGCACGGGGACAGGCCAGGAGCTGCGCTGATATACCGCCCGCTCCTCGAGAGGTCCGAACAGATTGCCAGGCATCAGCGGCCGCACCCGAACCGTCGGCCATGGAATCTCCAATCCAGCGGCCGGTAGCCGCACTACCACCGATGGCCAGGACGCGGCCATGGCCTGGATGATTTCCAAACACCCGGCGGCCTCGACGCCGCCATTTCTCAGTACACAAATACCCGGCCGGGACGGTTCCAGTTCCGCTCGAGACGGTCCACGTTCGACGATATCGGCAAGTGTCGAACTGCCCGGATACGAGGGTCCACCCGGATCGAGATCGACGACGAGACACGTTGCGCGAGCGTTGGCGAGTCCGAGCGGCGCCAACGCGCCCAGTATTCCGTCCTCCGGAGCCCAGGTGGCCAATAGTTGCATCTGCACCTCCGGTTGCCGGCCAAGGTGCCAGCTCGAAGTGGAAAGATCAAGATGCTTGGTGCGAAACTTTGGAACACCTGAATTGTCGGCGAACCGCTACCTTGGGGGGATGCAAGCGGCCGCTTTCTTCGATCTCGACAAGACAATCATCGCAAAGTCCTCGACCCTGGCGTATCGCCGACAGCTCTATCAGGCCGGGTTTCTCAATCTCTCGACACTGCTGAAGCTCGGGGTTGCCCAGACGTTCTATGTCTTGTTCGGGGCAAGCCATGATCAGATGGAGAGGATCCGGGAATCTCTCACGACGCTGGTGAAGGGCTGGGACCGCGATACCGTCGAACGGATCGTCAGCGAGACGCTTGACGAAGTCGTAGAACCTCTGGTCTACGCCGAGGCGCTGTTTCTCATCGACGAACACCATCGAGAGGGTGACAAGGTCGTGATCGTCTCGAGTAGCCCGATAGAAGTCGTTCGACCGCTCGGCCGCTATCTCGGAGTGACCGACGTCATAGCAACCCAACTCGAAATCGATCGCGACGGTCTGTATAGCGGTGGCATCGACTTCTACGCCTATGGCCCCACGAAAGCTGACGCCATTCACAAGCTGGCAGTCGAAGGAGACCTCGATCTGGCGCGGAGCTTCGCCTATTCGGACTCGTTCACCGATGTTCCCATGATGGAGGCGGTCGGCAATCCGGTGGCGGTGAATCCCGACCGGGACCTCAGGGCCAAGGCCGAGACCGAAGGATGGCCAATCAAAGAGTTCAAGCTACCGGTCAACATGCGTACCCGGCGCGGCGACGTGAACCGACCCTCGCCACTCGTTTCAACGGCTGCAGTCCTTGGTTCCGCCGCCGTCATCGCACTCGCCATACTCCTGCGGAGTCGCAGGCGCCTCGGCTAGATACTCAGGTGGATACAGAAGGGGCGCGGTGTGCAACGACCAGCGTGTCCAGCGCCAGGCGGGGTCCCGAATCGGTGGCCACCTCCCGCTCGATCACTCCAGCAATCTGCACGTCGAAGCCGTCGAGCACCGAGGTCGTTTCCGCGACCGAATAGCAGACCGACTCGTCAGGGGGCCCGCCCCACCCCTGTGTGACGTTGGTGCGATCGTGAGCAACGACCATGAATAATCCATCTGGCCTGACGGCACGGGCCGCTCTCGTCAGCACATCAAGCCGATCCGGATTCGGGATCTGAAGATAGGAGATGAGGACCAGGTCCCAGACCTGTTCCCTCATCTCATAGGTCCGCACGTCCTCGGCAACGAAGGTCACCTCGACGCCGCGATCAGCGGCCAGTTTGCGACCTTTGTCGAGGCCGGCCCTCGAGAAATCAACGGCCGTGACCGTCCAACCCTGGGTGGCCAGCCATATGGCATTACGACATTCGCCGGCTCCCACATCCAGGGCGGTGCCAGGTACTACACCCGTGAGGTATTTTTCGACGGTCGCGTTGGGGCCGACCGACCAGACGAACGCAGGGTCGCCGTATCGATCATCCCATCCTTGGCTATCCACCTACGTCACTGTACTCCCCGCCGGAACACACGCACGGTCATGAACCCGGCTGCAAGCGCAACGGCCACGAGGAGAACCGGCAACAGGAGTCCCGGTCGGTCGGGCCGGCTAGGTCCCGATCCGTCCCCCGGTGGGGTCGCGGTCATGCCCAGGAGCGATCGTTCAACACCGAGTTCGGCCAGGGTTACCGTCTGCGAGAACTCCGCGGACCCATCAGGGAAGATCGCCTCGACGATCACGAATTGATTGCGGGCGGGACTGGCGAGAATCCCTGAATACACATTGTCACCCTCGGGGCCGAGCTGGAATGTGGATTGGTTGGTTGAGGTGCCGATATGAGCCACGACGGTGGTCGGCGACAATGCCGAATCGACGGCGACGGTCAGCTCCACGGATAGGCCAGATCCGTCAGGAGTGGCCTCGGCCGAGGCTTCCGGAAATGCGGTGCCGAGCGAGATCGAGAGAGCGAGGAGTAGGAGAGTCATCGACAGCGATGGTACCGCCGGGCGGCGCCAGGCCACGCCTACCGGATCCACCGCACGGCGGCTACGGTGTATCCGCAATGAAACCCCGCACGCTCTTCGAAAAGGTCTGGGACGACCACGTGGTCCACCAACCACCCGGACAACCTGCCCTTCTCTTCGTCGATATGCATTTGATTCATGAGGTGACGTCTCCGCAGGCGTTCGAGGGCCTGCGTTCGGAGGGCAGAACCGTA
This sequence comes from Actinomycetes bacterium, assembly GCA_024638625.1. Taxonomy (GTDB): domain Bacteria; phylum Actinomycetota; class Acidimicrobiia; order Spongiisociales; family SHLN01; genus JABDOU01. The sequence continues at coordinate 4,242 of JAHEJY010000173.1, forward strand.
CGACGGCCTGACCTCACCTTGGCGACGATCGACCATGGCGTACCTACGGCCAATCGGGAGCTCGGTATCGCCGATCCACTCTCTCGCCAACAGATCGAAACTCTCATAGCCAATTGCGAGGAGTTCGGCGTGACGCTGTACGGACTCGACGACCCGCGACAAGGCATTGTTCACATCATCGGACCGGAACAAGGCATCACGCAACCGGGAATGACCATTGTGTGCGGTGACAGTCACACCGCAACCCACGGCGCCTTCGGCGCGCTCGCATTCGGGATCGGCACGTCCGAGGTCGAACACGTCCT
>JAHEJY010000174.1 GCA_024638625.1 Actinomycetes bacterium
AGGTGGTCGACCCTCGCGAAATGGACCTTCCCGACGTGGGGCTCATCACGGTCGAGGACCCCGAGACCGGCGCCAGAAGGATGGTGGACACGGGTCGCCCGGAAACCCGAGAACGATATCGCCAGGCGGCTGCCCGCCAGCGCAGCAGGATCGCAACCGAGATTCGGGGAGCGGGCGCCGATCACCTCCAGCTCCACACGGACAAAGATTGGATATCCGACATCGTCAAACACGTGTTGGCGCGACGTCGGCTGCGCAACGCCCGGCGGGTGTTCAATCAATGAACCTGTTTGGAGTCGAGTTCATGGAACCGCAGCGATTGTGGCTGTTGGTTGTCCCCGTTACCCTGGCCGGCGGGTATGTGTTCCAGGCACTCCGGCGTTCCCAATACGCACTCCGATTCACCAACCTTCAGCTGCTGGGAGCAGTTGCCCCGAACCAACCCGGCTGGCGCAGGTACGTTCCGGCAATTGCCTTTGTAGGGGGGTTGATGATCGTGGTGGGGGCCGTGGCTGTTCCGGCCACCGAAGTCGAAATCGAACGCCAGGTTTCCACGGTGATCCTGGCGTTGGACACCTCCATTTCGATGGAGGCCGAAGATATTCTGCCGAACCGGTTGGAAGTGGCCCAGGCGGCCGCCATCGAATTCGTGGCTGACGTTCCCACCGACGTGCGCCTAGGTCTGGTCACATTTGCCGAAACGGCGATTGTGGCGGTGCCTCCGACAACCGAGCATGATCGCGTTTCCGCCGCCATCTCCAGGGCTCAGTTGCGGCCCGGGACAGCCATTGGGGAGGCGCTGTATGCGTCACTGGACATGATTGCCGGAGAACAGGCTTTCTTCGGACCCGACATTCCGGCATCCATCGTGATTCTGTCCGATGGCGAGACAACGGTCGGACGCCCCGACGCCGAACCTGCTCAATTGGCTGCTGACGCCGGGATCACGATCTCCACCGTCGCCTTTGGCACCGACCAGGGCTCGATCTTTTTTCAAGGTCAGTTCGTACCGGTCCCGCTCAACGAATCGGCCCTGAGAAATTTGGCCGAGATAGGCGGCGGGCAATTCTTCGAGGCGGGATCGGCCGACGAACTCGCCACGATCTTCGATACGCTCAGCACCTCGGTGGGAGTCGAAACCGAACTCGACGAAATCACCGATGTGTTCGCGGCGGCCGGGCTGCTGCTGTTGGCGTTGGGTGGACTCTTTTCCCTGATGTGGGGATCCCGCCTTCCTTGACGACCTTGGGCACGTCAGAGCGTCCAACTACGTTCTGCTTGTGACGAACACTACGGACGGACCGGTGCCGTCTCGAAACAGCAACAAGACCGATGTGGTCGAAGATGCGATAGCCCGCCTCGCCGATCGGCTGGTTGCGGGCGATCAGCACGGCGCGGCCGGCGAGCTCGACGCGCTTCGATCCAGGTGGCGCAGGGACGCCAGCGGCTTTTCGCCGGCAGCACTCGACCACCTCCAGCGGCTGGCGGCTACTTTTCACGAATCACGTAACGCCGCGATTGATGGCGAGCTCGCCGCAACGTTCGGCTTCTCTTCCTTTCGGCCGGGTCAGAGAGAAATCATCGAAGCTGTCGTTGCCGGTCGGGATTGCATCGGGATCATGCCGACCGGAGCGGGTAAATCGCTGACCTATCAGTTGGCCGCCCGGGTGCTGGGCGGTTTGACGCTCGTGGTTTCACCGCTCATCGCTCTGATGAAGGACCAGGTGGACGGGTTGGCTGAGGTCGGTATCCCGGCGACCTATTTGAACTCGAGCCTCTCGGTTGCGGAACGATCAGAACGCGTGGCGCGGATGCGCAGCGGTGCATACCAACTCGTGTATGCGGCCCCGGAGGGCCTGGATGCGTCGGTCGGGGAAGCTTTGGCAGGACTCAAATTGAGTTTGATTGCTGTCGACGAAGCCCATTGCATCAGCCAATGGGGTCATGACTTTCGGCCGTCTTACCGAAACCTCACCGGACTGAAAGCCCGGTACGGGGTGCCGGTACTTGCACTCACCGCCACCGCCACCACAGAAGTGACCGAAGACATTGTCCGCCAACTAGACCTCGCTGAACCCCTTCGATTCCGCGGATCGTTTTTTCGGCCCAATCTGAGAATTGCCGTGTATAAGAAGGGTGATCACCACGGCCGCAAGATCAAAGTTCGAGAGTCCATTGCCCAGATTTGCCGCTCGCGGCCAGGCCAGAGCGGCATCGTCTATACGCTCTCACGAAAGGCCGCCGAGAGCACCACCGAATACCTCGTCAAAAAGGGGGTGGCCGCTCTGCCCTATCACGCCGGCATGACAGCCGAGGAGCGCACGATGGTGCAGGACGCGTTCATCGCTGATGAGGTCGATGTGATCTGTGCCACCGTCGCGTTCGGTATGGGTATCGACAAATCCGACGTCCGTTTCGTGATCCATCGCGATATGCCAAAATCCATCGAGGGCTATTACCAGGAGATTGGCAGGGCTGGTCGGGACGGCCTTGTTTCGGACTGTTTCCTGTTCTATTCGTGGGCAGACGTCATGAGCCTGGAACGAATGGCACAAGGTCCAACCGCCTCCTTCCATTCCCGCCAGGCGCGTGCGATGTACAACTGGGCCGAACAAGAACGGTGCCGGCATCGTGCTGTGGTTCGGTATTTCGGCGAAGAAATGGCCGAGTGCTCGACATCGTGCGATTACTGCACGGGCGATGACCTCCTGGCAGATGTCAGCGCCGAGTCGCCTGCGAAGCGTTCCTCTGTTGGAGATTCTTCGAAGGTCCGCTCCGGGATTCCCCGGTCTAAGCACGACGGTCTCGCCACTGAGGAGATTCGCGGCTCCCCCTTGTTCACGGCATTGCGACAATTGCGTAGCGACCTTGCCCGCGAGCGCGGAGTGCCGGCCTTTGTCATTTTCAGCGACGCCACGCTGTTGGACATGGCACGTGCGCAGCCGTCCAACGACGAGGAGTTCCTGGCCATCAATGGAGTCGGTCCCAAGAAACTGGAAACGTATGGCAAGCTCTTCCTCGATGCCATAGAGGCTTGCCTTCCGGGCGGCTGAGGGCCAGACTCAAGGCGGGTTGATGAACCGGTTTGATGAACCGGTTTGATGACCCGTTTGATGACCTGGTTTGATAGACCGTCCCGGGCACTTCGGGACGTATCGTTTACAGTCGCACTCGTTGCATTCGCACTCGTTGCATTCGTACAGCAGGGACTACCACCAACACAACGGAAATGATCATGCCAAAACCTCGCACGTACCTGTTCGCCGGTCTGGCGGCCTTACTCGTTTTCGCTGTCTTTCCTGGGGGCTCGTCCGCATGGGCACAAGAAGCCGGGGTCGAGACGACCGCCGAAGCGAGGGCGGATCAGGTCTTGATGGTCGAACCCAACGGCTGTTGGCATGCGTTGGGACTGGGCGAGTACTCCTTCACGTATGGCAATCCCGGCGACGTGCCCTTGATGGGTGACTGGGATGGCGACGGCTTTGACACCCCCGGTATGTACCGGCCATCAACCGGATTCGTATATCTGAGCAACGTTTTGCCTCCTAACGGTGGCGTGGGCGTGGCGGATCCGGATCTGACGTTCTTTTACGGTATCGAGGGCGACAGGATCTTCGTCGGCGACTGGGACGGCGACGGGGACGATACGCTCGGCCTCAGTCGCGGCGGGAGGGTTTTTCTCTCGAATATCAACGCAACGGTTTCAGCATCGCAGGAGTTTTGGTTCGGTGAAGTCGAAGATGTTCCATATGGAGGCGACCCCGACGGCGACGGAACGGACGGGATAATCCTCTACCGTCCGTCGACCGGATTTGTCTACTACACCAATCAGATCCGTCCCGGAGGCGTGGCAACAACCGATGGAGACTTCTTTTTTGGCAATCCCAACGACCGTTTCGTCGCGGGCGACTGGGACGGCGATCGCGCCGTGTCTGCGGGCGTGTTCCGGTCGAGATCAGCGACTCTGTATCTGAATAATGAACTGACAACCGCACCTGCCGACCAGACCCGCCAACTCTCCTGGGGAACGTGGGATTGGGCCCCCGTCGCCGGACACATCAAGCCCAGGCCCGGCGATCCCAGCGTGTCGTGTTCCGGCAAGCGATCTCCGATCACCGGATTGACGACGGTCAACCTCGCCAATCAGGTCCTCATTGCAAAGTTGTCCAATGCCCGCAAGGGCAGACCGCAGGAAGGCATCAATCAGGCCGACATGGTCATGGAGGTCATCGTCGAGGGTGGCGTCGGTCGCTGGCTGGCCTTCTATCAAACCTCGTATCCGGCCGTCCTGGGACCACTGCGCAGCGTGCGTGAGGTGGATGCCAAGTTGATCAAGCCTTTCGATTCTCGGGTCTTGACGAGTGGCGGTCCCAGGATCGTCAGAGACTCCATCGCTGCGGTTGCCGTGTACGAAGGCGACGGGACCATTCCGGGCTATTTTCGCCAGGGCTGGCGGCCCCGGGTCTATGACCTGATGTATGACGTTTCTCGACTGCCCGA
>JAHEJY010000045.1 GCA_024638625.1 Actinomycetes bacterium
CGCACCCATTTATGAGGGCACGAATGGTATTCAAGCGATCGATCTGGTCATGCGAAAGCTTCCGCTGGCGAACGGTGACGTGATCTCGGCCCTCATCGAAGACATGCGTGGTACCGTCGAAGACCTCGCCGGCCACCCTGTCCTGGCGGGCAAGCTTCAGTCAGCCATTGACGCTGTCGACGAGACGACCGCCCATCTCCTGGCTTCACTACCGTCGGATCCGAATCGAGCCCTGGCCGGAGCGACCCCGTACCTGCGATTGCTCGGAACGGTCCTGGGCGGACATTTCATGGGCCGTTCATTGGTGGCGGCCGAAGTGATGCGCGATTCCGGAGCCGAGGATCTGGATTTTCTGGAAGCGAAGATCGCAACTGCCACGTTCTATCTCGACCAATTGCTGCCCCAGGCCGTCGGACTGGTGGACGCCGTGGTGGCTGATGATGAGGCGCTATTTGCGATCGAGCCGAAGTACCTCGTCGGCTGATCGGTCAGGGGAGGGCCGGTGAGGAGGCCGGCCGGTTGCGACGAGTTGAGATCGGGCTGCTAGTTGAGCGATACCGAATGCATCTGATCCCGGAACTCGTAAGGCGAACTGCCCAGCCCAGGAAACTCGGCGACCCAGTTGAGAAAACAGCTGCCGATCTCGGCGCCGTGAATACACACCCAGGTCGGTTCCAGTGGATACCTCTCGTTGATATCGTCGTCGAGTAGGGCATACGGATCAACGGTCAGCTGGTGCTCGATGCAATGGGCATAGCCCCGCATTCTTGCGGCCCAACAGGCCTGAATTTGGCATTGTTGAATCTTCACCCATGACAGATCGACAGCCGACCGCCGGGCCTTTACGCATTTTCAAAGAAATGAAAGGCACTGCGCCGACCGGCTACTCTCTCGGGATGGCGAAACTCGTGATAACGGTGATCGGCGACGACCGGGCAGGGTTGGTCGACGTACTATCGGGGGTTATTGCCGAACACGGCGGCAACTGGGACCGCAGCCACATGGCCGAACTGGCCGGCAAATTCGCCGGCATCGTCCTTGTGGCCGTCGACGAAGACCGAGCGGATTCGTTGGTTTCGGATCTCGAGCAACTGGAAGCCGATGGGTTGCTGCATATCACCGCAGAACGCGCCGCCGACCGCCCGATCGATGAACCCGGCACCCGGCTACAACTCCGGCTCGTTGGTCAGGACCATCCCGGCATCATCCACGAGGTGTCGCACGTGATCGCCACGCTCGGCGCCAGCATCGAGGAGCTCGAAACTGAAACCACGGACGCCCCGATGGGAGGGCACCTCTTCCGGGCCGAAGCCCTTCTCCACCTACCACCCGGGGTCTCAGCCGACCAGTTGCACGACGCGATTGAGGCCGTAGCCCACGACCTCATGGTCGATCTCGACACCGTGGGCGGGGATTAGCGACGCCGGGCGACCCGATTGCCGGAGACCGCTATTCCTTCCTTCCGCAGAAGTCTTTCCTGCACAGATTCATACCCCGGAACCAGGCGACCCGACGCCGTGACGACCCGCCACCACGGCAATCCGTCAACGTCTTTCAAGACCCTGCCTACTGCCCGAGCTGCCCCCGGGAAACCAGCTTCTTCGGCTATTTCACCGTAGGTGGCAACATCCCCTGGCTCGAGAGCTTTGAGAACCCGGACGACTTCGGAGGTGAAGTCCGGGGCCAGACCCGTCACCCCACGATGAACGTGATGCGCAGCGAGACCTGATACCCGGCGATTTTGCCGTCCTTGATCAGAACCTGTTGGTCCTGTACCCAGGCCGCTTCCATGTTGTTCAACGAGTCGGACGCCTTTTCGATCCCGCTTTCGATCGCATCTTCGAACGAGACATCGGAGCGTGCTGAGATCTCAATCACTTTTGCTACGGTCATGCGAACCCTTTCGTTGCCGGCGAACATCGATCGTCGCCCATGGCCAGTACCATAACCCCATGTAGAGCCGCCAATGTGGCGCGTCTACCCACCTCACTTTGGCCGCACCATTGCACGTTCGGGTTGGCTTCGGCTCGGCGACGGACACCGGCAAGAAGACGATTTGCTGCAAGATCAGGAGAAACCCATCACCACATTCGAAGACCTCGGAGTTGATCCAGCCATCGTCAAAACCCTGGCCGCGCAAGATATCACGATTCCTTTTCCGATTCAGGTCGAATCCATTCCCGATGCGATTTCGGGCCTCGACGTGGCGGGAAAAGCCCAGACCGGGTCAGGAAAGACCCTGGCGTTCGGGATCCCGGCGCTTCAGCGCATCGGAACTGCGAAACCACGACACCCCCTCGGACTGATCATGGTCCCCACCCGCGAGCTCTGTATCCAGGTTGCGACGGAGTTGGCTCCCCTCGCCCAGTCCGTCGGCAAGTGGCTCGGCTACGCCTACGGAGGCGCCTCGATGAAGAAACAAGAGGAGGCACTGAACCTGGGTATCGATCTTCTCGTCGCAACTCCCGGCCGACTCATCGACCTCGAGGAACGAGGCATTGTTTCGCTCGCGGATGTGAAGGTCGTCATACTCGACGAAGCAGACCAGATGGCCGATATGGGTTTCCTACCCCAGGTCCGCCACGTATTGCGCCAGATTCCGAACTTCGACCAGATGATGTTGTTCTCCGCCACCCTCGATGGCGCGGTCGGCTCGATCGTAAACCAGTTCATGCACGATCCGATCTATCACTCGGTTGAGGCCGAGACCGAAACGGTCGACACCATGGAACATCGCCTCATCGAGGTCCACGACAGGGACAAGTCTCTCGTGGCGGCGACGATTGCGGGGTCATTTGATAGGGCGATCATGTTCACCCGCACCAAGCGGGGAGCTGATCGACTGTTCTCGGAACTGAAGGAGCAAGGAGTAAAGGTCGGCGTGGTGCACGGCGACCTTCCTCAACGGATTCGTGAAAAGGCGCTGCTGCAATTCCGGGAGGGCAAGATACGAGTTCTGGTGGCAACCAACGTCGCCGCCCGTGGCCTGCACATAGACAACGTAGGTGTGGTCATTCACTATGACCCACCTGCTGATTACAAGACGTTTGTTCACAGATCGGGTCGAACGGCCCGCGCCGGCGAAGAGGGGCTGGTAGTGACGCTCCTGCGGTGGAACGAAAAGATCGAAGTCCGCCGCCTGGCGCGGCTCGCCGAGATCGACGTGGGCGTGGAAAAGATGCTCTCGTCTGACCCACGCCTTCTCGATCTTGCCAATTGGGAGCCCCCTCCCGCCGTGGTCACATCCGACAAGCCGGTCTGGGGAGCTCAGCGCCGCCGTCGCCGCTGATGGACCTCAGCGACCTGGTCGAAGCCAGTGACATCGCCGGTCTCCTCCGTCATGTCGATCTTCGCGTCAAGGACCGCGACTGGGCCGAGGTCCTCGAAACCGGCATCCAATGCCGCGCCGCCATCGAGCGGGGAAAGCAGCTCGGCGGCGTAACCCAATACGTCGAGTACCGGATGGCGCTCGATGCCCCTGCTCCGCTTGCTGCCTCGGTTGTCGAAGAGGGAGCCGGTCGCAGCACGCTCGGACCCCTGTGGGAGGTCATGGCGTCCACGCACTCGTGGGACGACCTCGAGCCTTGGTTGGAAGTCGGCCGGGTGAGAACGATGGTTGCCCACGAACGTGCCTTGCGGGGTGATCCGGTTGACCCCGGCGAAGCTGATGGATCTCCGCTCGTCACGCCCCTTTCCCCGCAAGACTGGGAGCCCAGGTATCCCCCTGCCGAGTACCGACCCGACGGTGCCGATTTCCCGACGCCTCCGCCGGTGAACGGTGATGCCCTGGAACTCGGCCAATACTCGAAATCGCTCGAAGACATCGAATCAGAGGACGCACTTTTTGAGCTCGTTCGACCCTGGGTCGATCAGTCCAACGGAGCTGCCGGAATCGTGGCTATCGAAGGATCAGCGGAAGCCGCCGTCACCGCACTCGGTGCTTCGAAGGCAGTCGGAGCAGTTGTCACATTCGAAATCGCGCTGGCCCATATGGCCTGGGCCGCTGCCAGCGGTGGCGCGTATGGAACGCGGCGGGGTAATCCGGTTGGGCGGTCGCACGCCTGGTATGCCGCGGCGACGTTGTTGGATCTCGATCCGGAGGAGCTACCCATGGCCCGCGAGAGAGCCCGCTGGTTGTTGTGGCGAAGCCCCGACCAAATCGCCGGGTGGGAACTCGGCTTGGCTGTCGAGCATGATGGGTTGGCGTGGGCTCTCTATGCCCACGATCGGGTCGACGATGCGACGGACAGCGTTTGACGACTCCAAGCACGAGCCTCAGACTCGTTCGGGACCCGGATCGTACGGGACACCGAGATATGCAGCCCCCCGGGGTGACAGCCGGTACCCCGGGTTATAGCTGAAGGTAAGTCCCAGATTCTTGAGCTTGCGAACGTCCAATTTGAAAGGCTGCGTCTCCCGTCCGACCATCATCGCCAGGTCGGGAGCACGCGTCTGCGGATGGCCCGCGATGAGTTCCAGGGTTTCCCGGGTCCATGAGCCGTGTGTGCTGGCCGCGTCGAGCCGGGCCAACCGCCGATCGATATCGGCCCGGTCGTCTGCGGTCAGATCGGCGGCGTTGGCGAGAACCTCGCGGGGGTCAGGTTCAGTGAGTCTTCGAAACTCCACCCGGTAGACGGGCCAATCGGAGTCGCCACGCAGCTGGTTGCGGATGTCATCGGCCGAGGGATGTCCCGTGCGATCCACATCATCGAGACTGATGTCGTTCGGATCGACAACCGACACGTCAACCACCTCAACGCGTCCGCCACCCGTTCGGTAGGGTCTGCCCGCCACCACGGTCGGTCGCTTCCACCGGCGAAAGGCGACCGTTACCGACCCATCGGCTATGCCCGGCCAATAGTCCATCGTAAATCGCATGGCGCCGGGCGGGTGGATCGTGTCCACCCGCTCCCGCATTTCGGTTACAGCAGTGCAGCCCGCAACATCGACGACTCGGCGAGGGAGTGCCACTCCTGGATCGCATCACGGAACTGCCGCCAGGGAGCCAGTACCTCGGCGAATGCGCCGTCGGTCGAGGCGACGTCATCGAGCACGGTCTCGAAGTCATTCTTGAATGCCGAGAGGACGTCATCGGGGAACTCGCGGATTTCCGCGACGTTCTTGATGTCTGGCAACGACTCCGAGTTGAGCACGTCGTACTTGGCCATCGTGCCGATATTGGCCGCCTTCGCTGCGTTCTCGACGGCGGCTTTGTACTCCTCGGGAAGCTCATTCCACAACGTCAACGGGAGCTGAACCTCGAGGCTGGAACCCGGTTCCCACCAGCCAGGGTGGTAGTAGAACAACTGGCTGCCCAACTGCGTCATACCCAGGATGATGTCGTCATAAGGCCCGACCCACTCGGCGGCGTCGATTGCCCCGGTCTCGATCGAGGCGACAATATCACCACCGGCGACGGTTACCTGCTCGGCACCCAGGTTGTTGAACGTGCGTCCCGCCAAACCCGGGATTCGCATTTTCAGACCCTGAAGATCGGCAACCGAGTTGATTTCCTTGGTGAACCAACCGCCCATCTGGACTCCGGTGTTGCCGGCCGGGAATTGGATGAGACCGAACTCCTCTGCATAGAAAGCACGCAACATGTCGAGACCGCCACCTTCGTACAACCAGGCGTTCTGCTGCCGGGACGTAAGACCGAATGGCACCGCAGTTCCAAACTGGGTTACCGGGCTGAGCCCGACGTAGTAGTACGAAGCTGTATGTCCGGCCTGGACACCGCCGTCACGGACTGTTGGGAGCACCTCGAGGCCACCGACGATCTCGCCGGCAACCCGGGGGGTGATCGTGAACTTGCCCCCCGTCATCTTCGCCAACTCGTCAGCGAAGATCTGAGCGCCGGCTCCGATCGTGCCGATCAGCGATCCAGGCCAACTCGTGGCCATCTCCCAGTTGACGGTCGGGAGATCGGACTGGGAAAGAATGACCTCGGTAGTTTCGGTGATGTCACCGGCGAGAGTTGTCTCGACCGAGGGTGCCGTGTCTCCCGTTCCTTCCGGATCGGACGTGCACGCTGCGAGGAACGATCCCGCCGCCGCGAAACCGGCTACTCCTGCGCTCGTCTTGATAAAGCTTCTACGCGACAGGCCCTCGTCCGCCCGGTCTCCGGGGGTTTCTTGAGTGATCGTATCCGTGGGATTCTCATGCATGTTCGGATTCCTCCTGAATCGTTGTTCTATGTCTAGCGGATCCGGGGAAGGAATTCACCCACCCGGGACGAAGAGATCAAACGAGGTCTGCACGATCCCCGGAAAGAACCCGAGGAGCAGCAACGCCACCCCCTGCAACACCATGAACGGAATGGCACCTTTGTGAATATCAGCGGTCTTCACTTCTGGTGGCGCGACCGATTGCAGGTAGAACAGGGAGAATCCCACAGGCGGAGAGATGAAGGCCATGTTCAGGTTGACGGCCATCAGAACCGTAAACCAGATCTTCTCCTGGATGGTGAATCCGAGGGTATCCATGGCGGGCAGAAAGATCGGTACCACGATGAAGGTGATCTCGAGAAACTCGAGGTTGATGCCGAGCAGGAATACCGCAATCATCGCGACCAGGACGAAACCCAGCTTTCCTCCCCCTATCCCTGCGAGGAAATCAGCCGTGGCGTCCGAGCCGCCGAGACGCAGGAACATCAGTGAAAAGAACGAGGATGCGAACAGCAGGGTCATCACCAGGATGCTCACGTTCGCCGTCGACCTGGCCGCCTCTTTGAGAGCCTTCGGCGTGAGTCGCCATCGCGGCACGATATGGGTGGCCCCGGCCCGGACGAGAACCTTGTCGAACTGATACGCGAGCACAGCCAGCAGCAGGGCTCCGAATACACCTACAGCTCCCGACTCTGACGGTGTTGCGATTCCCTGGAATATCGAGTACAGCACTCCAACGATGAGCAGAATGATCGGCACGACAGAGAAGAGAACCTCGAGCGCCAGCACTTTCCCCGTCAGCAGTCGTTGGTCTTTGGGCATGGCGGGGCCGACCCCTGGCCGCGCGTACGAAACGCCGACCGCGTAGACGATGTACAAGCCGCTGAGCAACAAACCGGGTAGCAGGGCTCCTGCGAATAATCCGAGAATCCCCACTCCCATCTGTGAGGCCAGCAAGATCAGAACGAGACTCGGCGGCAGCAACTGGGCAAGTGTGCCAGATGCGATAATCACCCCGGTCGCCAGTTTGTGGTCGTATCCAAGGCGCACCATGGCGGGTAAGGACAGCAGGCCCATCACAATCACCGTGGCCGCTACGACTCCCGTGGCAGCCGCCAGAAGGGTTCCAACCAGAATCACCGCGGCAGCAACGCCACCCTTCAGTGGTCCGAGCACCATCCCGATGGCAGTGAGCAAGCGTTCGGCCAGACCCGATCTCTCGAGAATCGCTCCCATCAGGACGAAGAACGGCACGGCCAGCAACGTCGGATCGGATACTGCTCCGAACCAACGCCCCGGCAGGACGTTCAGGGAGGTCGGATCGAATATGCCGGTGAGGTCTCCGATGAACGAAAACAACAATGCGGTTGCGGCGAAAGAGAACGCGACGTTGTAACCGATGAGGATCAAAGCAATGAAGATGACGAACATGGCCAGGGAGAGCGCAACGCCGAGATCCATTTATCTACTCCACGCGCAGTGGCGCCTCGTAGGCTGCGACCCCTGCCAGGTCTTCTCGGTCCATCAAAACCAGGATCTGCTTGATGATTTCGGCGACGATCTGGCTCGCCATGAGGATGAACCCGATCAAGATGAGGAGTTTGATCGGACCCCGGGGAAGACCTCCGGCGTCTGTCGACTGTTCCCAGATCTCCCACACCCGCCATGTCGACCAACTACCGTCGAACGACCTGCCCATCGCAGACAGCGACCAGCTCCACAGCGTCTTCATCGCAAGTATCAAGAACGGGAGAAATAGAAAGACGTGCACGACCAGGTCGATGACGGCCTTTCGTTTGGTCGAGAAGTTCGCCCACCAAAAGTCGATGCGGGGATTGACGCCCTCCCGAACGCCGTAATTCAGGCCGAGAAGGAATAACGCCCCAAAGAGCATCCACTGCAGGTCAAACACCTCTCCAATAATGATGTCGCGTTGGATGAACCGGGCGACATAGCGGGTGACGACGTTGAAGAAGCCCAAAATGAAGACAACCCAAGCCAGCACCCACGATGCCTTTCCGGTTATGGTCGTGAGTCCCTCGATCGCCCGCCGCGCATGATAGAGAAACCCCTGGAGCCCGCCCGGCACATCGAGCGGCTCGGCCTCCTGAAGCTTCGTGAGGGTTTCGAGCAGATCTTCGGCGGCAGTCGTGACGTCTGGCTCCGGCTCCAGTTCGCTCACTCGACTTCCTCCGACGCTTCGACGGGTTAACGTCCTCACGTTACAACAAATGGTCATTCGGAGTAGTCATGGATGCCAGACGGCCCGGTTGCGGTCGATGGCGTTCGCATTCATCATGTCACTCGTCACGGCATGTGGCGCCGTGCAGCTGGTCGATACCCGCGAGGGTTCACATCCTGTCGTTCCGGGTGCAGAACGCGCGGCCCGACTGGAGACGACCGGCTGCGGATTCGCCTCGGGTCGCACGGCATCCGGAGTAGCCGTTGGTGGCGGTTTGGTACTCACCGTCGCTCATGCGGTAGGGAGGGCGGACGGCGTGGAGGTCTCCATTGCAGACGCCCCGTTCCTCGATGCCGACGTCATCGCCATCGACCTCAAGAAGGACCTGGCCTTGTTGCGCGTGTCCCCGGATGGCATGCCGGATGTCAGAATGGCCTCTACGGTCAAGGACGCGACGGGAACGATCGAGGGAGGCGCCGCGTCGGGAACCGTGCCGTATCGCGTTCGCGCAGTGGTGTCACTGTCGATCGAGGAGGTGCTCGGGTCCGACCGGTTCACGAGGTCGGGCTACGAGCTCGACGCAGTGACAGCGACCGGCGATTCTGGAGCCGGCGTATACGACATCGGCGGGTATTTGATCGGCGTCGTGTTCGCCTCCGGCGCCGCGGACACGTCCACCTGGGCAACGGCGAGTTCCGAGATCGCAGACTTTCTGAACCGTGAGTCGGACAGCGAGAGAGTCCTCAGGTGTGACTCCGACTCGTCTCGCCTCGATGTCCCCTGACCAGAGCCGTCCGTCAACATGAGCCTCTCATCGTTCGGCGATGCGAGCCATGGCTTGTTCGGAGGATTTGGGTGCCGTATAGAGCGAGCCATCGACTTCCCAGTCCGATGCAACGATGGTTCCCCCGACGCGATCAATCCTCGCATCGGACGGCAGTTGTTCGGCCATGGCGATAGCAACCTGCCGAATCCGGCTCGCCTGGAGCAAGAATGTTCCGTGTGAGGTATCGGCCAGAATCCTGTACTCGGTACTGGCGGTGACAGCCAGCGCAGTTGCGGCCAGGCCGAGCACGATCCGGGTCGCCCAATCGTCCCAACCCACCCATCCGGCTATCAGCAGCATCCCTATGAACACGGCCACCGCGAAGGGAACTACCAGCCGGTGCCGTCTCCACAGGTAAACCGCGTCGATGAGGTCGGTGTCTTCATCGAGGAACCGGCGAACGGACCTGAAGAGAGCAGCTTTGCGCACGGAACAACGTTAGGGGCAGCCATGCGCGCAAACCCGGCCTCGTAGTCTCCCCGGGATGACCGATATCCGCACCGCCCGGGCGTGGCTGACCGGAGCCGCCCGGCCCGTCTCGTTCTCGGGGGCCGGGTTGTCTGCCGAGTCTGGCATTGCCACGTTCCGAGACCCCGACGGTGTCTGGGCCACAGTCGATCCGGTTCGGATGGCCAGCCCAGAGGGATTTGCTGCAGACCCGGAAACGGTTGTCGCCTGGTACAACGCCCGTCGCGACGCCAGTCGTAACGCTCGGCCCAATCGTGCCCACCGGGCACTCGCCTCCCGGCACAACATGACCCACATCACCCAGAATGTTGACGGGCTCCTCGAATCCGCCGGAGCGTTGCGCGTACTACACCTTCATGGAAGCCTTGACCGCGACCGGTGTCACCGCGATTGTGGACACGTCGAACCGGCCACCCGAAGAGGCTTGAATACCTGTCCCGATTGCGGAGGTGCGATGCGACCCGACGTGGTTTGGTTCGGCGAGATGCTGCCGATGGACATCTGGACCGAGGCCGAAATCGCCGTTGCGGACGCCGATGTCATGCTCGTGGTCGGCACGAGTGCCATTGTGTATCCGGCAGCAGGCCTCATCGAGACTGCCCAACGGACCGGAACCCGCATCATTGTCGTCAACCAGGAACCGCTCGACCTGGGAGTGGGCATCGAGCTGGTCGGACAGGCCGGAGAAATCCTTCCTGAGCTGCTTTAGCTGCGCGGAACCTCGTTCCAGGGCACATCCTTGTCCACCCGCGGCTCACCCGGCAGACCGAGCACGCGCTCACCAAGAATGTTCTTCATGATCTGCGTCGTTCCGCCCTCTATCGAATTGGCACGAGAGCGTAAGAACTTTTCGCGTAGATCCTTTTCCTCGCGACGCTGTTCGGCACTCGGAGCCCGGTATGAGTAGTCGGTGAACAACATCGCGTCTGCGCCGAGGAGCTCCATTCCGAACTCGTAGATGCGTTTATTGGCTTCGGCCCAATGGAGTTTGCCGGTCGAACCCTCCGGTCCAGGAGTTCCGGCTTCGCGTGCCTGGCCTGCACGGATGGCGGTGAGCCGCATCGCCTCCGCCTCGATCCATAGCTTCATCAGTTCATCTTGTTTTGCGCGGTCGTCCGGACGACGCTCCTTCCACAACTTCATGACATCACCGATGGACCCTGATTCGCGAGGGGCGACGTTTCCACCAATAGCTACCCGCTCGTTCATGAGGGTTGCGATTGCAACGCGCCAACCGTCACCGACCTCGCCCACCCTCATCGAATCGGGAACGCGGGCGTCGGTGAAGTAGACCTCATTGAACTCGGCCTCACCCGTGATTTGGCGGAGCGGGCGTATTTCGACCCCGGGCGATTCCATGTCGATCACGAAATACGTCAGACCTTTGTGCTTTGGAACATCAGGGTCGGTTCTGGCGACGAGCATGCCCCATTTGGCGAGATGGCCGAGCGTGGTCCACACCTTCTGACCGGTCACAACCCATTCATCGCCGTCCTGCACGGCCCGTGTCGACAAGGCGGCCACATCGGAACCAGCACCAGGTTCGCTGAACATCTGGCACCAGATCTCATCAACCACGAACATCGGCCGCAGCATCTTCTTCTGTTCGTCGGTGCCGAACGTGTTGATAACCGGTGCGCCCATTCCGATCCCGAGGATGTTGACGAGGCGATTGCGCTGCGAAGCGCCCGCCTCCTCGAGCATGCTCGACACGATTGCCTGATGGGCGGGGCTGACGCCCATCCCTCCGTCGCCTTGTGGAAACTGGACCCAGGCCAATCCTGCATCGAACTGGGCACCCCAGAACTCCCGTTCATCGGTGGCTTGCGGTGGATGCTCGGCGAGCAATTGCTCAACGGCTTCGCGGACTCTGTTGGGTTCCTCGGTGGTACTCACGAATGGTGAGACTACCGATTCCTAAGGAGTTGTAGTTTCGGTGTCTGCGGCAGCTTCGTCAGCGGCCGCGGTCTCCTCGGCTCCCGGATCGACAGCCGGATAGATCCACATCGAGAGACCACCGGTGGTCTTCGCCGCGAGCTCGGCCACCAGGCACGGATTCTCAGCCATCATGAGCTGTCCGTTTTCGATGGCAAGCATCTGGCCGCCAACGTGTGCAACGACTCCCTGAATCCCATACGGCTCGATGACCAGCAGTTCATGCGGATAGCCGGCCGCCGTGAGTTCGCCGAGAAGGCGGTCGGTGTCTTCGGTCGGAACGACCCGATTCGTGACGAGCTCCGGTCCGGCGCCAATCCGGAATCCGACCGGCAATTGCTCGGTCGTGGCAAAGAGCTCAAAATCGGCGTATATCGCATCGTATCCGCGTGATACTTTCATATCCCCGAAAGCCACTTCGACGTCTCGTTCGGCCATCCCGGCTGTGAGAGAATCGAACTTTTCATAGGGGCATGCAGCCTGATGGGCCGGGGTTGCCATGTCATACACCGCATCCCAGTCGTGTCTCACCTGGGCCGTGACGAGCTCCTGAATCACATCGATCTGCACGGACCGATCCAAGTAGGGCTGGGGCACCGCGCCGGCTTCCCCGCCGATAGCGAGCACATAGGGGTCATCGGAGGGATAGGAAGCGAGCGTCGTCGTCGGAATCATGGTCGATGAGGTCGCATCCGCGTCCTCGGTCGTTTCGTCATCGACTAGCCCGGTTGCCGGCAGCCCGGCAGCCTGGGGTTCGTCTGCCGGCTCCACATCGCCCGTTGTGCCTGAGCAAGCCGCGGCGACGAGGGTGAGCGTCAGTAATCCAGCAATGGCTCGCAGCCTCATCTAAAGGTCCTTCGGTACGTTCAGATACCGATATCGGCCCGCCATACCGGGCGCTTGAGGAATGTTTCCGCAGCTACCAATCGCCTCTTGTTGATCAACGGCGGGCGCAGCTACCGTTAGACCCATGACTGACATCTTCTACGAGCGGCTCTCGTTTCTCGACTCCACGTATCTGGCGATGGAAGACCGCAACGCCCACTTTCACGTTGCCAGCGTCATGGTTTTTGACGGCGGTTCGCTCGTCGATGGCAAGAGCGTCAACGTCGGCTTGATTCGCGATTTCATCGAGTCCAAGCTCCATCTCATACCGCGATACCAGCAAGTCATCATGACCGTTCCCTTCGACGGTCATCCGGTATGGGTCGACGACGCTCACTTCGACATCAACTACCACGTTCGTCACACCAGCCTGCCCCACCCGGGCAACGAGAAACAGCTCCAGGACGTAGCGGCGCGGATCTTCTCACAAAAGCTGGACCGCTTTCGTCCCTTGTGGGAGGTGTGGGTCGTCGAAGGACTCGAAGACGACAAGTTTGCCATTATCGGCAAGGTCCACCACTGCATGATCGATGGTATGGCGGGCGTCGACCTCCTCAAAGTGTTGCTCAACTTCTGGCCGTCGACCGATATCGAAGAGGCGCCGCTATTCGAGCCTCGACCGGCTCCGACGCGGGCGGCTCTTCTGTCGGACGAGGTGAGCCGCCGGGTACGGCAACCGATGGATCTCGTGAAGGGTGCGGCCGGATTCCTACGAGGAGGCGACGCCGGTGAAGAGTTGACACATCGTGCACGCGCCATGTCGAAGGCCCTCAGTTCAGGCTGGCTACAGAACGCTGACGAGACTCTGATCAACCCCCACATCGGTCCTAACCGGAGATTTCATTGGACCACCACCCCCCTGGCGGATGTAAAAGATGTCAAGAACCGCCTGGGCGGGACCGTCAACGATGTTGTCCTGGCCACGGTTGCCGGAGCCGTCAGGACGTTTCTCGAACAGCGGGGAAGTGAAACTGATGACGTCGAGTTCCGCATCATGGCTCCCGTCAGCGTTCGCAGCGAGGACGATGACTCGATGACAGGAAACAACGTCGCCATGTGGCTGCTCGACCTCCCGATCGATCTGGAGAAACCGGTGGATCGGTTCAAGGCCGTAGGTGAGCGCACGGCCGAACTCAAAGACACCGACCAGGCTTTGGGGGCTTCACTGCTGGTTCAAGCCGGTTCCTGGACACCGACCACCATCCTGTCTCTGGCCGCCCGGCTGGCGGCTACCAATATCCGTCCGTTCAACATGACCGTCACCAACGTTCCCGGACCCCAGATCCCGATCTACATGCTGGACGCCAAACTCGAAGTGCATTATCCGATGGTGCCGCTCTGGTCGACCCACGGCTTGGGCGTCGCACTGTTCAGCTACGAAGGACAATTGGCCTGGGGAATCGTCTCCGATGCCGATTCGGTGCCCGATGCGCCCGAGTTCGTGGATGCCATCGACTCTTCCTTCAAGAAGCTCCACACAGCTGCAAAACGGCGGAAGAAGAAGGTCCTCACCTCTTGAGGATTGCCGTCATCGGTGCCGGATCCTGGGGTACCACGATGGCATCTTTGATGGCCGAAGCCACGGCGACAGTTTTGTGGTGTCGCCGCGTTGATGTTGCCGAGGCCATCAACACCGGCGCTCGGAATCCTGACTATCTCGGCGATATGGCGCTCGATGCCCGGCTCACAGCGACTACCGACCTCGAGTTTGCCTTGCGGGCAGCGAACATCATCGTGATGGCAGTGCCTTCGCACGGGACGCGCTCGGTACTCACGGCCGGGTCCGGCTTCGTTGCCAACGACGCACTGATCGTGAGCCTGTCAAAGGGCTTTGAGCAATCGACGCGACTGCGCATGACCGAGGTCGCCCGCGAGGTTCTGGACCACGATCCCGCCCTTCTGGGCGTTCTCACCGGCCCAAATCTCGCCAAAGAGGTGCTTGCCGGCCAGCCGACCGCGAGCGTTGTGGCATTTCCGCGGATCGAGACGGCCGACATTCTCCCCGCCTTCGTGCCGACCCCGACGCTGCGCATCTACACGAGTACTGATGTCGTCGGCTGTGAGGCGGCCGGCGCACTCAAGAACGTCATGGCCATCGGGACCGGCATGGCCCAGGGTCTCGGATTCGGTGACAACACGCGGGCCGCACTCATCACGCGGTCACTCAACGAGCTGAGCCGAATCGGTCGGGCGATGGGAGGAGACCCGGCCACGTTTGCCGGCCTGGCCGGCATGGGAGATCTCATTGCAACATGCTCCAGCCCCTTGAGCCGCAACCGCAAGGTGGGGGTGGCGCTCGGAGAGGGTCGAACCCTGAGCGAGATAACCCGGGAGATGAACATGGTCGCTGAGGGGATAAAGACAACTAAGTCGGTTCTCGAGATCGCCGTCGGTTATGGCCTCGACGTCCCCATTGTCGAACAGGTTGGAAAAGTGCTCCATGAGGATCTTCCACCGATTGAGGCCATGCGAGCGTTGCTGAACCGACCTACCGGCCGCGAGTTTGACGCGCTCTAACCACGGATCCGCACGATCGTCGATTCGGCAAACGGGTTGCCCATGGTTTTGCCGAATGTGGCATAAACCGACGCGGGTACAGAAATATCGGCGAGGTAGTGCTCGCCAACCGAATCGTGGCCAATCAGGCCGTGCTTGGGAGCAGCAAGCGTCATCGTTGCTGTCGCCACGACATGGGGGTCGAAGGCCTCACCTGAGGAGACATCCAATCCGCTCGGCGTGTCGAGCGCCAGAACCGGTATTGGCAGCGATCGAATCTTGCGGATGACATTGGCCACCGACCCCCGGGGGGGTCCCGCCAGCGAATAGCCGATCATGGCATCGACGATGAGATCCGCCGACTCCAGACGAACGGGCTGGCGGTGCAGGCGGACTCCTATTCTGCGCAGCACATCTCGCTGCTGTGCCGCAGCGTCCGTCAGCACATCCTTGATCAAGACCACGTCAACCGATCGGCCCCGATTGAACAAATGCCGGGCGGCTGCCATCCCACCGCCCCCATTGCCACCCGAGCCGGCGAGCACCACGATGCGTCGAGAATCGAATCGGCGAATGGCGAGATCAGCCAGATTGCGACCTGCATTCTCCATCATTTGGAGCAAGGCGATGCCGAGGTCGTGGATCATCACTCGATCAACCTCAACCATTTCCTCGCGATCGACTGCGGCAAGCTCAGACCGGTTCACGTCCGGATAGGCGTCTCCCATCACAAGAAGCTACCGGAAAGAGGTCACCCGAAGACGTTCAAGCCGCCCGTGCAGCTCCTCGTCGATGGGCCTCGCGTTGTTCTATTCTGGATGCATGGGGTGGAACAAGAAAAACGGACTCTGCACAGTTAGTGGGCACAACCGTGCAGAGCCCGCTCCTTTCGCCATCGTCGGGACGACAACAGAAAGACCGTCTAGTTTGAGTGAGTCTCGCCCCGTAAGGGGGAACAGCCCGTGGACTCCCAACCCTTGTTCCCTGGGAAGTAGCGAGATCACTCCACTCAACGCTTGCCAAATTCAAAGGCCTTCAGAGCGTCTCGACAATGGGTCGGTGGACCCGTTTACCGTGCGTGAGCTTCTTCGCACGCGTGGCGGCCAACATATTCAGATTCGGGGTCGGTGATGGCAACCCCGCTCGGATCCCGATTCATCAAACTGTGGACCGCAGGCACAATCACAAACGTCGGAGATGGCATCATGACTGCGGCTTTCCCGCTGCTGGTTGCGACGCTCACCCGGGATCCACTACTCGTTGCTCTGGCTACCCTGGCGTATCAGCTTCCCTGGTTCGTGTTCGAACTCTTTGCCGGCGAGATCGTTGACCGGGTCGACCGGCGAAAACTGATGATGTGGGGCGATTTGGCCAGGGCCGGAGTCGTGGGCCTCCTTGGCGTGCTTGTGTTGGGCGAGCAAATCTCGCTCCCGGCTGTCTATGGGATGGCTTTCCTGCTGGGCATGGCTGAGACCCTGGTCGACACCTCGTGGGAAGCCTTCGTTCCGGCCCTGGTCGCGCCCGAGAATCTCGAAATGGCCAATGGTCGGACCCAGGCGTCTGAAATGACGGCGAACGAGCTGATGGGACCGCCGCTCGGTGGCTTTCTGTTCTTGCTTGCTGCCGGTGTTCCGTTCGTTGCGAATGCCGCCATCTTTCTGCTGGCTGCAGGTTTGATCGCATTGATACCCGGGAGCTACCGCCCGCAGCGGGAGGTCGCTCACGGACGGGGGGCGATGCGACACGAGATCGGCGACGGCCTGCGCTGGCTCTGGAATCACAAAGTCTTGCGCATCCTGTCTGCGACAGCAGGCCTGTCGAACTTGCTGAGCACTGCGATCTTGTCGGTCTTCGTCCTCTTCGCCCAGGACGTGCTCGGCGTTGACGATATCGGGTTCGGCGTGATGCTGGCCGCTGCCGGCGTCGGAGGTATAACCGGAGCCTTGGTCGCACACCGGGCGGAAATGTGGCTTGGCCCGGGAAGGGCGATCGTGGTTGCGGTGTTTGGCATGGCAGGGGCCGCGCTCATACTCGCGGTAACGTCGTCCGCGGTCGTGGCCGGGATCGCTTTCGCCATCGACGGATTCACGGTCGCGCTTTGGAATGTCGTCGTCGTTTCACTGAGACAAGAACTAACCCCGGACGCGCTGCGCGGGCGGGTCGCCGCCGACGCCCGGGTCGTGGCCTTCGGCGCGATCCCCATCGGGGCCGGCGTGGGCGGCGTCCTTGCTTCGGTAGCCGGACTCCGATCGCCATTCATCCTTGCGGCGGTCGTCTTCACTTTGGTTGCGTTCGCCATTTCCCGCTCCATCAGTAATGAGCGGATAGCTCTCTTGCGCGCACAAGCCGAGTCGGAAAAAGCGACGGCGTCCGGTGAGACGGAATCCTGATCGGGAGCTACACCGCAGTCTCGATATAAGAGCCAAGCTTGTCGAAAGCCATGCGCCACCCGGCTGCGCCCGGAGAATCTGCCGACACTCCGACGTGCGTCATCACCATTCTCGTCTTGCCGCCGATGTCCTCGAGTTCAACAATGACTTCCGTAGTCCCCGGATGACCGTCGGGCAATCCCCCCGACTGGACGTTTCCGTCTTGATCGGACATGGCATCCGTGTACACGAGGCGCTTGTTGGGAATGACCTCGCGGTACTCGCCGGTGAACCACATCTGCATGGGGCCATTCGGCGTCTCCATGGCCATGCAGAGCAGCCGGGTTCCTCCTACACGAACATCCATGTTGGCTGTCGGGATGGTTGCTCCCGCCGGTCCATACCATCCGGCGAAATGCTCCGGGTCGGTCCACATCTGCCACACGAGGTCAACCGGCGCGTCAAAGGTGCGCTCGATGACCACATGGTTTGCTTCGCTGTCATTCGTCGTGTCGCTGTCGGTCATATTGCTCTCAGTCATATTGCTGTCCGTCATGCGGGCCTCTTTCTGTCTACCTGTGTGTCCGTTTCAGACCGTGTGCGTCGATTCCTCGTCAGCGGGGCTACCTGTCGTTGTCTTGGACCTCCTGGAGATAGTCGTCCATCCGGTCGAACCTGGCTTCCCAGACCGGCCGATATTGCTCGG
Organism: Actinomycetes bacterium; assembly: GCA_024638625.1. GTDB lineage: Bacteria > Actinomycetota > Acidimicrobiia > Spongiisociales > SHLN01 > JABDOU01. The sequence goes on from JAHEJY010000045.1 coordinate 18,035, forward strand.
CCCACGTCGATACGTGCTCGAGCGGCGAAGCGTTGAGTGCACGGGGCCGGTACTGAGCCCGTCGCCCTCGCACGACAAGGCCGGCCCGCTCGAGCACCTTCAAATGCTTGGAAATCGCCGGCAGTGACATGT
>JAHEJY010000046.1 GCA_024638625.1 Actinomycetes bacterium
GAGGATCAGCAGCCGTTCGCCCCGTTCGATTACCACGTCGACATCCAGGAACACGACGTTGTCGCCAAAGGCCTTGCCCACCTGGATGGCCTCGAGCGGTATCCGACCGGATTGTTCTGGCGTCGGGAACTTGAGCGAAACGTTCCGACCCTGCCGAGCGACTTCGGTCAGCTCACCCTTCATGCGTTCTACCCTGGTTTCCCAGCTACGCGCTCGCTTGGCCATCTTTTCGGTGGTGCCCTTGAACCGACGAATGCCCTCTTCGAGCCGGGCAATCTTTTCGTCCTGATGTTTGCGCTCACGGATGCGCTGTTCGCGGCGTCGATCCCGTTCTGCAAGGTAGTAGCTGTAGTTACCTCTGAACGGTTCCAACTTGCCGTCATCGAGCGCCAGGACAGACGTGATCGACTCGTCGAGCAGTTCGAGATCATGACTGATCACGAGGAGCCCGCCCTGGTATTCGGACAGGAAGGCCATGAGCCAATTCTTGGCATCGAGGTCGAGGTGGTTGGTGGGCTCATCGAGCAGCAGTGTCTCGGTCTCGGCAAACAGAACCCGGGCGAGCTCAACACGGCGGCGTTGACCGCCCGACATGGTGGCGACCGGCTGATCGAGATCGTCGTTGGAGATGCCCAACGACTTCGCGAAGCGTTTCGCTTCCGCAATCGCGGTGTAGCCACCCCTCGCCTCAAATTCGACGTTGAGCCGATCGAAGCGCCGTATCAGGAGGTCCAGGCCGTCGCCTTCCTCGGACTCCATCTTGCGCCTGGTCTCTTCGATCCTCACCTGCAGATCGCCTAGCTCCCGAGCTGTCAATACCCGTTCCAGAGCCGAAAGATCAGGGTTGTCCAATTCCGGCACGGCCGACTCCTGCGACAGGTACCCGATCACGCCAGATCGCACGAGATGACCGGAGGCTGGTTCGAGTCCTCCGCCAAGAGTACGGAGCAACGTCGTCTTGCCGGCACCGTTGCGTCCCACCAGACCCACCTTGTCACCTTGTTGCAGGCTGAGGGTGGCTCCGGTTATGAGCGTACGGATTCCGGCCTCGATAGTGAGGTCGCGAGCGAGAATCACGGCGCCAGGCTACTGAGTAGGGTGCCTCATGTGACGATCGACATGCCAGCCGAGGCCACCAGCCTCGTGCGCCGCTACTACCTCTACGGTGGGATCTACACGCTGGCCGCCTCGGTCATCTGGGGTATCAATACCCTGTTTCTACTCGAGGCGGGCCTGACGATCGCAGAAGTCTTCATCGCCAACTCGGCCTTTTCGGTCGGCACCGTTCTCTTCGAGATACCGACCGGTGTCGTTGCTGACACCATCGGTCGACGGATCTCGTTTCTGCTCTCGCTGGTCGTTCTGGCCGCTACGACCCTGGCCTACGTAGGCCTCGCCCAGGTCGGTGGTGGGCTCATCGCTTTTTCGGCGGTGTCGGTATTCATGGGCCTCGGGTTCACGTTCTACTCGGGGGCCATGGAGGCCTGGTTGGTCGACGGAGTGCGGTTCCTCGGCTACACCGGCGGACTCGACCAGGTGTTTGCCCGAAGCCAGACGATTGGAAACGCCGCGATGCTCATGGGAACGATCGGTGGTGGACTCATCGGCCAGATCGACCTATCCCTCCCCTTCATCTTCCGTTCCGGTTTGCTGATCGTTCTCTTCGTGCTGGTCATGACAGGGATGCAAGACCTGGGATTCGAACGGAGGCCGATTCCGCTTCGTGAGGTTCCGGCCGAGGCGACGAGGATCGCGCGAACCGGGATTCGATTCGGCTGGCGGCAACAATCTCTGCGACTACTCATCCTCGCAACGGCTGCTCAGTTCGGCTTCTTCGCATGGGCATGGTATGCATGGCAGCCCTACTTCCTAGAGTTGCTGGGAAGGGATGCGGTTTGGGTGGCGGGAGTGGTGGCTTCCTTGTTGGCTCTGTCGATGATCATCGGCAACTCCATTGTTGAGGTTGTCACCCGGTGGTGCGGGAGGCGGACCACCCTCTTTCTCTGGTCAGCCGGTTTGTTCTCGGCAGCCCTGATCGGGGTCGGGGTGGTGAACTCGTTCATCCTGGCGGTCGCCCTCCTGTTCGTGGCGGGCCTGGCGATGGGCGTTCAGATGCCGGTTCGGCAAGCGTTTGTGCATCACGTCGTCCCCAGTGAGCAGCGGGCCACGGTGGTTTCGTTCGACTCGATGATTGCCGGGGGCGGAGGGGTTCTGGGTCAAACCGGTCTCGGCGCCTTGTCCGACCAACGGGGATTTTCGGCCGGCTATATCGTGGGAGGCCTGGCGACGCTGATTGCGATTCCCCTGCTGTTCGCGGTGCGAAAGAGAAACGATGGCGCCGACTTCTTCGTGGGCACAGACCACGAAGTCGCAGTTTGCGTTCAGGGGCTTCCGGCGATCACCGGGATCAATAGTGAGGCCGCAGCAGAAGTCCTCTAGGTCCGTGTCATGCCCGGCTGCGATACTGGGAGAAATGCAAGGAATCCTTCACGTCGACCTCGATGCCTTCTACGCATCGGTCGAACAATTGCTGCGACCCGAATTGGCAGGCAAACCCGTCCTGGTAGGAGGAGGAGTGGTCCTGGCGGCGAGCTATGAGGCGCGGGCGCGTGGTGTCTCGGCGCCGATGGGGATCAGGCAGGCGCTGCACCTCTGCCCCGACGCGGTCGTGGTCAACGGCTCGTTCGAGCGATATGGGCCGATGTCCAAGCAGGTCATGGCTATCTGTGCCGACGTCACACCTCTCGTCGAACAGATTTCTATCGATGAGGCGTTCCTCGACGTGCGCGGCTCGGTTCACCTCCTGGGATCGCCGGACGAGATCGGTCACCAGATCCGTTCCCGGGTGGCATCCGAAGTCGGGCTCCCGATCTCAGTTGGAATTGCATCAACCAAGTTTTTGGCCAAGGTGGCCTCCGGTCAGGCCAAACCCGACGGACTCCTCAGACCCGAGAACGAGATCGCCTGGCTCCATGAGCTGCCGGTTTCGGTCATGTGGGGCGTTGGGCCGGTTCGGAACGCGATCCTGGCCGAGTACGGAATTCGAACCGTCGGCGACTTGGCACACGCTTCCACAGACCACCTGACCGCGTGGCTCGGACCTGCTGCGGCCGCCCACTTTCACGCCCTCGCGTGGAACCGGGATCGGCGCAGCGTTCACAAACCGGGACGGGCCGGCTCCATGGGGAGTCAAAGCGCCCTGGGTCGCGGCTTGACCGACGAGACCGACCTTTCCGTTGCCCTGCTCCGCATCGCCGACCGGGTTTCGGCCAGGATGCGAAAAAAGGGTCGGGCCGGACGCACGATCACGGTTCGCGCCCGGTTTGCCGAAATGCAGAGCGCTACGAGGGCGATCACGCTGCCTGCGGCTGTAGCCACAACGGCTGCTCTTCATGCCGCCGCTATCGAACTCCTGGCAGATGCCCGCCGAGAGCATCCCGGTCCCGTGACGTTGGTCGCCATCAGTATGAGCAAGCTCGAAACAGCCGGGCCTCTACAGCTCGAACTTCCCTTCACCGAGGGCGGTGCCTTGCAGCCGGGTAGTCCCATTGGTGCTGCCTACCTATCGATAGACGAGCAGGTCGACCGCGCTCGGGAGCGATTCGGAAAAGATGCAGTCGGCAGAGCCTCGGTGGTTCTGGGAGGCGACCGAGGTGTCCCGGATGAATTCCGTGAACTCGCGGAACGTGACTAGCGCGTCATCTCGGCAGCGAACTGCATGACGTTGATTCGGCCGATCGTGAAGCCGGCCTCGCAGTAGGAAAGGTAGCTCTTCCACATCCTCCGAAAACGCTCGTCGAAGCCAAGTTCGGTGATGCGGTCCCATCTGTGTTCGAATCGATCGTGCCACATGGAGAGCGTCCGTGCATAATCGAGCCCGAAGGCGTGATCCCCGGCCCATGTCAGACCCGAGCCGGAGACCATGGAGCGCAGGAGCCCCGGGGAAGGCAACATCCCGCCGGGAAAAATGTATCGCTGAATGAAGTCCGGGTTCTCACGGTAGGAGGCCCAAAAGGCATCGTCGATCACAATTGACTGAAGGCCGAGCTTCCCGCCGGGTTTCAAAACCCGCGCAATGACATCGAACAGCTCTTGCCACCGGCGTTCGTCGATTGATTCGATCATCTCGACCGAGACAACCCGGTCGAACTGACCATCGATGTCTGCGAAATCGAGCAACCGGGCATCGATCCTTCCGCCTGCGCCGCTGTTCGCGACTCGTTTCTCGACGTACGCCAATTGTTCTTCGGCAATGGTCAGCGTCGTGACCTCGCAGCCCATGTCTGCCAGGAACAAGGAGAAAGCCCCCCAGCCGCTGCCGATCTCCAAAACCCGATGACCCGGACGGATATCGGCAAGCGCCATGAGCGATCGGTATTTGACCCTCTGGGCTTCTTCGAGATCATCGGTGCCGATGAACTGAGCTGAGGAGTATGTCATCGTGGGGTCGAGCCACGACTCGTAGAATTCGTTTCCCAGGTTGTAATGACCGGCCATGGATTCGACGTCAGTATCACCCGTGCGTCTCCTCCGGCTCATGGTTCGTCCGACGCTGTACAGCCGCGGGTGGCTTGTGATCCAGGCTTGCTGATTGTCAGCCGCGAACACCAGGAAAGCTGTCAGGTCGTCGGTCTCTATTTCGCCCGCCATGTATGCCTCGAGAATGCCGAGCGCACCTCCCGAGATCACGGACAAGAGCGACACGCCGGGCTTGACCTCCAACGAAGCCTCAGTGCCAGGGGCGCGACCGCCCAGCGTCGCCGAGAATCCGTCCGGACCGGTTACCGTCAGCCGACCTTTGCTGATGAGTCGATCGAGAATGCGGACCACGAGTGGAGCATTCATGTGGTAACCCCAGCCGCCGGAATGGAAACCGGATCGGGTGGAGGCGTACCGCGACTTCGGTACGGGGCCCGCTTGAGCAGCAATCGGACCGCCTGCCAATGAATGGCACCAATGACTTTCAAGGTCATCAGCGGGTGCTTGACGAGCATGGATCTGAGGTTGGCGTTTGTCATGTCCAGGCGATCGCCCTCGAGCACGGCCGAGAGGAGGTGGCCGTCGCCATCAGCGACCCGGCTCGCCACGAGAACCGACTCAGTTGGGGGCTGCAACCTGAACCGATAGCCAACCCCGTCAACATCCACAAACGGCGACACGAACAATTGCTTGTCCCATGTGTGATCCACGTCGCCGTCAACCGGAAGCAGGTAACTGTGGTACTCGCCGAATGTGTTCGCCACTTCGTAGAGAATCACGCGAAGGTTTCCTTCGGCGTCTTCGCAGTACCAGACGGACAAAGGATTGAAAACGTATCCCAGCATCCGTGGGAAGCTGAGGAGGCGGACACGACCTCCCGTGATGTCGATGCCCGCCTTCGAGCACATACCATCGATCCAGGGTCGCAAATCGGAGCCGTCGCGCGGTCCATGGTCCTTGTTGTGAAAGCCGAGCAGCCCGAACCGGTTCCATCGCATCAGTGAGGGCAGATGGCCGAGCTCGTCGAGGTCTACCAGCGTCCAGAAGACGCGATAGGTGAACCGATGGCGACGCGGCCGGATCCGGTGGTGCATCACCGAACCGTCGTAGATCGCGTGAGCCATCAGCGGCCCGCGTTTTCGAGAATGGACTCTGCCGCACCGTACCCAGCCATGAGACCATCCTCATGAAACCCGTAACGGAAGTAGGCGCCCGCAAACCACACGCGATCCTCGCCCTGGAGGCTGCCCAGGTACTGCTGAGCCCGGACCGCAGGCAGATCGAACATCGGGTGATCGTACTCCCAGCTCCCGAACACCTGCTCGGGAATACGGTCGGGGTTGAGCGTGACAAACATCGGCTCCGGCGTCTCGAGGTTCTGGAGTTTGTTCATCCAGTATGTGAGCGAAGGGTTTTGGTCAGGCATGGACTGCATGACGTTCCAACTCGCCCATGCCCGCTTGCTCCGGGGCATCATCGAGGCGTCGGAATGGAGCACGGCTTCGTTGCTTGCGTAGCGAAAGTTAGAGAGGATGTTGCGCTCAGCATCTGAGGCCCAACCGTCGAGGATCTTCAGAGAGGAGTCAGCGTGCGTGGCAAGCACCACCCCGTCAAATTGCTCGATCCCGGCGGCCGTGACAACGTCGATACCACGTTCGGTTCGACGAACCTCCTGCACCGCACTCCGAAGCCGAATCTGGCCGCGAAACGGGCGTGTCAGCGCATCAACGTACCTCCTCGATCCACCGCTCACCGTCCTCCAGACCGGACGGTCGCGAAGCTGAGCGAGGCCGTGATTGCGGAAAAAGCGGACGAGTGCTGCGGCGGGGTACCCCGCCATTTCTGCGGCCGGGGTGGACCAGATGGCGGCACCCATCGGCATGAGGTAGCGGTCGTGGAACGGCTGCGAAAGGTCGGCGGTGAATTCGCGAAGCGTGAGGTCAGGAGACAGTTGATCAACGTCTACGTCATTCACCCGACGATTGAACGCGAGGATGTCGCGAATCATCGACCAGTGCGACGGATCCAAAGCAGCTCGCGGGTGCACGAACATACCTGTGCTCGAACCTTCGTACTCGACTGCCGGTCCCCGCACCGAAAACGACATATCTGATGCTTCAGTCGCTACCTGTAGATCGGCGAACAGCCGGGTCAGAAGCGGATACGTGGTTTCGTTGTAGACGATGAAACCGGTATCGACCGGAACCGACTTGCCGTGCGACAACGTGACGTCGACCGTGTTCGAGTGGCCGCCAACCCGGTCGGCAGCTTCGAAAACGGTGATGTCGACAGCGCCATGCAGTCGGTGGGCCGCACCGAGGCCGGCTATTCCTGTTCCAACAATTGCAATTCTCAGAGGCACCTCTTTCCCTATTCGAAGCCGGGCTGCGATTGGATGTCAAACACCACCTGCCAAACTGCACGGATGGCACGGAAAGAAACCCATGTTGAGGTCGCAGGCGACGTTGTTCGGGTTACCTCTCCCGACAAGCTCATGTACCCGCTACAGGGCTGGACCAAACTCGACGTGGTCGAACACTTCGTCGCTTGTGTCGACGGCGCCCTCGGGGGCGTATTCGGCCGTCCCTGTCTCTTGAAACGTTGGCCCAAAGGGGTTGAGCAGGAGCCGTTTTTTCAGAAGAGAGCTCCGGCGTCTGCCGGCGAGCGGGTAGCCATCGCCTACCCATCGGGCCGGACCGCCGGATGGTTCGTGCCCCGGTCACCGGCTGATGTCGTCTGGATGGCGCAGATGAATTGCGTGGATCTGAATCCGTGGAGCTCTCGCGCCGAACATCTGGAGCAGCCGGACGAGTTACGCATTGACCTCGATCCGACTCCAGAGGCCACGTTTGACGACGTTCGCAATGTCGCACTGGCGGTTCGACCGGTCCTCGAGCAGCACGACCTGATCGGCTGGCCGAAGACATCGGGCTCGAAAGGCTTCCACATCTACGTCCGCATTGAACCGAAATGGGGTTTTCGACAGGTCCGACGTGCGGCACTGGCACTGGCCAGGGCGGTAGAAGCCGAGGTACCGGCGATCGCAACCTCTGAATGGTGGAAGGAAGACCGGCATGGGGTATTCATCGACTACAACCAGAATGCCCGCGACCACACCATCGCCTCCGCTTACTCGGTGCGCCCCACAGGGCTGGTCTCCGCGCCACTGGCCTGGGGGGAGGTACCTGATGCCGAGCCGCAGGACTTTCCGATGGGCGGTTTTGCCGATCGGTACGCGAACGCGGGCGACCTCATGGAGGGCATCGATGAACGCCCCGGCGATATCAGCTCGCTGCTCGAGTTGGCCGATGACCAGGATGGAGGAGTGGAAATCCGCGAATACGAACCCCCTTCGGAAGTTCGGCTCCAGACCCGCGAAGAACTACGCAGCTGGTGGCAAGAGCGCTGACGACCCAACCCAGTTGTCCCCGAAACGATGGGCTCAGCCCGAGCAACTCAAATCCACATCGAGTCGTTGATTTCTTGCGATTTCGTTCCACTCAGAGCAGGCGGCAATGAGCTCGTCCAAAGCGCTGCCCAACTCCGATTCGACAAGAGGTACAAGGTCCTCAGCCGACATCGTCTCAATCGATCCCGCCACCCCGATTGCGCGCTCTCGAAAAGACTCGCTCGCTTCCAAGTAGTCGAGGTGCGCTTCGAGCACGAGCTCCGGAACATTCATAGCCTCCAGGTCTCTCGCCTCCACTTCCAGAACTTCGACAATCAACCTGATGAAGCTCTTCTGCACCTCTCGTGCCTCAGCCGGCGGAGGTAGGTCGCCACCAAAGATCGCCGACGTTTCTCCCTCGTTCTCCGAGAACCAAACTTCCAGGTCGGCATTCACCCTGCGGCCTATCTCCTCGATCTCCCCAAAATAGGTCTGGATTTCCGGCGCAACATCGACCGTCACGATCTCCACGCTGCGGCCGCCGTTGAGGCCGGAAATCAGATCAAGCCTGAACCGGGGCGCATCCGCCTCCATAGCTACCCGCACCTCTACACCGTCGGCGACCGACTCGGTTCGTCCTTCCTCAATACCATCGAGCACCACGGATAGGGTTGTCGTCTCGAAGGTGGCATACGAATCGTCCAGCATGATCGCAGCTGCGAGCTCGTCCCAGAAGAAGAACCCACCCTCGAGTACTGCCGGATTGGCCGAGAAGAGATCAAATACAGCATTGGACGCCGGAGTCCACCGGTTGTCGGACAGCTGGTTGTACCAGGCCCTGTCGACGGGCACGCCATTTGTGGCGTCGAGCGGTACCAAAACAATCGGCGCGCCGGAATCCAGGACGGTCTGGGCACCGGTGGGATCGATCCACATGTTCCATTCAGCCATGCCGTTCACGGGCACATTTCCACCTACAGCAACTGCGCCTCCCATGATGGTTATGGAGTCAATGTTGCTGACCATCGACGGGTCGAGTGCCAAAGCCTCGGCAACGTTCGTCAAGGGACCCAGGGTCAGCAGCTTCACTCTCTCGTCGGACTGCGTCACCGCTGCCACGAGCAGCTCTGGTCCCGAGAGCGGGGAGGGCTCACCCCCTGTCGGCAGGGAGATGCCGGGTAGTTCATCGGCGACCTCACGCCAAGCAGCGGGCCACTGATTGGTGCCCACAATGGGATCGGTGGACCCACACGCCACCGGGATTCCCCGTTTGTCGAGGAGTTCGAGCAGTCCGAGCGTATTTGCAACTGCATGGTCGCAATGTGATTCCCCGGTGCCGGGGATGGTGATGGCATCAACTCGAATCCCCTCCTGCTGGAGTATGTACAGCAATGCCGTGACATCTGACGACGTCGGGTTGTAGTCGACAACCACCGGGGTCCCGTCACCGGGTTGAGACTCGAAGGCCGCTTCGCTGCTCGACGGACCAGAACGCGAAGAAGTGGTTGAGGACGCGATGGGCGAAGTGGTGCTCGCGGCGTCGCCGGCACACGCTCCTGCGATGAGCGCCATGGCTACCACCGGTGAGAGGAAGCGTCGAAACGTTTGCGCGTGGATATGAAGGTCGCTGACCTAGCTGCACCCATACTGACAGAAACGGCGGCTTTCGGGCGAAATCCGTAGACGGGGTTAGGGCTTGATGAGCACCTTGCCGGTGGCTTTGGCGAGCGCCGATGGAAGGCGCTCCATGGCCTCGTCGAGCGGAATAACTTCAGCTACCGAGGTAGACCAGCGACCGTCGGCGAAACGGGCCTGGACCGCCCGGTACGTGTTGATTTGCAGCGGGAGCGGCGTTGACCGAATCCATTCGCTGAGCCAGAAGCCTTCGATCTGTTTGCCGCGAAAGATCATCTGACCGGGATCGCTGAGGCGCGGCACGTCGGCAGACAGCTTGCCGTAAATGACCCACCGCGAACGCGATGGCATCGCATCGTGGATCCGGGTCGAGACATCGTCGACGACTGCGTCGAAGAACGACCGCGGCTCTTCTGCCCGCAGAACCTTCTCGAGCCTCTCGTCGAAATCATCATCCTTCAGGTTGAGTACGTGCGCAGCTCCCAGACCCATGAGGGGTCCTATGTGTTCATCGCGCCGCACAATGGCGATCGGCCGCATCCCGGAGTCCCTGCCCAGTGCAATCATGAACTTTGAAAGTTGGCTGGCGCCGGCCGAGAGCACGAACGAATTTGATTTGGTCTTCTTGGCGATGGCGTGCATGGCGGCAGCTGTTACCGGATTGACGATCAGTCCCGCCGCGTCTTCATCCTTGACCTCATCCCGGAGCGGAATGCAGAACTTGGCTTCGGTGATCGCGTAGTCAGCCCAGCTCCCGGACCCGCCGGGAGATGTCACAAATGACACACGCCGCCCGTCGAGGGCCTTGCCATAGAGACCGCCGCCGACGGCGATCACGTCCCCGACCCCTTCGAAACCGCCAGCCACACCCTTGACACGCGGTTGACCATAAGCGCCTTTGATGAAGACGCGATCGGAAGGGTTGATCGCGGCCATCCTTACCTTTATGAGGACCTGCCCGCTCTGCAGTTCCGGAATGGGCATGCCGGCAGGGCGCACGTACGGCTCCATCGAATCGAAATCCATCGAGAGATCTGAAAAATCATTGCCCTCGTTCGTAACGATCAGTCCGAAAAGCGCTTCCGGTATCGACATCATCAACTCCAGTCCAGGATTACCTTGCCGCTCTCGCCCGAGCCGGCAACTTCGAAAGCTTCTTTGAATCGATCCGCTGGAAACTCGTGAGTTATCACTGGCGAGATATCCAACCCGGTCTGCAACATAGCAACCATTTTGTACCACGTCTCGAAAAGTTTCCGACCGTAGATGCCTTTGAGGGTCAATCCCTTGAAGATGATGTCATTCCAATCGATCGGATGGTCCTTTGTCGGTATGCCGAGAAGGGCGATGTAGCCGCCATTGTTCATCACGTCGAGCATCTGAGAGAGCGCCGCTCCGGCGCCGGAAATCTCGAGGCCGACGTCGAAACCTTCCCTCATTTCGAGATCGGCCATCACGTCGCGAAGATCAGATTTGCGGGCGTCGACCGCCCGATCAACTCCCATCTTTCTGACAATTTCAAGTCGAAAAGGATTGATGTCGGTAGCAACGATGAAGCGCGCTCCGACGTGGCGAGCGATGGCCACCACCATCATGCCGATCGGACCGGCGCCCGTGACGAGGACGTCTTCGCCGACCAGGTCATACTCGAGTGCAGTGTGCACGGCATTCCCGAGCGGGTCGAGCAGCGTTGCAATCGAATCGGGAATGTCATCGGGCACCGGGTACGCGTTTGTGCCCGGGATCACGACATATTCCGCAAACGCTCCCGGCCGGTCTATGCCGACGCCGACTGTATTTATGCAGAAGTGCCGGCGCCCAGCCCGGCAGTTACGGCATACGCCGCACGTGATGTGGCCTTCCCCGGTCACCCGCTGGCCGCCGTCAAGCCGCTCTACCTCGGAACCCACCTCCACGACGATCCCGGTGAACTCATGTCCGATGGCCATCGGAACGCTGATGGTTTCTTGAGCCCATTCGTCCCATTTGGCGATATGCAGATCGGTGCCGCAAATGGAGCTTTTCGTCACCCGGATCAGGACGTCGTTGGGCCCGACCTCCGGCCGCTCTATCTCCTCGAGCCATAGGCCGGGCTCCGGTCTGGACTTGACGAGGGCCTTCATCAGGCAACGACCCCCAGTTCTTGGCCAACAGCCGTGAACGCCTCGACAGCCTTGTCCAGATGCTCCCGGGTATGGGCTGCCGACATCTGGGTGCGGATGCGGGCCTGACCCTTGGGAACAACCGGGAACGAAAACCCGATGACGTACATGCCGTGATCCAACAGCCGGTCGGCCATCGCGCCTGCCAGTTTGGCGTCACCAAGCATCACGGGGATGATGGGATGTCCGGCACCGGCGAGTTCGAAGCCGGCCTGTTCCATCGCCCGGCGAAAATACTCCGAGTTTTCTTGCAGCCGAAGGCGGAGGTCGTGACCATCTCTCAAAAGCTCCAGGACGCGCAGCGACGTCGAGGCGATGACCGGTGCCAACGAATTCGAGAACAGATATGGCCGCGACCGCTGCCGCAACCAGGTGACGATTGCTTCGCGACCAGATGTGTAGCCACCCGAAGCCCCGCCCAGCGCTTTGCCCAGCGTCCCGGTGACGATGTCGACCCGATCGGTAACACCCCAGTGGTCGGGAGTTCCCCCACCGCTCTCGCCCAAAAAACCGACAGCATGCGAATCGTCAACCATGACCATCGCTCCGTGGTCTTCGGCCAGATCACAAATAGCGGGGAGATTGGCAATGATGCCGTCCATGGAAAACACACCGTCGGTTACCACCACTTTGAAGCGAGCATCCTTGGCGGCGGTCAGTTGGCGCGCCAAATCGTCCATATCGTTGTTGGCGTAGCGAAAGCGCTGCGCTTTGCACAGCCGCACGCCGTCGATGATGGAAGCATGATTGAGGGCGTCTGAAATGATCGCATCCTCCGATCCGAACAGAGTCTCAAAAAGGCCCGTGTTCGCATCAAAACACGAGGAATAGAGAATGGTGTCTTCCGTTCGCAGGAACCCGCTGATTGCGGCTTCGAGTTCGCGGTGAACGTCTTGTGTTCCGCAAATGAAACGCACCGATGCCATTCCGTATCCGTGATCGCGGATCGCTGCCTGGGCGCTTTCGAGCAGGAGTGGGTGATTGGCGAGACCCAGGTAGTTGTTGGCGCACAGGTTGATGACCTCCCGCCCGTCTTCCAGTTGAATCACGGCATCCTGGGGCGATACGATCGTCCGTTCGGCCTTGAAGAGTCCGGTTTCGTGTAATCGGGCGGTCTCGGTCGTGAGGTGCTCGAACAGGTCCATTCTCCGATTCTACGAGCAGGCTCCGCTCGCCCTTCGAGAAACCTGCCGCAGGCATATCGGCATCGATGTTTTCGCCTGGACATGCTTTAATTCCTTTCTGCACAAGCGCAAACAGAAAGAACCCATGGCGACGAGTCACTACTGCAACGGATCGTGGAGAGACGGCCCTGTCTCAGCGTGCAACAAACACAAGAAGCTGAGCTCCAAGCAGGCAACCGTGCATCGTGGAGCCGGCACACCGGGTGGCTTCTCAGGGACAGCCCCCAAGTCCGAATCGAGCTCTTCAGCCGGGAGTTCTTCTTCTGACAGCGCATCCTCCGGGTCGGGAGGCGGCTCTGCGGGCGGTTCGAGCAGCAGCGACTAGGGCCAAATCGTAGGCTGAGCACAACGAGCCGTTTGGAGAGGAATCCCATGGGAGACATGACCGGACAGGTCGCGGTTGTTACCGGAGGCGCCCGCGGCATCGGCCTCGCCATCAGTCAGCGCTTGATCAGCCGCGGAATGAACGTGGCCGTCGGTTACTCGCGTGACACCGGCGCCGTCGAGCGACTCCAGGAAGAACACCCCGAGGTACGGATCACAGCCCACCAGGGCAACATCGGCAACCCCGACGACTGTGCCAGAGTGGTAGAAGAGGTGCTCTCTGCCCACGGCCAAATCGACGTGCTGGTGAACAATGCCGGGGTCACCGTCGACAAAACCGCTCGCAGGATGACGCCTGAGGAATGGGATCACGTCGTCGATATCAATCTCAACGGTGCCTTCTACATGTCAAGCGGTGCCGTTCAGGGGATGCTCGAGCGCGGAACGGGCCGCATCATCAACATCAGTTCGGTCATCGGGGAAAAGGGAAACATCGGGCAGGCGAACTACGCCTCGGCGAAGGCCGGTCTCTTTGGCCTTACCAAATCCCTGGCGCTCGAGACCGCTCGCAAAGGCATCACGGTCAACGCCGTTGCCCCCGGTTTCATCGAAACCGAGATGGTCAAGGCGGTGCCCGCTGAGATCCTCGAGGGCATCGTCGATCAGATCCCGCTGCGGCGTCTTGGTTCCCCTGATGAAGTTGCCCGGGTTGTCGAGTTTCTCGCTGATCCCGAATCGGGCTACATCACAGGCGCCATCTATTCCATCAACGGTGGGTTGTACATGTGAGCGGAGGCGAAGTAGATACCGAGGTCGCAACTTCTGCAGCAGAAGCATTGGCGCCCGAGGGCGGACTCATGGGCGGACTCGATCCGATCAACCTGATGGGCACGTTGGCCAAGGCGGGCATCGCAGCAGCTGGAAGGCCACGGGACACGGTGGCGGCCGGATTGCGATTCGGACTCGGCTTGACCGCGGCCGCATTGAAATCGGCGGCGTTGATCGCGGGGGTCGAAACCAGACCGGTGGTCGAACCCGATCCGAAAGACCGTCGATTCGCTGACACGACGTGGACCGAGAACCCCCTGTATTTCTGGTATCTGCAGCGGCACCACATCCGGAGGGAACTCGTACACGACCTCGTCGAGATCGCCGGGCTCGAAGGATCAGATGCCGCCAAGCTCGATTTCTTGGGGGAACTGGTGATCAGCGGGTCGGCGCCGACCAACTTTCTGTGGAGCAATCCCGCCGCTCTCAAGAAGGCCTTCGAGACGGGCGGTCGCAGCCTCGTTCGGGGTTTGCGGAACTTCGTTGATGATGCTCTGAACAACGGAGGCTGGCCCAGTCAGGTCGACACGTCGCCCTTCATCGTCGGTGAAAACCTCGCCGCTACACCGGGGGAAGTCGTTTTTCGCAACGACTTGATGGAATTGATCCAATATCGTCCCCAGACCGACGAGGTCTACGAAGTGCCCATCCTTTGTTCGCCGCCGTGGATCAACAAGTACTACGTGATGGACCTCGCTCCCGATCGGAGTTTCATCGAGTGGGCGGTACAGCACGGCCACACTGTGTTTGCCATCAGTTACCGCAACCCCGACGCCTCAATGAGCGAAACGACGCTCGAAGATTATCTGGTCGATGGGCCGCGGGTCGCACTGGATGTCATCAAGAACATCACAGGGGCCAGGCAGGTGAACCTCGTTGCGCTGTGTCTCGGCGGCACTCTCGCGATGATGTTGCTCGCCTATCTCGCGGCAGTAGAAGACGATTCGATCGGATCGGTAACCCTGCTCAACACGCTGGTGGATTTCGGCGCTCCCGGCCAGCTCGGGGCCTTCACCGACGCAACAACGATTGAGCGACTGGAAGAACGCCTCCAGAAAGAAGGCGTGCTGTCTGCCGATGACATGCGCCGCACGTTCGATTTGCTCCGTCCTGATGATCTGGTCTTCAACTACGTCGCAAGCAACTGGCTCATGGGTCAAGATCCACCGGCCTTCGACATACTTGCTTGGAACGAGGACAGCACGAATATGCCATCGGCGATGCACTCGTTCTACCTGCGGTCCTGCTATCTCGAGAATCGCTTGGCGAAGAACGACCTGCGACTGTCAGGTCAACATCTCGATCTGTCGAAGATCGAAGCCGACACGTTCATTGTCGGAGCGGTCAACGATCACATCGTCCCCTGGCGGACGTCCTATCGAACCACGCAACTTCTGCCGAAAGCCGACGTGACCTACGTGCTGAGTTCGGCCGGCCACATCGCAGGCATCGTCAACCCTCCCGGACCGAAAGCCAGCTACCGGACGGCTCCCGACAATCCGGCCGACCCCGATCTATGGCTGGCCGGAACAACCGAGGAGGCGCGATCGTGGTGGGAGCCGTGGTCAGATTGGGCAGCCGCTCGCGGCGGCGCCAGAGTCAAGCCACCTGCGATGGGAAGCGACGAGTACCCCCCGATCGAGCCCGCCCCCGGCAGCTACGTCCACGGCTGAACGGCGCGGGTCCGTTTCAGCTAGTACGGTGGACCCATGACGAAAACAGTTGCAAACCTCCTCAACACAAAAGGCACCGACGTGTGGTCGATTGACGCGGACGCCACGGTGTTCGAGGCGTTGCAGATGATGGCTGACAAGAACCTGGGAGCATTGATCGTGATGGAAGGCGGAGACCTCGCCGGAATCATGTCCGAACGCGATTACGCCCGCAAGGTCATTCTCCTGGATCGAGGCTCGCGCCAGACCAAAGTTCGCGACATCATGACCAGTGACGTCATCACGGTTGGTCCGAACCAATCAGTCAACGAATGCATGGAACTCATGACGAACCATCGCATTCGCCATTTGCCAGTGGTCGAGGACGGTTCGCTCCAAGGAGTCGTTTCTATCGGCGACGTTGTCAAGGGCGTGATAGCCCAGCAAGAGGCGCTCATCATCCAGCTGGAGCAATACATCACGAGCTAGCTCCGCTCATGGCGCCGGAGGGAATCAGAGGATCACCCAGGCGCTGAGGGTTTTGAGGCGATCCTGCTCTTGCCTGCGTTCTTTCCGTGCACACCGCACCCTTTGCGTGGTGGTTGCGTAGTAAATCATGCAAATCGCTTGCCAGAGTTCGCATAATCCGAATTGATTGATATACTTATCGACAGTAATGGGATAGTTATCATCCAGAATCAACGCTCGCAAAGGAGCAGACCATGGCTACCGCCAAGAAGACCGACACCACCAAGGTGATCGAAGACACCATGACAACAGCACAGGAACAGGTTCTTGGAGCCGTTGAGCAGGGACAAACCATTGTGCTCGACGGATTCAAGTCGTTCCTGGATGCCGTCAACAAGATCGACATTCCCGCCGTCCCCGGTCTCGCCGACATGTACAAGGTCCGCGCCGACATGTTCGAAGGAATGTTTGACTTCGGTTCGGCAATGCTCGAAAACCAGCGTACGTTCACTCGCAAGGTTCTCGAAACCGCCACCAAGGCGCAGAGCTAACCCGCCGGGACACTCTCGCTACTGTGAAAGCCGCAGGGGTCGCACTCCTGCGGCTTTTCCATATCCAGGGAAGCACCATCATGGCCAGCGACGCGTGGGAGAAACAAAAGGAAGCACTGGGAGGTTTCATCCGCGCCCAGCGCAAGTTGGCGAGCCTGTCGCTGCGCCAACTTTCCGAGATGACAGACGTCTCAAACGCCTACCTCAGCCAAATAGAGCGGGGCCTGCATGAGCCGTCGATCCGCGTGCTGAGGAGCGTGGCCGCGGCTCTCGGCATTTCCGCTGAGACGCTGCTGGAGCACGCCGGCCTCCTCGATGAAGAGGACGGGGCGGGACGACACTCCTCAACCGAAGACGCAATCCGATCCGACCCCAACCTCACAGACGACGAGAAGACGGCCTTGCTCTCCGTGTACCGCAGTTATACGTCGGGACGAACCTAGGTATCCGCAGGTTGGTCGTTCCACCGTTTTTGGGATGCCCCTACCTAGCCTTTGCCCAACGAGGCAGTGTGAAAGCGCGCCCAGTCTGAGAGGGAATCCTATGAATAGACCAGAGCTGATCAATGAGATCGCCGAGAGCACCGGTGTGAGCAAGAACGACGTTGATGCATCCATTGGCGGACTGTTCGAAGTTGTGGCAGCCCACGTGTCTACCAGCGACGAAAAGATCACCATTCCGGGTTGGATCTCTTTCGAGCGCAAGATGCGAGCTGCCCGCAAAGGCCGCAACCCCCGGACGGGCGAACCTCTGGACATTCCAGCCGCACACGCCGTAAAGGTGACGGCCGGCTCCAAGCTCAAGAAGGCCGGCAAGGGCGCCTAATCCTTCTAGCGGGTGAAGCAACCGAGGGGGCGGTGAGGAACGGCGCCGAGCTTCGCCGGTTTCACGAAACGTCGTGGCGACCCGGAGTCGGACGGACGGGTTCGCACATTCATCAAGGCGGTCGTTGCCATCGGTACGCGACCAGGGCAGCCAACACGGCGCCCACCGTGTTGGCGATGAGGTCCTCCATGTTGTTGACGTAGCCGCCCACGTAGGTCTTTTCTCGGAGCAGCGTGCCGATGAATTCGACGATCTCAACGAAAGCACCGGCCCCGCTGGCCATCATCACGGCTGCGAAGATGAGAGCCGGTCGACGTCGTTCCGTCCACCGAACCAATGCTTCGAATGACGCCCAGGCGCCAACGCCGGTGGCCGCCGCATGATAGA
>JAHEJY010000175.1 GCA_024638625.1 Actinomycetes bacterium
CGGTCAGATAACCCATGACCAGTTCCGATTCTGCGATCGGCATATCAAAAGGTGTCCGGCTCAATTCGGCCAGCGTTGCGATGAAGAAGATGACGAACCCGATGAACTGGGGAAACAGGTACGGAATGGCGATCGGGTTGCCCGCGATCTCGAGGCCGAACACCTGGTAGTCGGCCTGAGCATCGATGATGCCGATCATCGACATGGTCTGGGCCTGGATGACCACCCCTACGACCGCCAAAAACAGAGGTAGTTCGTAGGCAATGAGCTGAGCGGCTGCCCGCAGGCCGCCGATGAGCGAGTACTTGTTGCCAGAAGACCAACCGGCGATCAACACGCCGATGGTCGAAATCGACGAAATCGCAAGCGCATAGAAGACGCCGAGATCAAGGTCACGACCGATGAGGTCCGGACCGAACGGGATGATGACGAACACCGCCAAGGCCGCAGCCAACACCAGGTATGGAGCGATCTTGTAGACCATCTTGTCCGCAGCCGCCGGCACCAGGTCCTCTTTCTGAAAGAACTTGAGGCCATCGGCCAACGGCTGTGCCCACCCGTAGCGCCCGCCTGCGAAATAGGGGCCAATCCGATGCTGCATGTGCGCCGACAGCTTGAGTTCGGCGAAGATGATCGGCAAGGCGACCACGGGAACGATTGCTGCCATGATGCCGATCTTGAGGGCCAAGCCCGCCCAGAACCCCACTGCGAGTACCACAATCATCGATCGACGTCCCCGAGTACGAAGTCGAGACTTCCCAGAATCGCAATGAGATCGGGAACGAGCTGATCCTCCAAGAGCCAGGGCAGCACCGCAAGGTTGGAGAACGACGCCGACCGGATCTTCAGGCGATACGGGATTCGGCCGCCATCGGAGATGAGGTGATACCCCATCTCGCCCTTCGGGTTTTCGGCGCGGACATAGATCTCGCCCGCAGGCACTTTGATGATCTTCGGCACCTTGGCCTGCAGCGGGCCGGAAGGGATGGTATCGACAGCCTGGATGATGATCGAGGCGGCGTTGCGGATCTCGTCGAGCCGAACCTGATAGCGGTCGAAGCAGTCGCCGTTTCGCCCGACAGGAATGTCGAAATCAAACTTGTCGTACGGCAGATAGTCGGTGTGTTTGCGAAGGTCGAAGTCGACGCCGGACGCCCGTAGATTGGGGCCACTCACACCAAACGCCGCCGCCTTGTCGGCCGGCATGACACCGATGCCCACTGTTCGAGCCTGAAAGATCTCGTTGCCGGTTACCAAACCCTCGAGCTCGTCGCAGATCTCGAACATCTTGCCCATGGCCGCCCGGGTACCTTCGAGAAACCCGGCCGGCAGGTCCTGGACGACCTTCTTGGTCTGGGCGCCCGCACCGGCGGCAGGCTTGACGCCTCCGAGCCGGTTGAAGTTGGGATGAAAGCGCCCGCCCGTCACCGCCTCGATGAGGTCGAGAACCCGCTCCCGCTCTCGCAGTGCGTACATCAGGGGGGTTGTCGCCCCGATTTCCAGGGGGTACGAGGACATGAAGATGAGGTGCGACGAGATGCGTGCCATCTCGGTGAGGATCAGCCGGATGTATTGGGCCCGCTCCGGAATCTCGAGCTCCATGAGACGCTCGGCCGCCACGATGAAAGGAATCTCGTTGGCGAAGCCCGATACCCAGTCGATGCGATTGACGAGCGCGGTGATCTGGGGGTAGGTGCGAACCTCGGCAAGTTTTTCGTACCCGCGATGCATGTAGCCGATCACCGGCTCAACCGAGGAGACCCGCTCGCCATCGACTTTGGCGACGAGGCGCAGCACACCGTGCGTCGAGGGATGCTGTGGACCGATGTTCAGCGTCATGTCGGCCGTCTGCAGCTCGACCGACACCGACACTTCTGAGATGTGGGCCATAGCTGCGGGGTCAATCGTCTGCATCAGACACCCCTCCTTCGGCCGCATCATCGGCGACACCGTCGGTCGCCTCCGGGTTTTCGGTGGATGGCGAGCCAGCCGACTCGGGCATCGCCTCGACGTCCACCATCCCCGGCCATGGCTTGACTTCCCTGCTCAGCAGCGGAAACGATTTTCGCAAGGGGAAGCCCTCGAATGCATCCGGGAGGTAGAGCTTCTTGGGATTGGGGTGGCCGCGAAAGTCGATGCCGAACATCTCGGCTGCCTCGCGCTCGTGCCAATTCGCGCCCGGAAGCACAGGAGTGAGGGAGTCAATGGCGGGATTGGCTTTGTCGAGATCTGTGACGATGGTGATCGAATCATCGTTGGACAGCGTGGACAGCCGCACCATCAGTTCGAAACGTTCATCGACGTCTTCATCGGCGAGCGGTTCGCCCACGGCCACATCTCTTGACCAGTCCACGGCACTGAGAAACGAGAAAAACGGCATGCCGTTCTTGTGAGCGGTGGACACGGCCCCAACCCACTGCTCGTTGGATACCCGAATCTTGGCGAGTCCATGATCGGCGGTCCAGGACTCCGCGCCAACCAGCTCGGCGAAGCGTTGCGCTCGCTCCGCAGTGCCGTCGGCTGGTGCGTCCGCCGCATCAGCCGTTGCTTCAGCATCGTCGACCGGCGCTTCGGCGGCTTCTTCTGGTGCCTCGTCTGCGTCAGACTGGTTCGTGGTCACGCTGGGTCCACTTCTCTTTGACGTCCTCGCCCTGGATCTTTTCCTGCAAGAGAATGATGCCTTCCATCAGTGCCTCGGGCCGCGGTGGACAGCCCGGCACGTAGACGTCGACGGGGATGATCTGATCGACCCCTTTTGTGACCGAATACGAATCCCAGTACGGACCGCCGCAATTCGAGCACGAACCCATCGAAATGACGTACTTCGGATCCGGCATCTGGTCGTATAGCCGTTTGACCGCCGGCGCCATCTTGTCGGTCACGGTGCCTGCGACCACCATCAAATCTGCCTGGCGGGGCGACGCCGGAAGAGGGATGATCCCGAATCGCATGAAGTCGTACCGGGGACCCGAGGCAGCCATCATCTCGATGGCGCAGCACGCCAGTCCGAACTGAAAGAACCACAGTGAGTACTTGCGAGACCAGTTGAGGAGCCAGGTGACCGGCTTGGGGGCACCGAACTTGTCGATTATTCCCATTTCAGGACTCCTTTTCGGATCGCATACACGAGGCCTAGCAGCAGAATCGCGATAAACACGAGCATCTCCCACAATCCGAACCACCCGAGTTGTTCGAGCCGGATGGCCCATGGGAAAATGAACACGGCTTCGACGTCAAAAATCAAGAAGAGCAGGGCAAATACGTAATACCTGATGTGGGTCTGGCTCCAGCCGCCACCAACGGGATCGATACCGGACTCGTAGGACATTGCCTTGGCCGGGGTCGGGCGAGACGGACGGATGAGCGAAGCAACCGAGAGCAACAGCAATGCCAGGATGACGCCAAACGCGAGGTAGGCGAACACGGTTATGTAGTCCTGAAAATACTCGGTCACCCGGAAACAATGCTCCTGATTTGGGCCGTCGGCTGCATGGCAGTATACGAAAATCGCCGTTGCTGCCCCAAGTTCCAAGTTCCTCAAAATAGGCCGCCGGACCACGAGCAGCCGACCTCTGCCGTCGGTAACCTGAGAACATCGGATCTCAGGCGGATCCGGCTCCGGCGGCGCTCCTGCGGACGGTCTGATGGGACACCCATCGGAACGGTCTCAGTGGAAACCGCGGTGGGATTAGGGAATACCCGGCGATGGCCACATTCACCGGGGGGCGGACGTGGAATCGCCAGTTGGGCTCGAACGGGAGATTTTCAAAATATGCAGTTGCCATCAGACCAGGCAGCTTCAGGGCGAACACTGGGGTCGGAAGAATTGGCCAATCTGACCGAGGTCATCGAGTCAGGGACGCTCACGTCAACCAAAGGTCATTTCGTGAAGGATCTGGAACGCGAGTTTGCCGCGACCATGGGCAGCGATTACGCCATTGCATGCGCATCCGGATCGGCTGCCATTCATATCGCGATTGCCGCGATAAACCCGGAACCAGGTGACGAAATCATCACCACTCCCATCACCGACATCGGTGGTATCACGCCGATTCTGTTCCAAGGCGCCATTCCGGTCTTTGCCGACGTGGACCCGGTCACGTTAAACGTGACGGCGGAGACCATTGCGCCCCACATCTCGGACCGCACCAAAGCCATCATCGTCACGCATCTATTTGGTAATCCAGCCGAAATGGCCGGGATCATGGATATGGCGAACGAGGCGGGTGTTCCCGTGATCGAAGACTGCGCCCAGGCATTTTGTGCCCATGATGACGGCCGCAAGGTGGGAACCATCGGCGTCATTGGTTGCTTCTCGTTCCAGCAAGGCAAGCACATGACTGCGGGCGAGGGAGGGATCGTCATCACCGACGACGCTG
>JAHEJY010000003.1:0-28737 GCA_024638625.1 Actinomycetes bacterium
AGCCACGCCGCCGACCACGGTGCCAGATCGACGCCGCTGCCGAGCGAGACCGCATTCAGGAAATCTGCCAGGCGGGCGTTCTTGAAGGAAAAATCTCGAAAATAGGCCCTCATACCGGCTTTGAAGGCATCCTCGCCGACCGTCGCAACGAGCTGCTTGAGCGCGGACGCTCCCTTCCCGTACGTGATGCCATCGAAGTTCAAGAACGCATCCTCCGTTGAATCGACATTGTCCGCGATCTTGTGGGTGGTGGGCAGCTGATCCTGGATATAGGCCCACAGTTTCATGTCGGCGTGGAAATCCTGCCATGCGCCGTCAAAAGCGCTCGCCCGGTCGACAGCCAGATAAGCCATATAGCTGGCGAAGCTCTCATTGAGCCACAGGTCGTCCCACCAGGTCATGGTGACGAGATCGCCAAACCACATATGTGCCAATTCGTGAAAGAAGACCTCTGCCCGGCTGAGCCGCTGGTTCTCGGTCGGCGGGTCACGAAACAGGTAGCTATCGGCGTACACCACATTGCCGACGTTCTCCATCCCGCCCCAGTTGAATTCGGGCACGAACACCTGGTCATACTTCGTGAAGGGGTACGGGGTGTCGAAGAAATCCGAGAAGAAGTCCAGGCCGGCCTTCGTGTATCCGAACAGCTCTTCGGCATCGAGGTAATCGACCAGCGAGGCCCGACAGTACATCGCCATCGGCAGCCCGTTGTGTTCGTCTTCCACCTTGACATAGGGACCGGCCACGACTGACTGCAGGTACGGGCTGAAAGGAACCGTCTTTTCGTAAATACGCCTTACCCGGCCGTCGTCGAATACCTCCGTATCGACAATCCGGGATGCGGTCGTGACCTCCCAGGAGGCGGGGGCGACGATATCGACTTCGAACGTGGCTTTGAGATCCGGCTGGTCGAAACAAGGAAAGAGCCGATGGGCTGCATACGGCTCAAATTGGGTGTAGAGGTATTCGCCGCCGTCCTCAGGGTCAAAGAACTGGTGGAAGCCTTCGCCGGTATGGTCGTAGCGATTCTGGTATTGAACCCGGATCTCATTGGATGTGCTCAGATGTTCGTGTTGAAGCACGATTCGATCGTCAACCCGATTGGGTTCGACATCTCTTCCGTTGATGGTCATGCGTTCGATGTCAACGCCGGTGAAATCGAGGAACGTTCCCCGTTCGCCGTGGTACATGAACCGGATGGTCGTGTCGCCTACGTATGTGGCGGCACCCATCGACAGTTCGAGGCTGAGGTCATAGGCCACATGGGAAAGGGCGGCGGCGCGCCCCTCGGCCTCTGCTTTGCGGAGGTTTTCCGTCATGTCGCGAGCAGCTCCCGAGCGAGCTTCGGATCGGCCTTGCCTCCTGAGGCCTTCATGACCTGGCCGACGAGGTAACCGAGGACTTTTTCATCGCCCTCCGCGAGTTTTGCTACGGCTTCCGGGTTTTCGGCGAGGACGTAATCGACGATGCCTTGCAGCTCTCCAGCGTCCGACATCTGGACCAGATCCCGGGCCTCGGCCACTTCCTCTGGCGATCCCTCGCCCGCTAAAACCCAACCGAGAACTTCCTTGGCCGCGGAAGCAGACAACCTGCCATCTCCCTGCATGGTCGACAGCTGAGCGATATGTTTACCCGTCAGAGGGGTGGCCGCCGGGTCAGTGTTGTTCCTCCTGGTCCACGCCATGACCTCGCCGGTCAGCCAATTCGCAGCTGACTTCGGGTCGGCCCCCGCCTCGACCGCGGCAGCGAACAAGGGTCCGGTCTCGCCTCGAGCTACGAGGGCCGCCGCTTCCGGGTCGAGACCCAGATCCTCAAAGCGGGACCGCGCCTGCGACGGGAGTTCCGGAAGCTCCGCCAGAACTCGCCGGTCCCAGGCCTCGTCCACAGCCAGGGGCACGAGATCCGGTTCGGGAAAATATCGGTAATCGAACGCTTCTTCCTTGGATCTCATACTTTCGGTCTTGCCTGCGCCCTCGTTCCAGTGCCGCGTTTCCTGGACGACTTCGTGGCCATCCACCAGGAGCTCGGTCTGACGCTCGATCTCGTATTCGAGGGCCTGTTGCAAGGAACGCATGGAGTTCATGTTCTTGATCTCTACCTTGACGCCAAACCCTTCTGTTCCCCCGGGCCGCATAGAGATATTGCCATCGAATCGCATACTGCCGTCTTCGAGCTTGGCGTCCGACACCCCCAGGGCCAGCACGATCTCACGCAACTCGGATACGAAGGCGCGGGCCTCCGCAGGCGTGCGCATATCCGGTTCGGAGACAATCTCCATGAGCGGAGTTCCAGCCCGGTTGAAATCAATCAGCGAATACAGCGCATCCTGGATGCGTCCGCTGTCTCCACCGATGTGGCTGCTCTTTCCCGTGTCTTCTTCCATGTGAACTCTCGTCACCCCGACCCGGCGCACGCCTTCGTCGGTCTCGATGTCGAGATGGCCGTTGATGCATAGCGGCAGGTCGTATTGTGAGATCTGATAGTTCTTGGGCATGTCGGGATAGAAGTAGTTCTTGCGAGACATGACCGAATGCCCGACGATCTCACAGTTGAGTCCATGGCCGATCATCATCGCCCACTCGACCGCTTTCTCATTCATCACCGGCAGCGCGCCCGGCAACCCGAGGCACACCGGACAGACGTTGGTGTTTGGCTCGGAATCGGTATCAACCGGGCAGGCGCAGAACATCTTCGAACTCGTAGAAAGCTCGACGTGGGTTTCGATACCGATCACGGCTTCGTACGTCATCGTGGCACCGCGCTGGTCGCGAGTACGGCCCGATCCGCAAAGGCCGCCTGCCGCTCGATTTCGGCCGCCACCCTGAACATCACCGGTTCCCCCAACGCCGGGGCCAGAATCTGCACCCCGATCGGAAGCCCGGCTGCGTCCAGCCCCACAGGAACGGACATGCCGGGATGACCGCTGAGATTGGAAGGGATCGTGCAGATATCGGAGAGATACATCGCCAGCGGGTCCGAGGCCTTTTCTCCGACTTTGAAGGCCGTCGTGGGAGCGGTCGGAGAAATGAGCACATCGACCGTTTCGTACGCCCGATTGAAATCGTTGATCACCAGAGTACGAACCCGCTGGGCCTGCGCGTAATAGGCGTCGTAATAGCCGGCTGAGAGAGCGTACGTACCCAGCAGAATGCGGCGTTTCACCTCGGGGCCGAATCCTTCACCACGCGTATTGGCCATCATTTCTTCGGTAGTGGAACCGCCCACCCGCAATCCATATCGAACCCCATCAAAACGAGCAAGGTTCGCCGAGCATTCGGCGGGCGCAATCAGGTAATAAGCCGAGAGCGCGTAATCAACGCTCGGCATCGAGATCTCGGTTACCGTGGCCCCGGCGTTTTCGAGTTTTGAGACGGTGGCACGCGTGGCGGCAATGACCTCGGGGTCATATCCCTCCCCGCCCATCATCTCGGTGATCAGACCGATGCGCAGACCCTGCACACCGGCATCGAGACCTGAGGTCGCATCCGGGATGGCACCCTGATAACTGGTCGAATCCATCGGATCGTGCCCGGCAATCGCTTGGAGGAGCAGCGCGGCATCTCCAACCGTGCGGGTAAAAGGCCCGATCTGGTCCAGCGATGATGCGAAAGCTATCAATCCATACCGCGAAACCAACCCGTACGTGGGTTTTACGCCTACCACGCCACAGAATGATGCCGGTTGGCGAATGGAGCCACCGGTATCCGACCCGAGCGACCCGAGCGCCGAGCCAACTGCAACCGCGGCGGCCGACCCCCCCGAACTCCCACCCGGCACCGTATCCGGGTTCCAAGGATTACGTGTGAGACCATATGCGGAGTTCTCCGTCGAGGACCCCATGGCAAACTCGTCGAGATTGGTCTTTCCGATGATGACAGAGCCGGCCTGCTTGAGTCGGGAAACCACCGTTGCGTCGTACGGAGGAACCCACCCGGCCAGAATCTTGGACGAAGCCGTGGTCTCGATGGCGCGGGTCACCATATTGTCTTTCAGCGCGATGGGAATCCCCTGCAAAGGACCGTGATCTTCCCCCCGTCTGAACGCCGATTCGGCCGCAACCGCTGCTTTGGCGGCACCGACCCGGTCGATTGTCAGATACGCATGCAGGTCCGCTTCGGTCATCGTCGCCCGTTTGTGGACTGCCTCCAACAGGTCGGTTGCCGAGAATTCACCGGACCTCAACCCGACCCCCGCGGCCGATATCGTCAGATCCGCGAGATCACTCACGCTTCATCCATGATCCGGGGTACGACGAACTGGTGGTCTTGTGTTTCCGGAGCCTGGGACAGGACTTCGTCACGATCGAGGCAGTCGCCGACACTGTCGGTCCTGAAGACATTGGCCAACGGCAGCGGATGACTTGTAGGTTCGATCCCCGCAGTGTCCAGCGCCTGCACCCGGGCTGCGTGGTCGATGATGACCGGTAGCTGGGCTTCATAGATTCCCAACTCGGTCCCAGTCAATGAGATCCTGGCCAGTCGAGCTACCCGTGCTATATCAATGTCGACAGGTACGGATACGGATTCGTCTTCTGGCATGAGGTGCGAGTTTAGGTAGCGTCACACCATGACCACCTATGGAGAACTCTTGTGGCAACCCGGGCCCGAAGCTGTCACAGAGACGCGAATCGGCAACTTCATGGCGTGGCTCGCAGACACCGGAGCCGGCCCTCATACGAACTCGTATCAGGAGCTTTGGGACTGGTCGATATCTGACCTCGACGGCTTCTGGTCGTCGTTATGGGAGTACTTCGGCGTCGTATCACACCACCCCCCCTCAGCAGTCCTCGCGTCTGAAGAGATGCCGGGAACTCGCTGGTTTCCAGGCGCAACGCTCAACTATGCCGAACACATGCTCCAGCGCCGGGACGACGGGATCGCCGTCATCGCGCACAGCGAAACCCGTGATCGGATGGAACTCAGTTTTGCCGAGCTCGCGGCGCGGGTGGGATCGGCCCGGGCCGGGCTACAAACGTTGGGAGTCGTCCGGGGTGATCGGGTCGCCGCGTATGCCCCCAACATCCCGGAAACGTTGATCTTGATGCTGGCAGCCGCTTCGCTCGGTGCCGTATGGTCGAGTTGCGCTCCGGAATTTGGCGTTGACAGCGTTGTCAGCCGTTTCCGGCAGATCGAGCCAAAGGTATTGCTGGCTGTGGACGGTTATGTGTACGGTGGAAAGCCGTTCGACAGAGTGTCGGCCGTCGCAGAAATGCTCGAACGGCTCGAGGTTGAAACGGTGATTTGGCTTCCCTATCTGGAAACCGAACTGCCTCCGTTTCCCACGATCTCGTGGAACGAGCTCGTGGCAATCGAACAGGAACCGGCGTTTACGCCAGTTCCTTTCGATCACCCGTTGTGGATTCTCTATTCGTCGGGAACAACCGGCGCACCGAAGGGCATCGTGCATGGACACGGTGGGATCACCTTGGAACTCCTCAAGATGCACGCGTTGCAGGCGGATCTCGATCAGGATGATCGCTTCTTCTGGTTCTCGACCACAGGTTGGATGATGTGGAACTATCTGATCTCCGGATTGATGGTCAACGCAACCATTGTGATGTACGACGGCAACCCTGGCCATCCGAATCTCATGCGCCTGTGGAACATGGCTGCAGAGGAGGGAGTTACGTATTTTGGAACCAGCGCGCCGTTTCTCCACGCCTGCATGCATGAAGGACTGCGGCCCGGGCATGCGCTCGATCTGTCGAAGCTACGGGCCATCGGATCGACCGGGGCACCTCTGTCGCCCGAAGGTTTCGGCTGGGTGTATGAATCGATCCACCCCCACCTCCTACTTGGATCAGTCAGTGGCGGTACCGATTTGTGCACCGCTTTCGTGGCCTCTAGTCCTTTGCTACCCGTTCGGGCCGGCGAACTGCAATGCCGGGCCCTGGGTGCGTCCGTGGCGGCCTTCAACTCTCTCGGCGACCCGGTCATAGATGAAATGGGCGAACTGGTCATTACCAGGCCTATGCCGTCCATGCCGCTCTACTTCTGGAATGACCCGGATGGAAACCGTTATCGAGACGCCTACTTCGATGTGTTTCCCGGCGTGTGGCGCCACGGCGATTGGATCAAGATCGGCCCGGATGGCAGCTGCGTCATCTTCGGCCGGTCCGATGCGACGCTCAACCGTGGCGGCGTACGCATGGGCACGAGCGAGTTCTACCGGGTCGTCGAAGCCATACCGGCTGTCAGCGACAGCGTGGTCGTCCATACGGATGACGATCGATTGCTCCTGTTCATCGTTCCCGCGGCCGGATGGTCAGACGCTGACACGAGTCACCTCACAACTGTCGTGCGACACGAGTTGTCGCCCCGCCATGTCCCAGACGCCATTCACCTGGTCGAGGAAGTCCCGAGGACGTTGAGCGGCAAGAAGCTAGAGATCCCGATCAAAAAGATCCTGGCCGGCGCCAAAGCCGCCGATGCCACGCGGCTGGATGCGTTGGTCAACCCGGCTGCGCTGGTGGCATTCGAGGCTGTTGGCGACGAAGGTTGAGGCCTTGACCCCGGCAAGCCCAAAAAATCAGGTTTTGGTGAGGAACTTCCACAGAGCGTCGAGCGACAATTCGACGTTGTCGATCGAGACCGACTCGTCCGGGACGTGTGCCAGATCGGGATCACCCGGGCCGTAATTGACCGCAGGAATGCCGTACTCGGACAGCCTCGCGACATCAGTCCAGCCTTGCTTCGGCCTGAACAGTGCCTCTCCCATGGAAGCCAACCGGGTCACGTGTTCGTTGCCCGCCGCCACGGGACCGGCCGGCGCCGCGTCCACCACTTCGAGACGATCGGGGCCTTGCCCGGCGATCGCCATCAAATGATCGGTGGCCTCCTCGATGGTTCTCACCGGGGCGAAGCGATAGTTGACGTTGCAGGAGAACGACGACGGGATGACGTTGTTGGCGACACCACCGTGGGCCTGGGTTATGCCGACCACCTCCACGAATTCGAGGCCGCCGACATCCACGGGACGAGGCTCGATCTGGCTCACCTTTTTGAGCCACGGCACCGCCTTGGTGACGGCGTTTTCACCCAGCCACGGTCGGGCGCTATGAGCTGCTTTTCCGTCGAACGTGGCAACAGCGTTGATCGTGCCGTTGCAGCCGAGTTCGATGGCAAGATCAGTCGGTTCGAGCACCACGCCGACCTCACTGGCGGTCAACCAGGGGGTATTCACCAGCACCTTCTCCAACCCGTTTCCCGCCATCGGCCCTTCTTCGGCTTCGTAGAAAACACCAACGACGTCGTACGGGCCGTCTCGCACTTCTTCATCCCGCATCAATTCGATCATGACGGCGATGCCGGACTTCATGTCGGTAGACCCGAGCCCATGCACCCGACCCTTCTGTTTGTAGGCCGGGCCCTGTCCCTGGTTGGGCACGGTATCGATATGACCGTAGAGGGATATGAGGGGGCGCCCGGAGCGCTTTCCCACCACGAGAGAATTGCTGATGCGGTTCACGCCGTCATGACCAAAGATCGGCATCAGCTCCTGGGCGAGATAGGTGCAGATCCGTCCTTCCCGTCCGGTTTCGGATGGAATGTCGATGAGTTGCATCAGGGTGTCGATGACATCACTCATGGGTTTGACTCATGGGTTGAGACTCATGCTGTTGGGTCCTAGACCGACACTTCGAAGTCCCGCAACGCGTCGTTGAGCGAGGTCTTGCGATCAGTCGATTCGGTTCGTTTGCCGACAATTAGGGCGCACTGTAGGTGGAACGTCCCTGCGGGAAACGTCTTTGGCCGCGTGCCCGGCAAGACCACCGAGTTGGCCGGTACCCGGCCGCGGGTCTCTACCGGTTGCGGGCCGGTGACGTCGATGATCGGGGTCGAGGCGGTGATGGTCGTGTTCGCACCAAGCACAGCGCCCTCTTCGATCACCACTCCTTCGACGACGATGCACCGGGAGCCGATGAACGCACCGTCTTCGACGATCACGGGACGGGCGCCTGCCGGCTCGAGAACTCCGCCGATGCCAACTCCCCCGGAAAGATGAACTCCCCTACCGATCTGGGCACAAGACCCGACCGTCGCCCACGTATCGACCATGGTCCCCGATCCGACGTGAGCGCCGATATTCACGTATCCGGGCATCACAATGACCCCGGGCTCGCAGAAGGCTCCGTAGCGAACCGTGCCAGGTGGCACCACCCGCACGCCCTGTTCCTGCAACCCGGATTTGGTGGGTATTTTGTCGAAGTACTCGAACGGGCCGGCCTCCATGGCCGTCGACTCCGAGAGTCGAAAGTATCCCAGGATCGCCTGTTGTATCCACGTGTTGACGACCCAGTCACCGTCGACCTTCTCGGCGACTCGCAGCCGACCTTTGTCGAGGGATTCGATGGTGCGAAGGATTGCGGCGGCCGCACCTTCGAGCGTCTCCGGATCGTCGGCGGCCCGCTCGATCAATGCCCGATCGTCGTTTGCCGGTTCGTCAGCTTGCTGGGACAATGAGGACCTCCCTGATCATCTCGGCCGACTCCCGGCACTCCTCGACCGTCGGCACCAGGGCGAGGCGGAGATAACCCTCGCCCCCCGCACCAAAGGCCCGGCCTGGAGCCACAACGATCCCATGCTCGAGCAGCGCGAGGGTTGCGGCTTCATCGTCTTCGACCTTGACCCATAGATAAAGCCCGGCATCAGAGGCGACGACCTCGAATCCCATGTCGACGAAAGCCTCACGCAGTATCGCACGTTTCTCTTTGAAGATGAGGCGGCGCTCGGCAGCATGGCGATCATCGGACCAGGCAGCAGCCCCCGCATGTTGGACGTATTCGGCGGGTGCTACGCCGACCGTCGAGCGCAACGCTCGGATCGCGGCAATGGCGTCCGCATCTCCGACGATGGCGCCAGATCGATATCCGGTCATACCTGAACGCTTCGACAGACTGAGATACGAGAGCGCCCCGCCGAACCCATCTCCCGCAACCTGAAGGATCGACCCCGGTGGTTCATCGTCGTACAGATCGACGTAACACTCATCCGAGCACAGCCACGCTCCGGCCTGGCGGGTTCGTGCGAGCAGTTCTTCCATGTCCGGCAACGACGTAATCGAACCTGCCGGATTATGGGGCGAGCACATCCATAGCAGAGCCGCCCGATCCATGACCTCGTCCGATACATCTGCAGAGCGCAGAACGAAGTCACCAGACAGAACAACGGGATCGAGACGAGCACCGGCAAACAATGCTCCGCGTTCATAAACCGGATAGCCCGGTGTGCCATAGACGACTCCATCGCCCTGATCGCGGTCCACGAAGGCCAGCGGGGTCAGGAATATCGCCTCCTTGGATCCGGATGTGGGTATGACCTGGGTTTCCGGATCGACCACGACCCCGAAACGTCTGCCTACGTAGGCTGCGACGGCGTCTCGGATCACCGATAATCCCTTGGCTGTCGGGTATTGGGAAATCTCAGGGATATGCTCCTTGAGCGTTTCCGGGATGAAGGCCGGCGTCGGTTCCCGGGGGTCGCCTATCGAAAAATCTATGAGCGGCAACCCTGCGTCGCGACGATCGCGTGCGCGATGCTGAACGATCTCGAGCGGATAGGTGCCAAGCGATTTCAGAATCGGATTGGTGTGCACTCCTCAACGGTAGTGGTCGAATCCCTCATAGACTTTCCGACCGTGAACTCATCTACGTACAAGCTGTTGTATGGCGGTATCGGTCTGACGATCGTCGCAATCGTGGTTCTCACGTGGGCTTTTGCTCCGAGCGGCATTCGGCCCGATTATCCGGATGGACTCGAGCGTGTCGCACCCACGAGTGGCGAGACGGTATTGAGCCAGGGACTCATCGAAATCGACCTCGAACCCAATTACCAGCTCAGCCTCATCGTCGATGGGCTCGAGATACCTCCCGATCAGATCAATGAGGTGGGGGGCGGCACAGGTATTCATCTCTGGAGCCCGGGACCCGGGAGAGCCTTTTCGGCCTGGACTCCAGGCGAGCACGAGGTCACGGTTAATTTCTTCAACCCCACCGGAATCGGCGGCGGCACGTACACATGGAGTTTCAGAACCCAGTGAGGTATGGCTATTCCGGATTACCGCCGGATGACATGTCCGACGAAGAGTTTCTCGACGGGCTCGTCAATGAGGGCTACACCGCGATGGAGTTGGCTTTCGTACACGACTTTCCGTGGAAAAAGCAGCGATGCGCGGATTTCGGTGTTCTGGCCGCAGAGCGCGACATCAGCGTGTCCGTTCACGCTCCCTTCTTTGCCATGCTCACGGTCGACGACGAAGAACGGTCCAGGAAATGCGTACATGCCATCGAACACTCGATGAAGTTGTCCCAGGCCATGGGAGGAACCGTGACCGTTGTCCATCCAGGACACTCGCGGGATCGAAGCTCGGAGGAGGTTTTTGATCTGGTTCGTTCTCGCCTCGACTATCTCGCCTCGAAGACGACCCACCTCTCTCAGCATCTCGGACTCGAAACGTCAGGAACGGTCGCCGCATTCGGAAGCCTGGGAGACATCGCCGTCCTGGCCAATGAGTATCCATTTGTGTATCCCGTCATCGACTGGGCCCACGTGCATGCCGTCAGCCAGGGACAGATGACCAACCGTGAGTCCTTCGAGGCCGTGATCAACTTCCTGTACTCGGAATTCCCCAACTTCAAGACGGAGCAGCTACACACTCATTTTTCGGACAATCTCTTCGGCCCGGCCGGCGAGATCAAACACGTCCCCTATGGGGAAGGAACCCTGCGGGCAACGCCATTGGCCGAAACCATCGCCAGCATGGACCTCCACATCACCGTCATCTCAGAAAGTCACAACCTCGACAGCCACCGGGCCATCTTCAAGGAGTTGACGGAAGGCATGGAGAACGCTCCATCGAAGCCGGCGGCGAGCACCCGACCCTTGTCGGAATTGTCGTTTCCTGACTCCATCTCCGTCATCGAGGACGGAGCGGGCTTTGTACCCATCGGGGTCCGCCAGCCGTTGCGGTTGTCGAACATCGACAAGCCGCTCATCCCTGGCTTCGCAGGCTCGACGTCCAATACCGCGGCCTCCGACACAAGGGCCGCCGATACCAGGGCCCCCTATACCAAAGGTGATTTGATCCAGTATTACGCGAGCATCTCACCATATCTGCTGCCGCATCTCGCCGACCGCCCCCTGACGATGGTGCGGTTTCCCAATGGGATCGACGGGGATCATTTCTACGAAAAGCGCTCGCCTTCGCACGCTCCCGAGTGGATTAACACCGCCGTCATGGGAGACGGCATCGAGTACATCACCGCCAATGATCGAGCGACTCTGATGTGGTTGGCCAACATGGCTTGCATCGAAATGCATCCCACGTTGCACCGCACGGCAACCGAAGACGCAGACATTGCCCTGTTCGACATTGATCCTCAAGAGGGTGCCTCGTGGGGGGACCTGGCCGAGGTGGCCGCCCTTATCAAGCTCACGCTCGACAATCTCGGGCTGCGGGGATACCCAAAAACCTCCGGCTCCAGGGGACTCCATATTCATGTCCCGCTCGGGCCTGGCCACGGTTTCGAACGCTCACGGGGTTTCATCGCCGCAGTCGGCGGATTGCTCTCCAAAGCCAATCCCGACGGTATTTCGATCGAGTTTGACAAAACGAAACGCAAGGGAAAGGTGTACATCGACATCGGCCAGAACGGACCGCGAAGAACGACAGCCGGCGTCTACTCGGTGCGACCGCGTCCTGGTGCCCCGGTTTCGACCCCGCTCCGGTGGGAAGAGATCGGCGATGTCGAACCTCACCAGTTCACGATCGAAACGATTTGGAAGAGAATCGACACCCACGGTGACCTCTTCGCCCCGGCTATCCGCGGTGGTCAAGACCTCTCTGCTGCCGAGGAGGCGTTAGGCATCGGAATCTGAGTCCATCGACACCGGACCACGCAGGAATCCTCTGATCGTGGGATAGGCGAGTTCGATGGTGGGTTCGGCGTCGAGCATCGCCAGGACTCTCCGCCAGATCTTTTCCTCGATGAGGCGTCGTGTCCCCGGCTCGGTCAGAAACCGGGCTGTCAGCAGCACGCCGCTTTCCTTCACAGTCAAGTACACCGCCGGACGCAGGATGTCGAGCTTGATGTGGTAGCTGCGAGCCGTCTCTCGAATGCGGGCGCCTGCCCGGGCCTCGATGTCAGGAGCCTCGGTGTGAGCGATTGCCAGGAGGCGTTGCTCTGCCAACCGCCAATTGGATTCGAAGGTGATCAAAACCGGGACCTCATGCCACACGAATTCGAAGCCCTCGGTGTAGTTGGCAACCTGACTCGCGAACAGGACACCGTTGGGAATGTGGACGAGGCGACCGGTGGACTGGTCGGCGTCAACCCAATTCCCGATTTCGGCGATCGTAAATCGGAAAAGCCGAACGTCGATGACGTCGCCTCGCGTTCCGTCGATTTCGATCCGGTCGCCCACCCGAAAAGGCCTCCGCAAGACGATGTAGGCCCAACCTGCGATGTTCTTGAGTACGTCGGCAAGCGCGATGGCCAGGCCGGCCGAAACCACAGCAAGATATGTCCCCAGGTTGTCGAAGGCATCGATCCAAACCCAGGCCAGTCCGATGACAGCAAGAAAACTCGTGACATAGGTCACCAGCTTTCCGGTGCGATACATCGCTCCGGTGTCGTCGAGTTTTCGCTGGATCGCCCTCGCCACCACGATCCTGATGAGGAAGGCGAGACCAAGGACGATCAGCGTGCCTACGAGCTTCGTCTGCGTTTCTGCTGTCAGTCCCAGTTCATTGGTTATCCAATCCATGGGCACCTTTCGTTCGTCGGACCGATCCGTTCCCGGGCCCCGGACATGAGCGAACCCGGAAGCACTGTATACACAGTGCCCCCGGGTCCATCCCTGGCGACGCTTCGCCCCACCACCGGCGAACCGTCGCAGATTGCTCTAGGCGGCGGGTCGCTCGCTTTCGTCCCTGGAAGGAAGGACATTCCACCACAGAGCCTCCGCCCGCTTGATGCCACCGATGCCGCCCGCTATTGCCACCATCACGCCGACGGTTGCAACGATCGCTATGAACAGGATGTTCACGATTTCGTCAGCGAGATTGAGCGTATTCAACGCTGCGATCACGCCAAAACCGAGGATCGAGAACCGCACAGCCGTGGGCAACCACGAGACTGATTGGCTATCGGACCACGGTTCCACGAGTCCGGAAACGAACGACCCGAGGGCGGCCGTAACCACGACGATGATGATTGCCACCACCACCAGCGGTAGATACGCAATCAGGCCGCTGAGCAGCACAGTCAAGCGCTCAACCGCCAGTGTTTCACTGGCCATCAGGAACACGACGAGCAGCGCCATCCAGTACAGGACGTTGGCCACGACCCCGGATGCGGTATAACCGGCCCGGGTCATCGATTCACCGAGTCCGGCTCGATCGAGCAATCGATCAAATCCGACTCGCTCGAGTACACGATGCGTCACTCGCTTGATGAAACGAGCGATAATCCAGCCGATGAGCAGAATCAAGGCGGCTCCAATGAGCTTGGGCGCAAATGACACGACGTCGGCCCATGCGTTGTCGAGGCCGTCTCTCACTCCATCGAAGAAACCTCTGGTTTCTTCGGCGAGGTTGGTTTGGGCAAGAATCCACATAACTGCCTCCTTTTTGCAATATTGGTTTCTCACATGACGGACGCATCTCGAGACCCAAAAGTCGCGAAGTTTTTTTCTCTTGTGATTGTTCGCGGGCGCTGGCCCCGCGACTTTTCCTCCCGGCACTGCGTCCGGTCATAGATGGAAACCGGATCGTCCGGCGTTCTTACTCCGAGCCTTGACGAGCTCTACCGTGACCACGCTGCCGCCATGCATCGGGTCGCGGTAGCCGTGGTCCGCGACCATGGTCTGGCCGAAGACGTGGTGCAGGAATCCTTGATCAAGGCATGGAGGGCCATCGGCGACTTTCGAGGTGAGAGTTCTTTGAAGACATGGCTGCTGCGCATCACCCACAACACCGCCGTCTCGTTGCTGCGCAAATTGCGAGACGTTGCCATGGACCCGACATCGATGCCCGAGGCTCCGACAGCAGCCGTCGGAGAACGACGTATGAACAGCGAGGCATTCATGGAAGATTTTCAACAGGCGTTGTTCGAGCTCGACGAGCTCAGCCGTTCGATCATCACGTTGCGCGAAATCGAGGAGATGTCGTATGAACGCATCGCCGTTGTTGTCGGTGTTTCGGAGGCTGTAGTTAAGACCCGCCTCTACCGGGGTCGACGCCAGCTGCAAGCCGCCCTCTCGGAATGGCGGAACGAATGAACGAACATCCGGAACCACAGAACCTGGCCCGGTGGAGTGTCGGAGAACAGGAAGAGCTCACGGACCACATCGAGTCGTGCGAAACATGTCAATCCCGGCTCGAATCCATCACGAGCCTGTCAGAGCAGGAACGAACGGCACTTGATCGCATCACGTCTCCGCCTGCTGGGATGATGGCCCGCCTGGGCCGATCCATCATCGAGCGCCGTGACCGTGGATCGGAATGGGAGGCGTTCGCCGAGTTGTTCGGGGTAGCTTGGAGCATGTTTGATGCCCTCGCTGATGACTCTGATGTTGAGGTAACCGATGACGATTGAGCGCTGGATGATCGCTGTCGGCCTCCTTCTCGCCGGCCTGGCAGTTGGCGCCCTGGCAGGCTGGGCCGTTCGCAGCCGTCTCGCACGGGAAGACTCGGACGAAAGTACGACTGCGGTCGCTGGAGTCACCGGACTGTTCGTCTTCTGGATATTCGCCCTGGTCGGCGCTCTGGCAGCCCTCGCCATGGTCAACCCGGCCACGCTCGAGAACGTACCACGCCAGGCGCTCGACTATGTGCCCAGGCTGCTGGCCGCCGGTTTGATCATGATCGCCGGATACGCCCTCGCCATTGCCGCTGCGCGTGTGGTCGGTTTTGGCCTGGAGCGGGCGACGGGTCGTACAACGGTTCGCATTTCGAACCTCATCCGATGGGTGATCCTGCTCGCATCCGGCATCTTGGCCCTTTCGCAACTTGGCGTAGACACCACCGTGTTGCTGGTCTTGATCGCCGTGGTCGGCCTCGGTTTCGCACTGAGCTTCAGTCTCCTCGTGGGGCTAGGCGGCAGAGACATCGCCCGGGAGCTCGCAGCCGGCCGATACCTGAAACGCGTGCTCAAACGGGGCGGCGTCATCGACCTCGAATCGATATCGGGAACGGTTGTCAAGCTCCACCCGGCCATGGTCGAAATCGAAACGCAGACCGAAGGCCGCCGCCATATCCCGTACTCACGGTTGATGAGCTCCGGGTTCGCCTGGTCGGAATCGCCAACCAGGAAGGACTGAGATCATGGACACACGCGTGATGAGCGCGATGACGGACGGTTCGACCACGACCGGCACAACGCTCCCGTCTGACCCCAGGAAGGTGCGCTGGACCTGGCTCGACGTACTCCTCGATGGCAAAGAACCCTCGGTCGACGCCCTGGTCGAGCTCACGTCGGGCCTCAACCTCGATCCGCTGGCCGTACGGGACGCGGCTGAGGAATGGGATCTCCCCAAGATCGATGATTTTGGTCACCACCTTGTCATCGTCTTTCATGGACTGGAGCACCAGCAGGTGAAAACGTACGAAGTCGACTGCTTCCTGACGCCGGTTGCGCTCGTCACTGTCCATGCACAGAGATCGCCCTCCATCGACGCGCTATGGGAAGAACTGGTTCGGATTCCGAGCCTCACCGCGGGAGGAACGGACGAACTCATGGCACGCCTGGCCGACGTTCTGACCCGTCGTTTACTTCTCGTGGTCGAGGCCTTCGACGATCAGTACCTCGAACTCATCGAGAGGGCACTCAACGCCGACGAATCTCTGCTCGAAGACCTCACGGCCGTGCGCAGTGACCTTGCCACGATCAAGCGAGTCGTGAACCCGCAGCGGGAGACTCTCGATGTCCTCCGTTCGACGAGCTCCCAGGTGATCTCGCCGGCCGGACGACGCAGATTCGCAGATGTTTTCGACGTCGCCTCCCGCACGACTGCCGGTCTGGACGCAGCCCGCACGTCACTGGCCGAAACGCTGGACGCCTACCGGGGAGCCGAAGCTCGTCAGGCAACGGATGTGACCAAGGTGCTGACCGTGTACGCAGCCATCATGCTTCCGCTCTCGCTGATCGCAGGTTTCTTTGGGATGAACTTCACCAATCTCCCGTGGATGAACGAGACCTGGGGCTGGGGCGTTGTGACCGGGATGATGGCGTTCATCGCCGTCCTGTCGCTGGGTGTATTTGTGGCCCTCGGCTGGATCCAACGCCCCTCCGGGCGCAAAGCAGGCCGCACTCTCGGCAAGGGTCTCATCGAAGCTGCCCGCGCACCCGTACAGGTAGTTGGCGCCATGTACGAGATATCGACGATGCCACTTCGGCGGGACGAAAACTCGACAAACAACGCGCCAGACGACGGCCGCCTATAGGACGGCAGGACCCGACTCGAGCAACGCCACGAACGTCGGTTCGTCCACAACCTGGATGCCCAGCGACTCCGCCTTGGCGAGTTTTGTACCCGCATTCGCTCCGGCAACGAGAGCCGTCGTGTTCTTGGAGACAGATCCGGTCACCTTGGCACCGGCCTGCTCGGCGGCCACTTTGGCCTCTTCCCTACTGAAACCTTCAAGCGTTCCGGTGATCACGAGCGTGATACCAGCAAGCAGGTCAGACCGCTCGCCTTCGAGCTCGGGTTCTTCGAACCGCAACCCTGCGCGGCGCAGTCGATCGATCAGCCCGGCATTCGTTTCGTCGGCGAACCACCCGGTTACCGATCGAGCGATCTCGGCACCGATTCCATCGATGGCCGCAATGTCCGCGGCGCTCGCCGCAGCCAAACGATCGATCGAACGGAACTCCCGAACCAGAGTGTTGGAGACTGTCGGCCCGACAAGATTGATACCGAGTGCTGTCAGCAATCTCGGTACCGGGCGATCTTTGGAAGCCTCTATCGCCGAGATCAGGTTGTTCGTGGAGACCTCGCCCCACCCTTCCCTGCCGAGCAAGTCGGCTGGCGTGAGCGAATAGATGTCGGCTGCATCCTTGATCAGACCTTCCTGGAGGAGGAGATCCACCGTCTTGTAGCCGAGCCCTTCTATGTCCATCCCTCCTCTGGAAGCAAAATAGAACAGCCATTCCCGCAGCCGGCTCGGACACGAGAAGCCACCCGTGCACTTGGCCCGGGCTTCGCCGTCGGGCGTGATGATCGGATGGCCACAGAAAGGACAGGTCGCCGGCATGCGCCAGATCCGCGGCTTTCCTTTCCGTTCAGAGAGAACCGGTCCGACGACCTCCGGGATCACATCGCCGGCCCGACGAACAATGACGGTATCCCCGACACGCACATCCTTGCGCTGAAGCTCCTTCTCGTTGTGCAGCGTGGCCATCCCGACGTTGGCACCCCCCACGAATACGGGGTCTAGCCGGGCGAACGGCGTCACATTGCCGGTTCGTCCGACGTTGATCATGATCTCGAGCAACGTGGTCGTCCGCTCCTCCGGTGGAAACTTGTATGCGATCGCCCACCGCGGCGCCCTTGCCGTGTACCCAAGCTCATCCTGTTCGGCAAGCGAGTCGACTTTGATGACTACGCCGTCGGTTTGATAATCGAGTCCCCCCTCGCCATGTCGGGTCTTCTCCGACTCCAGAACAAACCGTTTCGCCTCTTCGATATCGGCCACCCGGGCCGAAACCGGGTTATACGGAAACCCGAGCTCGCGTAGATACTCGACACTGTCCCAATGCGTCGCGAACGCTGGGCCGCCTTCCTGGTATCCGATCTGGTAGGTCCAAATCGCGAGTTTGCGTGAGGCCGTGATTGCCGGGTCTTTCTGCCGCACCGAGCCGGCGGCCATGTTCCGCGGGTTGATGTAGACCTGATCCCCGGCAGCCGCCTGTTCCTCGTTGAGACGCTCGAACTCCGAGACGGGCATATAGAGCTCGCCGCGAATCTCCATGACCGCGGGAGCGTCCGTCATCGTTTTCAGGGGGACAGACTTGATGGTACGTACGTTGGCTGTGATGTCTTCTCCAACCGATCCGTCGCCCCTGGTGGCAGCACGGGTCAATACCCCGTTCTCGTAGGTCAAGGACACAGCGGCCCCGTCGATTTTCAGCTCACAAACGAAGCCTTGCGGCACCCGGCCCAGGGATCGTTCTACCTTTTCAGCCCACGCGTCGAGGTCAGCCGGGCTCTCAGCATTGTCGAGACTGAACATCGCCGCCTTGTGTCGTACGCTCCCAAACAAACTCGCCGGTGGAGTCCCGACCCGCTGGGTCGGAGAGTCGGGAGTGACCAAACCAGGGTTGGCTGTCTCGAGTGCCTCGAGCTCCCGGTAGAGAGCGTCATAGTCGGCATCTGGAATCGAGGGTTGATCAAGCACGTAGTAGGCGTGGTTATGTCGGCGCAGCTTCGCACGGAGTTCGTCGATCCTGCCCGGTACGTCAGCGACTGACATCGGGCCACTCTAGAGCTGGAAAAAGGAGACCCTTACTCGAAATCAGTACCCACGAAAGATGTTCAATCGACGAAGGCGATGTGAGCGACCGCGTCGCCCCGGTTGACCAGCGGGTGCTGGGTATGGCCGATGACGAGACCCGCGCTCGACGTGCGGATCCGGCCGAGCCGTTTGCCAAAAGGATCCATGATCGTGGCGATCGGCTGTTTCTCGTCGACCATTTCCCCGAGGGCGACATCAAGGTGCAGAATCCCGCTTCGAGACGCTCTCATCCACCGGCTCTTGCGCGATAACAACATTCCCTGTGGCTCCGGAAGCGAGCCTTCGATCATCCCGAGATGCGTGAGGATGCGGAGTAGCCCGGCGGTGCCGGCCGCGATCGATGCGGCATCGAACCGCAACGCCTCCCCTCCTTCATACAGCAATACGCGGGCCCCGGCATCTGTTGCAGACTGTCGAAGTGATCCGTCGCGCAACCGTGCATGTATCGCAATCGGCGCGTCGAAAACCTCGGCGAGTTCGAGAGTTCCCGGGTCGTCGAGATCCGCCCGGATCTGTGGAAGGTTGATCCGGTGATCCGAGCCCGTATGAAGATCGATACCGACACTGCACCGCCCGACTATCTCGGTCATCAGCAGATGTGCGATGCGCGAAGCCAGTGATCCTCTGGCTGAACCGGGGAACGATCTGTTCAGGTCTCTACGGTCCGGCAAGTAGCGGTCGCCCGAGTTGAAGCCGTGCACATTGGCGACAGGTACGGCGAGAAGGGTGCCTGCCATGGTTTTCGGATTCAGCGAATCCAGTACGAGCCGAATGATCTCAACACCCTCGATCTCGTCGCCATGGATCGCCGCGCTGAGCCACACCGCAGGCCCGTCTGCGATGCCGTGGAGCGCCACGATCGGCAGCGCTACCGGGGTACCGGACATCAGGCGGGCGATCGGCAATTCGAGCTTTTTGGAGCGACCAGCCGAGATCGAATTGCCGGCGATCAGGAGGGCCGCACGGTCAGTCATCAGAGCTCGCTGGGCTGATTCTGATGGTCCTCGCCAACGGGTTGCGGTGGCAGCGGCTTCAGGGCCGGGCGTGCCCGCTTTCTCTTGCGCTCGGGTACGAGGTCACGCATTTCTTCGAGCTTTCCGAAACACAGCAGACGATCCTCGGCCTCCAGAATCCGGTTTGATTTCGGATTCGGTATCACCGATGAGCCTCGATTCAACGTGAGGACCGTGATATCGCGCTCGCGAAGACCCGAATCGCCGACCGTAGATCCGATGAGGCCAGAGCCTTCCCTGACATGAAGTTCTGCCACCCCGTATCCCGTGCTGACGGTCAGTCGCTGGCGAACGTCGAGTTCTGGAAAATCCACCTGGCGCTCGATGTAATCGATGATCGAACCCGCCACATCCAGATCCGTCGCAGCCTCGATCCCTTCGAGCCCGGGAGATGAATTCACCTCGAGCACCATCGGGCCGTCTGCAGCTTCGAGCATGTCGACCCCCGCGACCCGCAGGCCCATGATCTGGGCAGACCTGACCGCAACCTTCTCAAATTCCGGATCGAGATCGACGACCTCGCTCGTACCTCCCCTATGGAGGTTTGATCGGAACTCGTCCCCCTGGGCACTCCTGCGCATCGCGGCAACCACGCGGTCACCCACCACAAGTGCTCTGATGTCGCGCCCCCTGCTCTCGGCAATGAACCGTTGGATCAGAACGTTCTGTCGAGTACTTTGCAGCGTCTCGATCACGGCTTCAGCCACCTTGGTATCCGGGGCAAGTATGACGCCAATCCCCTGGGTTCCTTCCAGCAGCTTGATGACGACGGGCGCGCCGCCCACCCGTTCGATCGCGGACAACACGTCGGCCCGGTCGCGGACGAAGGTGGTCGCTGGAATGCTGATGCCGTGACGAGACAGAATCTGAATGGACCGTAGCTTGTCACGTGAGTTGGCTATGCCGTTGGCCGTGTTGGGCGTGTACACGTCCATCTGTTCGAATTGGCGCACGACCGCGATACCAAAGAAGGTGATCGACGCCCCGATTCGTGGAAGCACGGCGTCATAATGTGAAAGCTGTTTTCCTCGATATTGGAGGTCCGGCTCGGCACCGGCTAAATCGATCGCGAATCGCAGGGTGTTGAGAATGCGCACTTTGTGGCCTCGCTCGATCGCAGCAGTCCTGAGGCGCCTGGTGCTATAGGCGTCGGGCGCCCTGGACAAGATCGCAAGCTTCATCATTCGGCTATTCCTCCGTTTTGGGGACTGATTTGGTGAGAAGAAACGAGGCGCCCGGATCTACCATGAAGCGGCGGCGAATCGCAGCACGACCCAGCAACATCCGGAATCCCATCTCGTCTCTCGAGGTCAACGTCAAGTCGATACGGTACCGGTGGTCGGCGATCTCCATGACGGTGCGGATGACCGGTCTTCGCTCGGCGTGGCCGGTGGATGACCTCACGCTACGAAACGCGTGGATCGGGTGGGAGACTCTGCTTCGATGGGCCAGTGACCGCTGGGTCGGGTGGACCTCAAAATGCGCCCACGGGCCGCTTTCACGCTCTTCGACAGTCAGGCCAAACGCATGCAGCGCCGACGTGCGGGCGCCGGTGTCAATCTTCGCCTTGATGGGGACCCCGGACAGTTCGGGTACCAGGATCCACTCCCGCCATCCGATGACCGGTTTCGCCTTCTTTGCTGATCGTGCCACCGTCAACGGTTCTTGACGGTTTCGACGACGGCCATGGTCGCATCCAGAATCGCTTCTCGCTCGGTTGCTACCTCGATGTCCGTCAGGTTCCGAAGCGGGCGCCACAGCGTTCCGAGCGCAGCCGAAGATACGAGTCGGGCGGCAGCAGATCGATTGTCGCCTCTGATGGCCTCGCGCAGTCTCCGGTTGGATTCCGCCAATCGCTTCCCCAGCAACGGGTGATGCAGGACGGCTTTGTCACCATCGATCCAGATCACGAGATCCCGTCGTTCGATCAGCACGTCGAGGTATCTCCCGAGCATTTCGCGACCCTCTTGCGGCCAGGTCGGATTCCGCGGGTAATCGTCCATTACGGCGTCGATCTCGTCGAGCAACGGTTGAACCAACTCAATCAGCAAGTCCTCTTTGGAATCGACGTGATAGGCGAAGGCGGCCTTACTCATACCAAGGCGCGACACGATATCTGCCACGGAGGCTCCCTCATAGCCCTGAATCATGAACGCTTCCAGGGCCGCAACGAGCACCTCGTGTCTCCGACTTGGTTTTGGCATTCCGACATCATACTGAACGATCGTTCGTCTTATACTTC
The DNA here is from genome assembly GCA_024638625.1 of Actinomycetes bacterium. Lineage (GTDB taxonomy): Bacteria > Actinomycetota > Acidimicrobiia > Spongiisociales > SHLN01 > JABDOU01. Next base: position 21,769 of record JAHEJY010000003.1, read on the forward strand.
AACCCACCTGTCGGCTGTTAGTCATCAAGCCGGAGAAGCGGGCGAAGGCCGCTGCACCCACACGACCCCTTTCGAGAACCAGAAGAACGACGTGCGATGAAAAGGTTTGATGCGGTTGATTCAGCACGGTGAATCAACCACGAAGGCCCCGGGTTCGCGCTTTGGCAATGAGAGCGTCGACGGCAGCGTCGACTACTACCGAGGCAATCGCAATCGAGACAACCTCGAGGTGTTCGGGATCCTCGCCAAAGACGGGACGGAGATCAATAGAGTCACGGTGCCGATTGCGTTTGCCGAACAAGAGGGTTGAGTAAGGGAGGTCGCTCGTGATTGCGCTGGCATCTCTGTTTCTGATCGTTGTCGTGATCCTCATCGTGGCGCGCATTGCCACGGTTGCCCTCGTGGCCACCGGACTGCCTTTCGAGCTCGCGCGGTTTCAGGCAAGGTCGGCGCTGACCGGTGTCGGCTTCACCACGAGCGAATCCGAGAGTGTGGTTGGTCACCCGGTTCGGCGCCGGATCGTCATGGTGCTGATGCTGGTGGGGAATGCCGGATTCGTTTCTCTGATCGCCTCGGTGATGCTGTCTTTTTCATCAAACAACCCCGATCCGTCTGATGTGCTGTTCCGACTGGGCATTGCGGTCGGAGGGCTGCTGACCATCGCTGTGATTGCACGGAGCCAGATGTTCGAACAGCGTTTCACCGCGTTCATCGCCCGTCTCGTGGACAGATTCACCGACCTGGAGCTGCGCGACTATCACCACCTGTTGCAGTTGAGCAACGACTACGCGGTCACCGAATTGGCCGTGAAAGCGGGAGACTGGCTCGCGGACAAGTCTCTGGCCAACCTGGAACTGCCCGACGAAGGCATTCTCGTGCTGGCGGTGCAACGGGCCAACGGCAGCTTCATCGGGGCGCCGCGGGGCGACACCATGATCGAAACCGGCGATACCGTGGTTTTGTACGGGCGCTCGGCGATCCTGAGCGATCTGGATGACCGGCCCGATTCGCCCTCTGGCGAGCACGCCCATATCGACGCGGTCGCCGAGCAAATGGAGATCATGGCCAACCAGTGGGACAACCACGAAGACTGACCCGTTAGCCAACAGCCATCTGGCGGTCCGCCACTATCTGGCCTGCAGCGAGTTTTCCAGGTCCACCAATCACGCAACCCCCTGGATGGGTGCCCGACCCGCACTGGTAGTAGCCCTCGATGGGCGTTCGATATTGATTCCAGCCAGGAGCCGGCCGATTGAAGAACATCTGCGGCGCAAACAACTCTCCGGCGAAGATATTGCCCTCGGTCAATCCCACGGTTCGCTCGATGTCGAGCGGGGTGACAATCTCGCGATGGATGACGAGTTTGCCGAATCCGGGGAAGAATTCCTCGAGCGTCTCTTGTACGGTGTCGCCCAACTGTTCACGTTCGGCATCCCAATCGGCTTCGGTTCCGTCAGCCAGTTTCAGGTGATAGGGGGCATACATGACGAAACAGGACATCACGTGTTTGCCGGGAGGAGCCATATCTGGATCCAGGGTCGACTGAACGCAGACATCGAGAAAGGGTCTCCTGCTGAAACGGCCGGCTTCGCAGTCGGCAAATGCGGTCTCGAGATAATCGATAGAAGGACCGATGTTGGTGAAGCCCTCGAACACTTCGGGCCGCCCTTCCAGGCCGGGAATTGGGGGCAACCCGTCAAGAGCGAAGTTGACTTTGGCGGCGGTTCCCTGAAATTTCATGGAAGTGATTGCGGCCGTCAGGTCATCCGGAAGAAACGATGGGTCGACCAGCTCTGTAAACGTGCGGCGAGGGTCGAGCGCGCTCACGACGATGGGCGCCGCCAGCTCTTCGCCGCCCTCCAATCGCACTCCGACGGCTGCACCATCATTGACGATCACCTCGGTGACGGGTGCACTCGTTCTGATCGTCGCGCCCCAGCTCTCAGCGGCGCGGGCGAGGACCCTGCTGAAGCCCCCGTTACCCCCCTTGTGGAAGCCCCATTCTCCGAATGTGCCGTCGTACTCACCGATGATGTGGTAGAGCCACACCAGAGCCGACCCCGGCGAGCGCGGACCGACCTTGCTACCGATGATGGAGCTCGACGCCAGCAGCGATTTCAGCAATTCGTTTTCGAAGTATCGGTCGAGGATCTCGGTCACACTGCCGGTCCAGATGACCTCCAGCAACTCTTGCAAGTCTTCATCCAAACCTGCCAGGTACTCCTGCAATCGAGCCATGGCTGCCAGATCATCGGGATGATCACTCACGCTGTTAGGGGGAACCATGTCCATGAGCGGTTTCATGGCGTGACATAGCCGTTCGGTCATATGCGTGAAGTCGAGATAGGCCTCGGCGTCCTCGATGGAGTGACGGGCGATTTCGTGGAAGTTCTCGTACGTGTCCGAACCCAGCACCAGGTAATCGCCATCGCGACCAACCTGGAGCGTGTGAGGAAGCGGGAGAACCTTCATTCCGTGATCGGTCAGAGCCAGATCGTGGACGATATCAGGGCGGATCAAACTCAGCGCGTAGGAGAAGGTTGTGAACTGGAACCCCGGCACCAGTTCTTCGGTGATGGCAGCCCCTCCGACGAGGGATCGCCGTTCGAGAACCAGGGTCCGCAATCCCGCTTTGGCCAGATACGCAGCGTTGACGAGCCCGTTGTGACCACCCCCGACGACGATCGCGTCGTACTGATCGGTCATTGCTCGGTCATAGCCGGTGCTGTGCTGGGCCGGCCAACCGGTCCGAGCTTGTGGGCAGGAGCGTAGAAGGGCATGTCGACGACGGTCGCGCTGACGTTTTCGGGACGATGGATCGGGACCAATTCCAATTCGACCTGTGATCCGGCCGCGGTCAGATCGAGCGGTAATTTGGCGATCGCTATGTGTCGTTTGAGCAACGACGAAAACACGAAACTCGTGGCGTAGCCGGCATAGGTGCCATCCCGCCGATAGACGCTCATCGTGTCCTGGGTCAGCACGCCCTCTTTGGGCGCAACCAGCCCGAGTCCTTCGTGCAGGCGTTCGTAATCATGCCAATCGACCGTCAGGCCTACAGTCTGCCAGCGCGTGGTGCCGCCGGCATCCTCTGCCGCAATCGCATCGCGACCTATGAAGTCCCGGTCGAGGTCAACCATCCAACCCCATCCGAGCTCGACGGGCGTTTCTCGCTGCGCGTCAACCCACGCAAATCGAGCTGACTGAAAGTCGACGTCGATGAGTAGAAGTCCGGCTTCGATGCGTGCCATGGATAGAGCCACCTCCCCAACCGGTTTTATGTTGTAACCCATCCCCGCAGAAAACAACAGGTCGAACAAGGCTTCGGCGGTCGCATGCTCAACCCAGATCTCATAGCCCAGATCACCGGTGAATCCGGTGCGGGAGATAGTCACCGGAATGTCGCCCAACACCACATTGGTCACTCCGAAGTAGCCGAGGTCCTCGAGATCGGATGTCAGTTCGCGTAACACGCTGATCGAGTGTGGTCCCTGGAGGGCGAGCATGCCATAGCTCTCACTGACGTCTTCAACCGACACGTTCCGGCCTGGACTCAGCCGGCGCAGGTAGCGGAGGTTTGGCTGGGCGGTTGCGATGAGATACTCGTCGTGGGCCACCCGGAGCACTACACCGTCTTCCACCACGAACCCCTCTGAATTGCACCAGCACGTATATCGGCCCTTGCCAACCGGCATCGTGCTCATGGATCTCACCATCATCTGATCCAGGAATTTGCCGGCACCCGAGCCAGAGATGCGGTATTTGAACAGTGGAGATGTATCGAACACGCCGGCCCCGTCTCTGATGGCGTAATACTCGGTGATGGCCGAGTACTGATATCGCGGGGCGCTGAGATACCCGACCCAGTGGTCCCATACCTGTGGCTCGTTGTACGGCGCCAAACGTTCAAAGAAGGGTGTTCGCTTTGGCATGGGTTCAGATTAGGAGCGGGTCGGGTCGATCTCCATCTGCCAGAGTCGGTCGGCGATCAAGTCTCGCCCTTTGGCGACGTATCGACGAAAGGTGCTGTACGAAACATGCGCAAGACGCGCAGCTGCCTCATGAGTAGGCGCCGGATGAATGAAACCGTGATACATCGTCGCATACAGCCTTTCTGTCTCAGGAGCAGTCTTCATGGCTTCTACTTCGGCGAACAAGAGGTTCTTGAGAATCTCGACCGGAGCATTTGCTTCTGGCCACCGGGTTATCAACGAGGATCGCAGGAGCGGGTTCGTCGCGAGAGCTGCCGGTCGTTGGTAGTTGCGCAAAGCGTCGAAGACGGCCGAACGGAAGTCGCCCTCGGAGAGTACGACGAGATCTATCGACGGCATCGACTCCGTGAAATCGGGCTCTTCAGCCACCTCTCGCTCCGCCAACAAATCGAGCCACGCCATCGGTGGACGTGCCCTCCAGTCGTGCCCATAGACACCGTATGTGTGACCCACCTTGGCGCCTTCCAAACCTGGATACCGGGGCATATCCGCGTACGTGAAGAGCGGTTCCCAGAACACGGGGTCGGCGCAGACAACATACGTCTGAACCAACCGGGGGGTACCCAGATAACGTCTGACGAACTCGATGAAGAGACGGCTTTGTACCGGCGAGATGGCTTGATACGAGTTCACGTCCATCCAGGTGCGAAACAGAATGGCACGCTCATCTGGACGAAGGTGGCCCGAGGTTGTAGCGCCGATCTTGAAGACCAGCGGATCGAACGACACATCGAGCTCCGAAAGATCGTCGATGTCGATTTCCATCCAGAATCCAGAAATCACCCCCGCCATCGACCTCACGACGCGAACCGCGCTTGGCAGGATTTCGAGCCAGCGCCGATGGATATCTGCAGATACGGGACCCTCGAACCGTTGCACACATTCCAGAATCGTCGCGTGGTCCTCGGGATGAAGTACATCCAGATGCGCCTCCTCCCCGCCTGAAAAGTCGATGAAAGGCCGCACGAAAGGACTCTCGCGGTGGAGATACACGTAGTCCATGAGCGTCAGAGCCTGCTCTCGGGGATGGGTGGCCAACAAGCTCCGGTAGTACGAACGGGCCTGGTCATGGAGCGAGGTAAACCTATGAGGGTTGCGCCATTTGAGGTCAGCCGCCACGGCATCCCGGGCGAGATCATGAGGTGCAATGCCCCGAACGTGGGCTTCCATGAACGACCGTTGAGCCAGCCACTCGAACACGCTCGCCGCCGAATCGGGCGCAACGGTCTCCTCCAACAGCTCTTCGGTAACAGCCCGAACCAGAGCCGATAACTCGATGGCGAGTCGGCGTTCGTCGTCGACGACCGAATCCATCAAGGCTTCGACAAGAGTGTGAACGACCGTGGGGGTTGGTCGGAACCGGAGGGGGGCTTCGTGTTGGTACAACTCGGCGACGAGGCTGAGCGCGAGGGGGTGGCCATGCGTGAAGTCGAGGATTGCCCCATGCTCTCGATCCGGAACGCCGCGCCGACGCAGCAGCTCGCGGGACTCTTTCCGTCCGAGGTTACGGATATTCAAGACATGCACGAGGCCGGCGAGCCCAGGGTCGGACAGCCACGCCGGGCTCGGCCGGTACCGACCGGCAATCACGACCCGGGTGTCGGACGGTAAAAGAGGGAGAAACTGGCTCCTCACCCATTGATCCAGAGACTGCAGTGCGTCAAAAGCATCGATGAAGAGGACTGATTTACGGGCTGCGAGTTGCTCGATCCAGGCGTCTAGCGTCTCTGCTCCGGCCTCGTCAACGCAGGCCTGCGTCAACCCGGGCGCGGTCGGCTCGATGTCACGACCGTCGACTTCCACCACTGGAATTCCGAGTTCCTGAGCAAGTCGACTGAACAGGTGCAGAACCGTGCTTTTACCAATACCGCCGGGTCCGGTGACGTGGAGCACGTTGAATCCCGGCGGGTCCCTCGTGAGCCCGTTTCGAAAATAGGCCATCTCGTCGGTTCGGCCTACTACCGCCGATCGACGAGTTCGAGCGAGAAGCTCGTTGATACGTTCAGACACCTCGTTCTGCCTGTTCAACGTCGAGTCTATGCAAAATGAACAGCGGCTGACCTGGATTGTGGACAGCAATGTCGGATACAAACGGTGCAACGACCAAGAAAGGAGCTTGCTCATGGGCATTGATGCAGCTTCGCTGGCAAGGAAGGTATACGACGCCTTCAACGATCGCGACTGGGATCGAGCGCTCGAATACGCCGAACCCGATATCGAGGTGACGGTAATTCCCTTTGGGATGTCTGCCACCGGAAAGGACGGCTTCAAGGGATTCATGCAGAACTGGGTCGAGATGTCTTCCGACCTCAGGGTTGAAGTGACGCACCAACACCCATCCGACAATGCCGTTGTCAACGAGATCATCGCCACAGGCACACATGATGGGCCGTTCGTCACGCCGGACGGCGAGATAGGTCCGACCGGACGGCATCTTGAGATCCCCGGGGTCGAGGTGTGGGAGGTCACAGACGGTCGGCTCCGCCGGCTGCGCAATTATGTTGACGCGGCCTCACTGTGGCGCCAGATTGTCGCCCCGGCGACCACCGAGGCGCGGATCCGCCAGTTCTATGACGAGGTAGCCAACAAGGGCGACTACGACCGGATTCCCGAGTTCGCCACAGAAGACTGGGTGGACCACGAGGACTTTCCGGGAATATCGCCGAACCGGGAAGGCATCGGTCAGTTCTTGACGATGTTCAGAACTTCATTTCCTGACATCAAATTCACGGTCGACGAAGTGCTGGTTGCCGGTGACCTCGCCACGGTTCGTACGCGAATCTCAGGAACCCACCAGAACGAATTCATGGGCGCTCCCGCAACCGGGAAGAGCTTCGAGATCCAGACGATTGACATCCTCAGGATGGTCGGTGATCGCGCTGCCGAACACTGGGGCGTCACCGACGCGCTCGGAATGCTCCAGCAACTCGGAATCGCAGAGCCGGCCCCCGCACCCTGAGAGATTGGAGCAGCGGCC
>JAHEJY010000003.1:28837-56610 GCA_024638625.1 Actinomycetes bacterium
CCTCAGGATGGTCGGTGATCGCGCTGCCGAACACTGGGGCGTCACCGACGCGCTCGGAATGCTCCAGCAACTCGGAATCGCAGAGCCGGCCCCCGCACCCTGAGAGATTGGAGCAGCGGCCGGTCGACACGTTCGCGCGGCAGGCGACTTCACCGAACGACATTGGTCGAGCGGCCAGTTTGCGGGCTCGTGGCGGCCCCGGGCCCTGGCGAATACGGAAGGTCGAAAACGGAAGGTCGAAAACGGAAGGTCGAAAACGGAAGGTCGAAAACGGAAGGCGGGATGGCGGAAGTGATCTAGGCGTCAGATTTGCGGAGTATCCCCGCCCGCTCTGCCGCCAACAGAGCTTCGGAGCGATTCTTCACGCCGAGGTTGACGTAGAGGTCGTGGAGCTTTCGGAACATCGCACGCTCTGAGTAGCCAACGTCGTCGGCCAGCGCCGCCACCGTGGCACCGCCGGCAAGGGTGACCAGCCAGTGTGCCTCTTCGGCTGAAATGGTAGGGGCGTGGGACGTCGAAGCTCCCGAAGTAAGCGCTTTGACGATTTCACGAGGCAAGAGAGACCGGCCGCGGACGGCTTCAACTGCGACGGCGACAATTCGATCCGGATCTTCGTTCCAGTCAATTGCGCTCACCGCGCCATGGGCGAGAACGTCCCGGAACCACTCAATCGACGGCTCGGGAAGAAGGGCAACAACGATGCCACCGACCCGCGAGATCGAATCGATCGTCTCGCAGTCGTTCTCGGAGCGAAGGGTGACGATGATCCCGGCGGAACCGCTAACGGGCGACTGGCGGCCGGGACGACCCGGTTCGATGGTCGGGAGGTTCTCCCTCGCCCATCCCACGGGATCAGGCGGCGTGACCACCCGGTGACCCGAGGTGCGAAATGCTGCCTCGAGGCCTTTCCGATAAGAAGCAGCCACGTCCGTAACGGCAAACACCAGGCGACGTTCGCTCATGATCTGCTCATGCTACATCGGCCAACTCCGCCTGGACCTGGCAGTTCTCTGCCAGGTTCTGGCGTCATTCTGCCGGGATGTGTCGGACCCCACCGGCGGTCTCGTCACGAAACTTCGGGATGGGCACCAACCATGTTTGCCCACCACCTATTACCACCATGTCCTACCTCGAAAGGAGAAATCATGAGAGGTCATAAAACCCTCTCAATCGCCGCAACCAGCATTCTGATCGCCTTGACGTTCTCGGCGTGCACGCAGCAGGAAACAACCCCCATCGAAACCGAGCAAATTCACGGAGTCGTAGAAACCGTTGCCCAGGCATTCACCATTGGTGACATCCCGACCTACGCCGCAGGATTCACGGACGCCGGCCTGCTCGACGATCAGGAAGTTGCCCGAGATGAGTTTCTCAAGATGGACCCGGCGGAATTCGGAGGGCTTCCCGTCAAGATCACCGACTGGGGCAAGACGGTCGTAGAGGGAGACACAGCCACGGCCGAGGTTGTCATGGAGATCGGAGATACCTGGATCAATGGATACACCCTTCATTTGCAGAAACAGGATGACCTGTGGCTGATCGACGCCGGCGTCGAAAGCGATGCATATTCGTTCCCGCTCCCGGACGGCGTGACGCCCATCGCGATGGAACTCATCGATTTCGCTTTCGAGGTCGACGAAATCACTCAGGCGCCCCAGGCGTTCGACGTCCACAACAGCGGTGAACAACCCCATGAGGCCGTGCTGTTCCGTCTCTCCGAGGAGAAGACACCCGTCGAATTGGTTGATCTGGTGTTGGCGAGCGAGGGCCCGGAGGGACCAGAAGGTGTCGAGTTCGTCGCCGCCGTATCGGTCGAACCAGGTGAGGACGCGAGGTTGCTTCTCAAACAACCACTCGCTCCCGGCCACTACGCGTTCATGTGCTTCTTCGACGACACGACCGACCCCGGCCATATCCACCTGGAAAAAGGAATGGTCGAAACATTCACGGTGACGGAAGCGTCGCAGTAAGCAGTCATCCGCAAAGCTTCCTACGCATACCCTGGGTTCTAAGCGGCGGTTTCCGCCACCTAGAACCCAGGGTATTCAAATTGGATGAGCTGCCACGGGATGAGGTACCACCGTCCGCACGTTCGCTTCTCATCTTGCTCGAGCGGTACCTGTCATCTTGACGGCGGATATCTGACGTTTCCTGTCGGTACCGCCCGACCAAACCATGACGAGACTCCGTAGTGAGCGCGACCCATCTGGTAAGCGCAGGGACCAGCTCTACAAGCCAGAAAGGAGCATCATGAGAGGTCGCATGGCCCATTCAGCCATGGCCGGTGTGCTAATGATTGCGCTCGGCATCTCGGGATGCGCCGAGGACACCTCGGCCACCGAAACAGAACGAATACATGGAGCCGTTGAGACGGTGGCGCACGCGTTCACGGTGGGGGACATCCCGACCTATGCCGCCTCGTTTACCGATCAAGGGATCCTCGAGGATCAGGATATGTCACGGGCCCAGTTCCTGGCGATGGACAAAATGGGCGCCGTCGAGTTTGGTGGGCTTCCGATGGCGATCACCGACTGGGGCAAGACCGTCGTCGACGGAGACAAAGCAACCGCAGAAGTCGTCATGAAAGTCGACGACACGTGGATGAATGGTTACACCCTCCATCTACAGAAACAGGACGACCTGTGGCTGATCGACGCCGGCCTCGAGAGCGAGCCGTATCAGTTGCCACTTCCCGAAGGAGTCTCATCCCTCGCGATCGATCGTATCCAGGTCGCCAAGGGCAAGACGGAAGCGGTGAGCGGCGAAGCGCGTGGCTACCGCACAACCGACCCCCGCAGCGCCGGCAACTCCACTGCGCCAAAACCCATCCTCCTTACAGCTGCCGCCACGAACGATGCGCGCACATACCGAACGACCGACCCACGCACCAACCACACCACCAATCCGGGACCCGTCCTCCTCACAGCAGCATCGGCCGACCCATCGACCGTCGACGCTCGCAGCTATCGAACCAGCGACCCACGCACCAATCCACGACCCGTCCTCCTCACAGCAGCATCGGCCGACCCATCAGCCGTCGACGCTCGCAGCTATCGAACCAGCGACCCACGCACCAATCCAGGACCGGTCCTCCTCACAGCAGCCACGACTGCCGACCTCGTGATCGACGGCGCACCGTCGGCCGACATCCGCAATTACCGCACCACGGACCCCCGCGGCGTGGAGGGATGATGTGCTGAAGATACGCAGCCGTGACAGTGAAATTCAGTGAGAGGTCTTCAGAGAGAGATTTGCCCCGCCGCGGGGTTTGATCACCCCGCCGCCCAGCACCTCGTCGCCGGTATAGAAGACCGCGATCTGGCCGGGTGCCACTGCCGATTGGGGTTCTTCGAACCACACCGACCACCGGTCTGCCTCGCCGGTGATCTTCGCAGGCACGGGCACGCTTCGATAACGGATCTTCACGTCGACGGCCCCGTCCATGGGTGGGTGGCCGGAGACAAACGACACCTGGTCGAGCTCGCAACCCTCCGCCAGAAGGTCGTCCTTTCGCCCCAGCACGATCGTCGACGTCTGCGGCTGAATATCGACCACATAGGTCCGTTCACCCAAAGCGACGCCGTGGCCGCGCCGCTGGCCGATCGTGAATCCGGCGGTGCCGCCGTGTTCTCCCAGCTCTTCGCCTTCGGTGTTGACGATCAGGCCGGGACGACGGGTCTCGGGGAAGTGCTCTTCGAGGAAGTCCCGATAGTTGCCCTTCCCCACGAAACAGATCTCCATGCTTTCGGCTTTTCCGGCAGTCCGCAGGCCCATTTCTTCGGCCTTTGCCCACACGTCATCCTTGGTCATCTCACCAATCGGCAGCTCAATCCGAGCCAGTTTTTCCTGGTCGAGCATATGGAGCACATATGACTGATCCTTGTTGAGATCCCGGCCCCGGAGGAGGTGATAGCCGGCCTCGTCATGGAAGACTCGAGCGTGGTGACCGGTGACGAGTACGTCGCAACCAAGCATCTCGGCTCGGTCCAACAAGGCGTCGAACCGCACCTTGCGATTGCATTCGACGCACGGATTGGGAGTCGTACCTTCGAGATAGGCCCTACCCCACGGTTCGACGACCGCTTCCCGGAATTCGTCGACGTAGTCGAGCACGTAGTAGTCGATGCCGAGCTGAGCGGCGACGCGGCGGGCATCTTCCGCATCGCCTACCGTGCAGCAGCCCGCCGTCGGCAAAGATCCGTCCGGGTTCTCCCACTGCTTGAGGGTGACACCGATCACGTCGTATCCCTGTTCCAGCATCAGTGCTGCGGCCACCGAGCTATCGACGCCTCCGGACATGGCTACCAGAGCTTTCGTGTGCTGCGTCATAGTTGGGCCCGTTCCCACACATCCGCCACAATGTTGGCGGCCCTCTTCGCGTCCTCGGATTCAGACTTCCAACCGAAACTGAACCGAACTGCTTCCCCTGCGGCTTCCTTCTCCCAGCCCATTGCTGCGAGTACATGCGATACCTCGATGGCGCCGCTTTGACAAGCCGACCCGGCCGCGGCGCAGAGACCGGCTTGATCCATCAGGATGAGGGTCGTCTCCGACAACGTGTTGGGGAGCCGCACGTGGGAATGTTGAGGCGTGCGCCTGTCGGCGCAGGTAATCACGAGGCCGGGAATCCTCGTCCTCAGTTCGGCTTCGAACGTATCTCGCATTTCGCTGACGCGAACCCGGAACGCACTCCGATCGGACGCCGTAGCTTCCATGGCGGCAACCATGCCGACAATGCCCATGGGGTTCTGGGTACCGGAACGACGGCCCATCTCCTGTCCGCCACCCCGGATCACCGGCTCGAGTTCGGTCCCCTCTTTCACGTACAACAGACCCACTCCTTTGGGACCTCCGAACTTGTGGCCGGCCAGCGAGAGCAAGTCGACGCCGAGCGCCTGCACATCGATGTCTTCCGACAGCAGACCTTGCACCGCGTCGGTGTGAAAAAGGGTTTCAGGATTGATGTCTTTCACGGCCGCGGCGGCCCCGGCGACCGGTAATATCTCGCCCGTTTCGTTGTTGACCAGCATGAGGCTCACAATGGTCGTGTCGGGTCCGACTGCGCCGAGCACGTCATCGGTGATGTCAACCTGAGACCCGAGCCGCCCGCAGAGCCGGGCCGACTCCAACACAGCCTTGTGCTCGGTGGCTCCGACCACGACATCTCCCGGCCGGGCCAGGATCGCGCCCGTTACTGCGAGATTGTCGGCTTCGCTTCCTCCGCCCGTGAACACGATTTCAGCGGGGCGAGCCGCACCCAGGAGAGCAGCAGCCCGTTCCCTCGCTTCTTCCATAGCGTTCTTGGCCGCGCGCGAGACGGCGTGCATCCCGTTGGGATTCCCGAAGTCGACGAAGGTTTGCATCGCTTCGACGGCTTCCGGGCGCATCGGAGTGGTCGCGGCATTATCGAGGTACAGCATGGATCTGGCTGAAGCCTATAGCCTGTTTGCCATGACCGTCATGCTGCCCGAAATCTCCCCTGTCGCCTGGGAACACCCCACCGACCGTGCCGCCCTCAACGCCCTCCGAAAGATCCCCGGCTTCGACTCCTTGCTGAGGAAGGTCGTCGGCATGTTCGCCGAGCGCAATTTCCGTATGTTGTTCAAGGCCAGCGCCATCAAGGTGGGGCCCAACCAGTACCGCGACATCCACCAGCTCCTCGAAGAGGTGTGTGCCACGCTCGATACTCCCGTGCCCCAGCTCTACATCTCACAAACCCCGATCGTCAATGCCGGTGCCTACGGCATGGACGATCCTTTCATCATCCTGAACTCATCCCTCATCGAGATCAGCTCGCCCGCCGAAGTCAAGGCAGTCCTTGGTCACGAGGTCGGACACATCATGAGCGACCACGCGCTGTACCGCACGATGCTCTACATCCTGCTTCAACTGGTTGCGTCCCGTTCCCCCCTTGTCGGATCAGCGATGCTCCCCATCCTGCTCGCCCTCCTCGAATGGTCGAGAAAAGCCGAAGTGTCCTGCGATCGGGCCGGCTTGTTGGCAGTTCAGGATCTGGATGCATCACTCGGCCTCCTCGCCAACATGGCCGGCGGTATGCGCGGTCGCGACGATATCAACCTGACCGCCTTTGTCGAACAGTCCGACGAGTACCGGGACAGCAGCGGGCTCGACGCCTATTTCAAGATCATGGCAACCCTCGGCCAGACCCATCCTTTTGCGGTGGTGCGGGTAGCCGAGTTGCGCAACTGGGTCGATGAGGGCGCATACGCCGCGGTCATCGGGGGCAACTATCCGAAGCGGGGTGAAGAGCCGCCGCAATCGTATATATCGGACATCGCAGAGGCAGGCACGATGTACTCGGACAAGGCGGTCGGAGTATTCGAGAACACTGAGAAATACGTCAACAAGGCTCTCACGAGTTTCATGGAGGCATGGCAGAAGACCATGGGCACCGACGACCCCGGCACTCGGTAGTCGCTATCGGCATCTGACCTCCATCTGCTGGCCGGATGTTTGCACCATCCTGATTGAATCGTCACGGAATAATCATCACGGGTAATAATGGGCCCATGCAGGTGAGTGTCTCCGTTCGATTGCCTCTCTCGATCCAGCAGGCATGGCAAAAACTGTCGGACCTCGAGGACCACGTGAACTGGATGGCAGACGCGGAGCGGATCGACTTCGAGGGTGATCAACGAAGCGGTGCCGGAGTTGTCATGAACGTATTGACCAGGGTCGGTCCGTTCACGACGACTGATGTCATTGAGGTGGTGGAGTGGGATCCGCCACGCCTCATCGGCGTTGAGCACACAGGCTTGTTCACCGGTCGAGGAAGATTCCTGCTCGACGCGACGGACGATCGAGATACGTTGTTCACATGGGAGGAGGAGATCATCTTCCCGTGGTATCTCGGTGGCCCTTTCGGAGCTGCGGTCGCCAAACCGGTTCTGAGTTTGATCTGGAAACGAAACCTGGCCCGCCTGAAAGGATCGCTCGAGTCGCCGTGATTCGCCAGGAGCTGTCTCCCGAGATCGTCGAGGACCGCACCCGGCCACCCCCGCAGCGACGTACCGCCGGGATCCTCTCGCTGGCCGCCGCCGGCGTGGTATTGGTCGGTGCGGCCTACTGGTTCAACAACAACGGATCGATCGTCGCACCCGTAACAACGACAACAACCCCGCAGGCGGCGACCACGTCGACGACGTTCCCGACGACAACGTTGCCGCCCGATCAGGTGCGGAGCCACATTCCCAGGACTGTGACCAATGACACGGTCATCGCCGCTTTAACGCTGTCTGACGGCACCCGTTTCATGCTGCAACTGCCGGCATCTCGCGGCGACGACCTGTACCTGGTCGAACCGGGCCTGTCGGGAGGTCCCGGCCTCATCGAGGGCAGAGATTTCGGAGCGAATTTCATCTATGACTATTGCGGCGGTCAAGACGCGGGCCACATCAACCCGTCAGGGTCCGTCATCATCGACCGTGACCCCCACGAAGTCACCCTCTGCCGACCCGATCAGTTCACGATGCTCACGTTTCGATCCGACCTCGCCTTCACGCCGGAAGAAACCGACCAATTCCATCTCATACCCGTCGCATACGGGACCCGATTCGCCGAGGCGCTGATCGGCGAGGAGGCCGTCGTCAGTCAGTGCTGCTTCGAGCAATTCGGCCCAAATGAGGTCAGCGGAGCCATCCTCGTCAGCAACGGATATCAGGACGGCCGGGTCGTCGCCCTGGATCCGCAGACGTTGGTCCCGATTTGGTCACAAGACATCGGCGATGAAAGCCTGCTCCACGGAGTGGCGGGGGCGGGATTGGAGGACAATGTCCTGATCGTCTCCCCTGACTATGGCAAGATTCTCGGTTTGAACCCCACTGACGGCGCCATCGTGTGGGAGATCAACTTCGAGATCGACTTCGATGACGATCTGTTTGTGAACCGGTTACAAGCGGCTCCGAACGGCGTGTGGGTGGCAGCTCTCGACTACCGCTCTGAAGGCGATTCGAGGGCGCCAGAGCTCATCGCCTTCAACCCGGACGATGGCGAGATCTCCTGGTCAGCCGCGGGACTCGACGGCACCAACTGGCAGGGAACTCCGATGATCATCAGCGAGAGCGCTGTCGTCATCATGGATGTCCCCGAGACAGCGGCTTCCGCGAGCCTCCTCGCATTTGAGCTCGCAACCGGAGACCGCCTCTGGGCAACAAGCCTGATGAGCGCAAACGCCTGGTACCCGCCGAACGAATTGATGTTGGCCGACCACGGGAGAGACTTGCTTCTGACCCTCACAGTCGAAGGCGACCTGCTACGGATCGATCCGGGCACCGGAGCCGTGATCTGGAGATCGACGACCGGGTTGGGTCGGTTTGTCGGGCTGGGTCCCGATGTCGTCACATTGCGGCGAGGCAACGGCGAGATCAACGTGAATGTGAGCGATGGGGCGTTCCCTTGACGAGGGTGCGGTGAAGTCGATGCGGTTCGGAGTCAGCATTCCCCCGTTTACCGATCCCAACGAGGTGGTGGATCTGGCAGTCGCAGCCGAACAGGCCGGATGGGAGGCCGTGTTGTTATGGGATCACCTTCAGTTCATGCAGGGAGCAGGCATCGATGTGCATGACCCCTGGACCCTGCTCGGAGCGATCGCAGCCCGCACGGATACGGTCCTGCTGGGAACTGCGGTAACGCCCCTGGCCCGGCGACGACCCTGGATCGTGGCCAAGCACCTCGCGACGCTCGACCATCTCAGCAACGGACGGGCCATCCTCGGGGTCGGTCTCGGAGAACCACCAGACGCCGACTTCGGCGCGTTTGGCGACCCGTCAGATCCCAAAGAACGAGCAATTCTGCTCGACGACGGTCTCGACCTGCTGGCCGCGCTCCTGACGGGGGCTGCGGTCGAACATCGTGGACCTCGATTCAATGTGTCGGCAACCTTGCTGCCCGCCACAGTGCAGCAACCCCGGCCTCCGATTTTCGTCGCAGCCGTCGTCCCCAACCTCAGACCATTGGCCCGGGCGGCACGGTGGGACGGGGTGTTTCCTATCGGAGCGGAGTCACACCTCTCACCGCAGGAGATCGCCAACTATCTTGCTCGCATCGAGCAGCCAGAAAACTGGGATGTGTGGGCCTCCCTGCACCCGGATCACCCGGCAGCCGACTTCGCAGAAGCCGGCGTCACATGGCTGCTCGAGGGCGCATGGCCGCACGGCGAGTGGGTAACCGAGCTAGGTAATCGAATCAGGAAAGGACCACCGGACTGATGGCGAATGTCGCTGTGTTTGACATGAACGAAACGATGCTGTCGCTGGCGTCGGTCAAGGAGATGTGGGACCGGCACATTCCCGGAGCCCATCGCGAATGGTTTGCCCGGCTACTCCATCTCTCATTGGTGTCCAATGCGATCGGGGCCTACGTCGACTTCAGCCGCCTGGGTGGGGCTGCGTTGGCCTACGTATGTGAGGCCCACAGCTACACAGCGATCGACCAGGCGCGGGCCGACCTCACGGGGGCCATGGCGAACCTCGAGGCCCATCCGGATGTCGCTGCTGGGCTCCAACGTCTGAAAGACCAGGGTTGGACGCTGGCCACGCTCACCAATTCGACCCGGGCTGCGGCGGAAGGCGCGCTGGCTTCGACCGATCTCGCGCGATTCTTCGATATGGTGCTCACCGTCGAGGCCGTTGAGAGGTTCAAGCCCGACCCGGCCCCATACCGGATGGCAGCAGAAGCTCTGGAATCACCAATCGAGAGTGTCTGGATGGTGGCCTCGCATGATTGGGACCTTGCCGGGGCTCGCCGGGTCGGGATGCAAACGGCGTTCGTTCGCCGCCCAAATCTCCCCTGGGCGCCAATCTACGATCCGCCGGAGGTCGAGGTCGTCGATTTTGGGGAGCTCGCCGAGCAGCTACTGGCCACCTAGCAAGAGGGCAAGAACCTTGGCATCGATCTGGGGCCCCTCAGACCAGCGCATTTCGAGATTCTCCACCCCCATCCAATCGGACAGCGCTCGCTGTAGGACTGTGCCGTAGGTCGTGGCACCGGTGTTGAAGCCCACCCGGGCGAGCGCCCGGGAAATCTCGACCGCCGTGGCGTCGTCGATCGGCACGAATTCCTGAGTCGCAGGATTCGGGAATAACAGCCGGTGAACGTCGAGGAGCCGCGACAGCTCTCCCACCGGTTCGGAGTGATCGTCCACCCGGAGATCGACTGCGACGTCCGACCCGCCCAGGTAGCCGCCGTCTTCCCGCACCACCAGCATTGCCGCCGACTGTTTTCCTCGCCGGTCGCCGCCGGCGTCATCGCCCGCGTGCAAAGCGGACAGCAGACGGTCGAAGAGCTCGCCGGTGGTGTGTTCAAAGGCGGTGGCCATCGCCTCCACTACGGCCGGACCGGCAAGAATGTTTCCCTGGCACGAGAACCCCGGGCCGGACACCGACCCCGCCCACTCATAACACTCCCGGCCGGTGTAACTGGCAGTGCCTCCGGAACCGTCCACGACTGCCACCTGACGATGCTGCGGTTCATCGTCGGCCTCCGTGAGCAATTCCACGGTCTCCGCGGCATTCCGGGTCTGGAGGAGCTCCAGCCCGCGAGGCCCATAGCTGACGTTGGCCTGGGCCTGGGTGGCGACAGCCCCGATACCTGCCTTGGCCCACGGGACGACCGCGCCGGCCGCGAGGAACTTCGAAGCGACCCCTATGCCCCACTCGCGGGTCTGCTGATCCCAGGCGACGATCGAAAACGTCATCAGGTGCCTGAGAAATCTGGCTCGCGTTTTTCGAGAAAGGCAGCGACTCCTTCCCGCGCATCGTCGGTTTGGAAGAGGCGTTGAAACTCGTCGAGTTCCTCAGCAAGTCCGTTCGTCGCCGCCACACCCCAGCCCCGGTGCATGGCAGCTTTGGCCGCCGCAATCGCCCGGGTGGGACCGGATGCGTACGTCGCGGCATCCTCCATCGCCGTCTCGACCACATCGTCCGGGGCGAGAACTTTGTCCGCCAGGCCGATGGCCAGCGCCTCGTCGGCAGCGACAAAGCGTCCGGAGTAGACGATGTCTTTGGCCTTACTCCAACCCACGAGGCGGGCCAGGCGCTGCGTGCCGCCGGCGCCGGGAATGATGCCGAGTTTGATTTCCGGTTGGCCTACTTTGGAGTCACGCGCCATGTAGCGAAAATCGGCGCCCATGGCGACTTCGAGACCTCCGCCGAGTGCAAATCCGGTGATCGCGGCGATGACCGGCTTTGCCAGGACTTCCATTCGGCTGATAGTTTGCGAGAGGTTGCCGGCCAGCCTGCCTTCATCGGTTCCGTCGAACACGCTCTGGAACTCGTTGATATCGGCTCCTGCTGCGAAGTGTTTGTCGCCCTTGATGACGACTGCCCTCACGGCAGAGTCTTCGGCCGCTTCGATCGCTTTGGCCAGATCAGCGTTGACCGCCGACGACAGCGCGTTGACCGGCGGGTTGTTGATGGTGATGACGCCCACCGCGCCTTCGGTCGCGAAATCGACCAGTGCCATGGTCCTCCTTTGCCGGGTGATGCCGCATCCTATGTCACTTGGCCAGGGCACGCTCCACCGCGGCTTGCGGGCTCAGCAATCCGCTCCGGACGTCTTCGACGAGGGTATCGATGCGCCCCGGTTCGATCAGGCCCATCAGTGCTATTCGCAGCCCTTCACGGAATTCAGCCTCTCTTCTTCCGGCCATACGGGCTTCTCCTTCTCCCGACGACTTCAGATACTCGAGGTGCTCCGCAAGCGCTGACCACAGCTCGGCGACCCCAGTTCCGTCCGTCGCCACGGTCACGAGCACGGGCGGTTCCCAGCCCCGGGATGATGAAATCTGCTGGCCAAGCATCAACATCTGCTCGATATCGGATACGGTTTGTTCGAGTCCCGGACGATCGGCTTTGTTGATGACGAACACATCACCGATTTCCAGAAGCCCTGCCTTGGCCGCCTGAATTCCGTCTCCCCATCCAGGATTCAGGACGACGACCACCGAGTCGCAATGACGAACAATGTCGACCTCGGCCTGTCCCACACCCACGGTTTCGATCAACACCACCTCGAAACCAACGGCAGACAGCAGCGACGAAGCTGCCGGAACGGCGTGAGACAAGCCACCAAGATGTCCGCGATTGGCCAATGATCGCAAGTAGACGCCGGGGTCGGTTATATGGTCTTGCATGCGAACCCGGTCACCCAAGATGGCTCCACCCGTGAAAGGGCTCGAAGGATCTACCAGTAACCCTGCCACGGTCCGGCCATCCGCCCGGGCGTGCGTGATGAGCCGATCGGAGATGGTGCTCTTGCCGGCTCCGGGCGGGCCGGTGATGCCGATGACATGAGCCGCGCCGGTCGAATCCGTCCTGATCTCGGAACCACGGCCGGCCTCGATCGCCGAAATCAGCTTGGCGAGGGCCCGCCGATCGCCCCCCATCGCCGAGTCGAGCAGTTGCTTCACAGCGGGGAGACTAGGCCCGGGGTCCGAATGCCTCCCTCCCGGGTCCCCACAGGTCGGCGGTACCATGACCCCCATGACTGAGCGACGTCACACCCCGCACGAAACGATGTCCGGCGTACCCCTCGATGCTGTGTATGGAAATCCACCGCTACCGGGCGAGTTCCCTTATACCCGTGGCCTTCACGCCGACATGTATCGATCCCGTCTCTGGACGATGCGGATGTTCGCGGGGTTCGGGACGGCCGAAGATACCAACGCCCGATTCAAGGAGATTCTGCGAAGCGGCGGGACGGGACTCTCGACGGCCTTTGACATGCCAACGCTGATGGGCAGGGATTCTGATCACGAATGGTCTGTCGGTGAAGTAGGACGGGCCGGAGTTGCCATCGACACGCTCGCCGACATGCGGGACCTCTTCGCCGACATCGACCTCGGCAAGGTCTCGACCTCGATGACGATCAACGGTCCCGCCAACGTTGCCATGTCGATGTACATCGCGACGGCCGAAGAGCACGGAGTTGAGCGGGCGCAACTGTCGGGGACGATCCAGAATGACATTCTCAAGGAATACCAGGCCCAGAAGGAATACATATTCCCGCCCCGGCCCTCTGTGCGTCTCATAACAGACCTGATGGCCTTCACGACTGCGGAAATGCCGAGGTGGCATCCGATCTCCATCTCCGGCTATCACATCCGTGAAGCGGGCAGCAACGCCGCCCAGGAACTGGCCTTCACGCTCGGCAACGGCTTCGCCTACGTCGAAGCGGCGGTCGCGGCCGGCCTGGACGTGGACACCTTCGCCCCCCGCCTCAGTTTCTTCTTCAACAGCCACAGCGACTTCTTCGAGGAGATCGGCAAGTTCCGCGCAGCCAGGCGTATCTGGGCGCGATGGATGAAAGAACGGTACGGAGCCAAAGACGAGCGGAGCCTCAAGTGTCGGTTTCACACCCAAACCGCAGGCGTCTCGCTGACCGCACAGCAGCCGGAAATAAACATTGCCCGGGTTGCGCTGCAAGCCTTGGCCGCCGTGATGGGTGGCACCCAGAGCCTGCACACCGACAGTTTCGACGAGGCGCTCGCGCTGCCGACCGAGGAGGCCGCCCGCATCGCGCTCCGAACGCAACAGATCATCGCTCACGAAACCGGGGTCGCCGCCGTGGCTGACCCTCTCGGTGGTTCCGACTTCGTCGAATGGATGACTGACGAGATCGAGCGGCGGGCTGAGGAAATCTTCGCACACGTGGACCGTCTTGGCGAGGGATCGATGCTCGAAGGCGCATATGCGGGCATCGAGGACGGCTATTTCGTGCGGGAGATCGCCGACTCGGCGTATCGGTTCGAGAAGAAGGTGAACGCAGGGGAACGAATCATCGTCGGAGTCAACGCATTCACCGAGGGAGACACCAGCGACGCCCAGCAGATTCTCAGGATCGAGGCAGACGTCGAGGATTACCAGCTCAAACGGCTGGCGAAAGCAAAACTCGAGCGAAACGACGACACGGTGCGGTCAGCCCTGGCCTCTCTTGCAACGGCTGCGAAAGATCCGACCATCAACACCATGCCGGCCATGATCGATGCTGCCCGGGCAATGGCGACCGAAGGCGAGATCGTGGCGACGCTCGAAGGCGTGTTCGGGACCTACGTCGAGCGACCGGTGCTATGAACGAAGACCGCTTTCGGGTGGTTCTGGCCAAGATCGGCTTTGACGGCCACGACCGCGGCTTGCGGGTGGTTGCAAGGATGCTGCGCGATGCGGGCGTCGAGGTCATCTACCTTGGCCTCAGACAGACCGCGGCCAACGTAGTCGCCGTCGCCACGCAGGAGGATGCCGACGCCATTGGGCTTTCGATGCACAACGCAGGACACATGACACTCGCACCTCGCGTCGTCGATGCGGTGCGGGACGCCGGCCTGGACATCCCGGTCATCGTTGGAGGCATCATTCCTGATCAGGACATCGGTCCGCTCAAGGAAGCCGGGGTCGCTGCGATACTGGGGCCAGGAGCCTCCGCCGATGATGTGGTGGCGGCCATCAAAACTGCCGCAACCAAAAGCAACTCGAGCTAGATCGCGATCACTTCGGTAGCGCCTGGTACCCGATCGAAGATGATGCGCTCAATTCCCTGCTTGAGGGTCATGGTCGACATGGGGCAGCCGCCACATGCGCCGACGAGCTGCAGGTTTACGGTGCCGCCCTTGACGCCGAGCAGAATCAAGTCTCCCCCGTCGGCTTGCAACGCGGGCCGGATGTACTCGAGAGTCTCGTTGAGTGCCATCATGTCGACGGGATCGCCTTCTGAAGCGTCATCGCCCGAACCGGCCTCCTCGGTACCCGCCTCGTCACCGGCATCGATATCCTCGATATCGGTGGCGACGGCGCCCGAAGCGGGCTGATCAGCCGTCGTTTCGTTGGGGGCCATCACATCGGGATTATGCGTGACGCTGTAGGCAATGTCATCTTCAACGGCTTCGGTCGCGATCGGTTCATTCATAGCCAATCAGGTTACTCCGGGAGCCGGGCTACGAAAGGTCCCGATTCGACGACCGCTTCCGTTCGATGTCGGCGCCGAGCGCTTCCAACTTCTCCACGAAACGGTGGTACCCCCGGTCTATGTGGTGCACTTCCGAGATCGCTGATGTCCCTTCGGCCCGGAGCCCGGCCAGTGCAAGAGCCGCTCCGGCCCTGATGTCGGGCGCTTCGACCGGACAGCCGCTCAACCGTTCCACTCCACGGACAACGGCATGTTGCCAATCAGTCGAGATGTCGGCACCCATGCGGGTCAGCTCGCCGATGTATCGGAACCGTGCCTCATAGACATTCTCCGTCAGCACGGACGTCCCATCAGCGATGCTGAGATAGGCAACCATTTGGGGGTGCATATCGGTGTGAAAACCCGGAAACGGCAAGGTGGCGATGTTGACAGCTTTTGGCCGCTCCGGGCCGGTCACCTCGAACCAGTCGTCGCCGCGAACCACTTCGCAGCCCGATTCCTCCAGTTTTGCGAGTTCCATACGCGAATGCTCGGGTACGCAGTGACTGATGCGAACGTGCCCGGATGAAATCGCCCCAGCAACAGCGTACGTGCCCGCTTCCAGACGATCGGGCACGACCTTGTGATTGGCCGGTTGCAGTTCCGACACGCCTGTTATCGAGATCGTGCTGGTGCCAGCCCCGGTGATGTTTGCACCCATGTGATTGAGCAGCATGGCCAGGTCAACCAGCTCAGGCTCCCTCGCTGCGTTCTCAATGGTGGTGACACCCTCGGCCCGCACGGCCGCCAACAGGATGTTCTCGGTAGCTCCGACGCTGGGAAAATCAAACACCACGTCGGCGCCGCGAAGCCCACCGGGCGCGACACCTTCGAGGATGCCGTGACTGAGCTCAAACTCGGCTCCCATCTGACGCAGTCCGTCGAGATGCATCGTGATAGGGCGGGCTCCGATCTCATCCCCGCCCGGGAGCGCCACCCGCACCCTGCCACATCGCGCCAACAATGGACCCATGACCAGGATCGAAGCGCGCATCTGTCGGACGAGATCGAGCGGTGCCTCCGGATTGAGTTCGTCGGGTATTTCGACGATGAGTCGATCGTCACGTAGTGAACACTCGGCTCCGATATAGTCGAGCACCCGGCACATCAGCGCGACATCGAGAATCCCTGGAACGTTGCTCAAGGTGTGCCGGCCGGCAGTGAGCAGAGTCGCCACCTGATGCTTCAGCACAGCATTCTTCGCCCCGCCGATCGCGACCTCGCCCCGGAGCGGCCTCCCGCCAGTTATCCGAATTTCGTCCACATCCAGATTCTACGAAGGGTTCGCGAAATCCTTACCTACTGGGTTCAGGTATCACCGCACATAGCTCAACTACCGTGGCGACATGATGACAGCCACCACACCAAGAACCATTGCCATTGGCGCCGACCATGCGGGATTCCCACTCAAACAACACCTGGCGGAGCGCTTGACCGAGCAGGGTTACGATGTCCTCGATGTCGGTACCGACTCAACGGATCCCGTCGATTATCCAGATTTCGCAGCAGCGGTCTCCCGGGCTGTCGCCGATGGAACCGCCGACCGGGGACTGATCGTGTGCGGGTCCGGCGCTGGAGCGAGCATCGCTGCCAACAAGATCGATGGTGTCCGCTCTGCGGTTGCCCACGACACCTACACGGCTCATCAGGCCGTCGAACACGACGACCTCAACGTGTTGGCCCTGGGAAGCCGCGTGGTCGGTACGGCGGTCGCCGAGGAGCTCGTCGACACGTTCCTGGCTGCGGAGTTCAGCGGCGAAGTGCGGCACGTGCGGCGGCTCAACAAGGTCATCGCCCTAGAACGCGATCACAGCTGATATGATGAATACACCACCGGGAAGGTTTCGATCTCCTGGTGCGTACCTTTCAAACAGTTGCCGAACCACCGCCTTTGGGCACGGTTCGGCTTCTGTTTCTTCCTAGCACTTGCAAACTCGCGGCTGGTCAGTCGAATGCGCCGGCGACGGGAAGCCAGCTCGATTGCCCGAACACCTGCGTGAGGTCGGCGACACCCTGGGTGTTGGTGAAGCGGAGATAGAAGGCACTGTCTCCTGGCCGATAGATACCTGCTGAGTCGATACCGTCGCCGCTCCAATCGCCCGCAACAAACCGGTCGCCCGGGTCTCCGAAGTAGAAACTCGCATCTGTTGGCGCCACCCCCAACATCGGATCATTGGTGAAATAGACGAGTCCGGTTGTCTGTCGATACAGACCGATTCCGGACCGGCCATCTCCGGTGAAATCACCGGCAAACGGTTGGTCACCCGGGTTCCCGAAGTAAAAGGCATAATCGGCAACGATCACACCCCCATCAATACCCAGCGTGTTGGCGACATAGATGCGGCCTTCGGCAGGGCGGTAGATCGAAATGGTGTCGCAGCCATCTCCATTGAAGTCTCCCGCCAACGGCACATCGCCGTCGAGCCCGAGGAGAAACTCGAGATCGGCGATTCCTGTCGAGTTCGAGTCGCGCAGGTACACAAAACCGTCTGAGGAGCGATACATACCCACTGTGTCGATCCCATCACAATCCCAATCTCCCATGAGGGGAGCATCGCCGGGAGTCCCGTAGTAGAAGGGTTCAATCCCGGTCAACGTCCACAACCCGGTGGCCGGATCAACCATGCCCAGTTGTTCGCTGGACACATTCGCCGGGCCGACGTCGACGTACGCAGCAATCAGGTTGGCGTTTTGGTCCGGTACGACATAGGTAAAGGTCGCATCTTCAAGGGGGAAGGTCGGATCATCGTCTGACGCCCAGGTATCGAACTCGAACACCCTGCCGGCTGAGATCTGGCTCGGCGGCGCCTCGACAAGGTGTTGGAAGCCGATGAGGGTGTCTACCGTTCGCGGCGATGTGAACTGCACCCCGTCCAGAACAATGTTCAAGCCAGGAGGCGAGGTCGCAAATACAACATCGACCTTTTCCGGTTCGAGCCGGACCGACACCGAAGAGGACAGACCCGACGAATCTGTAGCCGTCAGGATGATGTCAAACCACGTCGTATCAGAAAACGAGTGATCCGAACTTGGGACGGTATAAGACGCGGCGGCTCCCGCTGCGACCAGCCGGGGATGCTGATGGTCATCGTGGCCGAGCACCACCTCCCAAGCGAGTTGATCGGATGGATCATCAGAACTTCCGACGAGAGACAGTTCGTCACCCGCCCGGAACGTGCTCAGATCGATCGGCGACTCGATGGTGACCTCAGGCGGCGTACCGACCTGAATGAGGATGGAAGACGAGACAGCGGCCGCTTCGCCGTCTGTCACCTCGACTCGAGCAAGATACGGTCCGGGCATATCGTAAACATGCGACACCTCGGCACCATCGAGCGCTGCGCCGTCGCCGGTGATCCACGTGTAGGTCAACGGAGCGCCCTCGGGGTCGGTGGCCGCAGCCGTCAGGGTCACGACCAATGGTTCCGGTCCGGCCTGGGGGGAGGCGGATGCCGCAGATATGACCGGTGGCTGGTTTCCTTGCGAATACGCAATGCGCCGGAGGTACCCGGAGGAACCAAAATCGCCGGAGCCATCCGTCAACAGCGACAAGTAGTAGACCGCACCGTCTGGACCGACCCGGACATCCACAACCGGTCCGATGTCCCGCACAAACGGGTGGTAGGTGGCCGAACCATCGGGGGCGAACGTGAGGTAGCTGACCCAGCGGTTGGCATAGTCACCGAAGAAGTACGCCCCGTGGTATTCAGGTGGGTACACGTCCGAGTCGTAGATGTCTCCGCCGGTGACGGAAGCGCCGAAACGGGTATTCGGTATCGGCGAATCGGGAAAACCGCCGTACGTATTCTCCCCATGCTCGTACGTCCACGCCGGATCGTCGTACGCGGGGTCCTGGCACATGCCTTCGCAGAGGGGCCAGCCAAAGTTCTGGCCGGGTTGATCGAGCGTGACGATGTTCAAGTCCTCAAAATCCTCCTGGCCGACCTCGGCAACGTAGAGCTGATCGCCGCCCCACCTGATCCGGAAAGGATTCCGCAAACCGTACGTAAAGACCGAATCGATGTTGGGTCCGGCTCCGTCGTAAAACGGGTTGTCGGTTGGGATGGAGCCGTCGGGGTTGATCCGATGAATCTTGCCTGACGACGATGTCAGGTCCTGGGCGTCGCCCGGAACCGAACGATCGCCCACCGAGAACCAGATCTTGCCTTCGGGGCCGAACTCGATACCTCCACCGAAATGGAATTGGCTCGACCCGTGGTGATCTGGCGACTCCCAGACAACGAACTCTGAAGCCGGGTCGCTCGATTCTCCAACCATCGCAAAACGCGACAACCGCATGGTGTCGGAGCCCGATTTGGCATACCAGACGTAGATAAACCCGTTCGAGTCGAAACCCGGGTCAACGGTGATGGCTGTGGCGCCCCGCTCGCCGACGAGGTAGTCCACGCCGGGCACCTGGAGCACCTGCGCCAGGGGTGCCGGCGAACCGCTCGCACTGGTGATCAGAAGCCGGCCGTCGCGTTCGAGTATGAGTACGTCACCGGTTGGCAGAAACGCAAACGCGGTCGGTACGCGAAGGTTCTCCGCGAGGGTCACCTCGTTGAAACCGTCGGGTTCCCCACCGGCTGAGGCAGGCGTCGACAAAGACGCGCTCACTCCGAGCGCGAAGAAGAGAAACAAGAAAGACAAGAAACGAGTCAACAACCCTCCAGCTTTTAACAGGATAACCGCTATACGTGTGCGGATATCCACTTTGCGGTGGTTTCTATCACCTGCTGGACAATCTCATCCCGCGTCTTGCCGGTCCGGCGGGGTACGCGGTAGCTGTGATCGGCGTCCTCGATGACCGCAAGTTGAACATCGGCGATCTTCTTGAGACGTGGCCGCAGCTTCTTGAGCGGAGCGAGGGCGTCTCGCGAGCCCTGGACAAAGAGCGCCGGCTGACCGATATCTCGGAAATGATCCGTGGATCTTGGCTCGCCTTTGCCGACGGGCACAAGCGGATATCCGTACACCACCAGCCCGTCGCCGATACCCTCGGCAGCGATGTGCGAAGCCATTCTCCCACCCATCGACTTTCCGGCCAGAACCACGTTTTCATGCAAGGACGCGAGACGGCTGGTGGCGGCCCGGTGACAATCAAGCAGTGCCGGCATCCGGTTGGGAGCTCGTCGACCTGCTTCCATATACGGATAGTTGAAGGTCATCACGCCGTGACCTGCCGCGGCGAGGCCGTCGCGCACCGAAACCATGAACGGCGCATCCTGTCCCACTCCGGCGCCGTGCGCGAGAACCACCCCGACCGGAGAACCGGCGATCGATTGATCGACTACCGATCCGGAAGCCGGCCGATAACGGGCCGTTACCTTTTCACCACCGGAGAGTTTGATGTTCCATGTTCGGAGACGTTCCACAAACCGACGTTAGCCTCCCCACGATGGACACCGATCAGGACCGGGCCCGGCGGGCGATAGCCAACTCCAACCTGACGGCAGAGGCAGTCAACTCCTTGAGCTCCGATGCCTATGGAGACGTGCCATTCGCAGACCTCGCGACCTTGAAAAACCTTCTCAAAACGTTCTTTTCGGAACAAGCATGGACCAGCGAACACGACGATCAGCTCGCCGAACTCGTCGGTGACGTCGGTGGCAGCTGGAAACACACGCTCTCGAACGGGGCAACGCTCGAGCACGGCATGGAGGACGGGCGTTACCGACTGTCCGTCCGGGGCGGCCAGGATGACCAGCCGGCGCGCCTGTTCAATCGATTGTTCGAAGGCCCGATCATTCCGGAAGCCACCCCCAACCCTCGACACATACGGTTCCCATTGGGCGGTGCGCCGGGTACATCATTGTTCTATCAGCGCGGTGACCCGATCGATGACGAGCGGGTCATGAACCTGTTCGAGGACCCGAACGTGACGGATGTGCTGGTCGCACCAGATTTCGTCGCCATCGGGCTCTCGCGCGCCGAGCTTTGGGAATCCAGGATCGACGAGCTCCTTGCCGCCGTGACGGCCGCATTTGAGGTCAGCCACACCCCACCTGCTGCGGGAACACCAACCCGAGACGAACTCGTTGCAGGGTCCAGATCAACAGAAAAGGTCGATCTACATTTGCTGGATCCGGATTCGCCGGGAGACAGATCGACACTTCTCGCCGCCCTCATCGACGGCGATCCTCGCCGCCGGCGGCTTGCAGTGGCCACCATCGGAAACACCCGCGACGAAGTATTCCTCCGCGAGACCCTTGACGAGGCGTGGACGGATAGTTCTCGGATAGTGCGACGGACCGCGGTCGATGTGGCCGTGGACAGAAGTGCCGAATGGGCTCGCCCGCTTCTGGAACAGGCGCTCGGAGATGCGGATGCCTGGACCAGGTGGAAAGCCTTGCGGGGGCTGGTGGACATCGGTCCCGCAAGCAGTTTCGGATTCATCCAACCTCTCCGCGAAGATTCAGATTTCCGCGTGCGGTTGGAAGCCCACTCGGCCTATCTCGCGTCGACCGGCCACCGGGACGCTATTGAGCGTTCGGCCGATAAGCTCGAGCGGGTGAGAATCGAGATCGCACCTACGCCGGAAACCGCCGCCGAACGGGCTGCGCTGGCGATCGCGGATTCCCTGATCGGCTCGGCGCGTGACCCGCTCTTCGGTCTTGCCGGCGGCTCGACGCCTCAGCCGACGTACGAGCATCTGGCCAGACTGGATGTTGATTGGTCCCGGGTGATCGGCTTCGTGGGCGATGAGCGCTGGGTTCCGATTGATCATCCGGATAGCAACGTTGGCATGATTCGGAGGACATCGCTCGGCCAGACCGGGCTGAGGATCCTCGAAATCCAATACGGCGACGATCCTGACGCGGCCGCGGCGGGGTACGAAGCTGATCTGCATGCCCTGGGTAGCGGCGCAGATCCTGCCGTGCTGCTCCTGGGCATGGGCGATGACGGCCACACCGCAAGCCTGTTTCCTGGCACGCCGGCTCTCGAGGTATCTGGTCAGGATTACGTGGCGAACTGGGTCGACGACAAACAAACCTGGCGATTGACGGCCACGTTCGACCTCATCGCCCGGGTCGATCACGTGATGTTCCTCGTCATCGGGGCAGCCAAGGCGGATCGGGTTGCCGAGGTCCTCGCGGGCAACTCTGACCTTCCAGCCGCTCGAGCAACCCGGGTCGCGCGCCAGGCCACGTGGTTTCTGGACCAGGCGGCAGCCTCCCGGCTCGACCGCTAAGAATCTTCCGAATTCCCGGCGACTGCCGCGGTGAGCACCGGCTGCAGGTGATCCCACCATCGCTCGGCCATGAGCCGTTCACCTTCACCGGTCGGATGTATGTCATCCCACAGGTTGGCGACGTCGAATCCATCAAACTGATCAACCAGCACGATCGGCGAGGATTCACTGTCCAATTCGCGGCCCACCGTGGCAATCGAATCGTTCATCGGAACAATCGGATTATCGCAGAAACCCGACCCGAAACCGCAGGGAGGAATCTGCGCCAGCAGGATGGTGACGCCCGGGTTCATTGCACGAATGGCTCCGACCAATGTGCGAAGGTCTTCCTCGAAGCCTGCAATGAGTTCTGGTGGCGGCTCCCACGGCAGCTCCAGCTGGTTTGCAATCACAAAAAGGTCATTGGTACCGACCTGCACCAGAGCTATGTCCGGCGGAGGGTCACCGATACCGGCCGCGATCCGCTCGGTGATCTGCGCCGCGGTCGCACCCGGCCACCCTTCGTGCTGCGAATCGGTGAAACCCGGGATGGGCTGGGTTCCCGCGACGATACTCTCATTGCCGAGAACCGGTTCAATGACACCACAGCCGAGAAATGGGCCCCGATTGCGTCCTACGAAGTCGTAGTCGACCCCGAGCTCGAATCCGGCAGCTTCGATATGTTCCTGGAGATAGAAGCGATACGAATAGACCTGGGCACCGGGAATCTGGTCGCCCCGATCATCGGTATAGGAACACTGGCCTGCCGTAATCGAATCACCGATCGCAACAATTCTCACCACATCAGGATCGAATACGATTCCGCCTGGCTCCGAATCAGAGCAGGCGGCAGCGAGCATTCCCAGACCAACCACCACTCCAACCACATACCGCATACGGCGCAATGCTAAGCGCTGCCCACCCGATAGCCGGCCCACAACAAAACCGCACCGAGCAATAGCGAAGCCGCGAAGGAGCCGGCCTCTCCAAATGCGAAAAGCGTTCCACCATAGACCGGCGCCAGGACCCCGGCGATCACCAAACCGTTGGCCAATACCGAGGTGCGATTCACGCGAGCAAGCCGGACGATGCTCACGATGGCCAGCCCGATCAGCACCAGCGTACCGAGCACATTCGCGACGAATGCCCAGAACCTCGGTCCGGCTGGACCGACTTCTGTAAACGACGCGAATACCTCCGAGCCCGCCGGGAGACCGTCCGCAGGCACGGCGTTTAGCGTTGGCGCGGTGATAACGACGAAAGCCGCCACCAGCCCAAACAGCACGAAGAACTCCAGCATGCGTCTACCGGCTTTGGGAGCTGCTAGATAGAAGGACCCGAGCGCGAGAAACGGCACATTCAGAATGGCGCCGAATAGGTAGAACACGCGAAAAACAGGGTCGGTCCAACCGATGAGAACCCCCACCGCAAGGGCCCAGGTCGCGATCGAGTACATGGCGATCGCAAGGGCCCAGATGGCTATGTGTCGACGCGGCCTGGTCCGATAGCTGATCACGAGATCAACAAAGAAGGCCGTGGCAACGGCCGCGGCGCTGAGGGCGATCACTCTGTCCACGACCAGAATCTACGAAAGCTGACGCGGCGAAGCCAGCGCAGTAGCTTGCAGGCATGCTCGAGGTGGACGGCCTTCATTTCTCCTATGGCGATTTCCATGCTCTCAAGGGCCTGGATCTGGATGTGCCCCAAGGCCGGATCGGGCTCGTGGGCGCCAATGGAGCCGGTAAAACCACGCTCGTCAGGGTTCTGCTCGGGCTTGCCCCGGCGTCTGCCGGCTCGGCACGCGTTCTCGGCCACGATATCGCGACCGAGCCGGAACGAGTCCAAGCACGTGTCGGTTTCATGCCGGAAGGAAACTGCCTCCCCCTCGAAGAAACTGCTGCGAAGTTCGTTGCATACGCCGGAGAACTCGGCGGTCTCCCACCAAACGTCGCCCGCCAACGCGCAGCAGACACGTTGACCATCGTGGGCCTCGACGAAGAACGATTCCGGCCGATCGGTACGTTCTCAACCGGCATGACGCAGCGAACGAAACTGGCCCAGGCGATCGTGCACTCCCCTGACCTCGTGTTTCTGGACGAACCGACCGCCGGTCTCGATCCCAATGGACGGGCCGACATGCTCTCACTCATCAATCGGCTCGGAGACTTTGGAATCAGCGTGGTTTTCTCGACGCATGTCCTGACGGACATCGAAGCGACCTGCGACTGGGTCGTCATGATGGATCAGGGGCGGATTCTGCGATCCGGACGACTCGATGCGGTGCAAACCGGCCATCGAGTCATCGCGGAGTTCCTGGACATCGCCGAACCTGCCGCGACGTCGCTCCGCACACAAGGCTTCGAGGTTGAAGTAGACGGGCGCCACCTGGCTGTCGAGTCGAGCGGCGACATGGACGGTTTCCAGGCGATCATGGTGGCAGCTGCCGATTATGGGCTTGGGCTCCGGTCGCTATCAGCCGACCGGCGCAGCCTCGAGCAGCTGTTTCTCGAAGAAGAATCCGCCAATCAAGCAAGAGCAGCAGAATGACCGCCGAAGGCGCAGTCTTCGACCTCGGCTACGAACGCTACGCCGGACCTCGCCTTACCGACCGACAGGTCTTCTGGCGAATTGTGATCGATGGACTCAAGAAGTCGGTCGGCATCGGCAAGCGCGCCCGCAACAAAGCTTTCCCTTTCTCGCTCGTCGCTCTGGCGATCCTGCCGGCGATCGGCGTCGTGGTCATCCAGGTCGTGGCGAAGATATTTGGACTGCCCCTCGGCAACGACGTGCTCCTGAACGATCGCGAATACTTCGATTGGACGTCACAGCTGATCTTCTTTTTCGTCGCGGTGGCGGTTCCCAATCTTCTCATTCCGGATCGAGTCGAGAACGTGCTTCTCGTCTATACGTCGCGGCCTCCCACAATCAACACCTACCTTGTCGCCCGGCTGGTGGCGATGGCGATCTCGGTTGGAGTGTTCTTGATGATCCCTCAACTGGTTCTGCTCATCGGTGAAGCCTTGATCTCACCGAGCTTCTTTGAGCACCTCGCCGACAATCTGTCCTTCTGGTGGCAAGTCCCGATTACGTCACTGGTGTATCTGGCGGTCAACGTCGGCGCTGCCGCATTGATCGCCGCCTACGTGAACAATCGTGGGGCCGCTATCGCGATCTATATCGTCGCCGTGAACGTGCTCACCGGCGTTGGCTTTGGCCTCAGCTCGATCAATGAGTACTTCTCACTGATCGCGCTCCAGTTTTGGCCTCCCCGGATTCGTGATTGGCTGTTTGGGGTGAGCACCCTCGAGGAGATCCCCGGCAGCGATGTTCCGCTCGTTGCCGTGGTCGCGGCTTTGTTGGCATTTGTCACGTTGGCGGTGCTGCTGATTCTCCGCAGATATCGGAGGCTCATATGACCGGCAGATCACCAGCGCTCGTCGCCCATCCGATCATCGAGGTAAACGATGTGTCCAAGTGGTTTGGAGACAAAGTAGCCAACTCCAAGCTGACCTGTTCGTTTGGCCAGGGGGTCACGGGGCTGCTCGGACCGAACGGGGCCGGAAAAACGACACTACTGCGCATGCTGGCTGGTCTCACCCAACCGTCCGACGGGACCATCACCATCGATGGCCTCGACCCGCGTGGCCATACAAAGCTGTTCGAACGGATCGGGCTGGTGCCGGAGGAGGATGCCGTCTACGAATTCCTCACCGCACGCCAGTATGTGACCTACGCCGCGCAATTGAGCGGACTCTCCGAACCCGCCCAGGCAGCGGCCGACGCTCTCGCAACGGTGCAGTTGGCCGAATCAGCGGATCGAAAGCTCGGCGAATTCTCCAAAGGCATGAAACAGCGGACCCGGGTCGCGGCTGCCATTACACACCGCCCGGACATCTTGATCCTCGACGAACCTCTCAACGGTACCGACCCGGTGCAGCGGGCACGCTTGATCGCTCTGATCCGATCACTTGCCGAAGGCGGGGCGACGGTGATCGTGTCGAGCCACGTATTGGCCGAAGTCGAGCGGATCGCGGATCGCGTGTTGGCTATGACAAACGGCCGGCTGGCTGCTGCAGGCAACATTGAAGCGATTAGGGCAGCGATGACCGACATCCCTTACCGGGTCCGGGTCGAAGCCGACGACCTCAGAGCCCTGGGTGCCCTGCTGATCGGACATCCACTCATCACCTCCGTGACGATCGACCGGGTCGAACTGGTCATCGAAACGAATGACCTCGGGACGCTGGGTCGGGACCTCCCGAGACTGGCGATCGACAGCGGCATCCGAATCACGAGGTTTCAGCCTGAGGACATGTCGCTCGAAGCGGTCTTTGGCTACCTGGAAAAGCGCCGATGACCGCATTCGCATCGATAGTCGCAAACACCCTGCGAGGGTTCCTGGGCGGTCGGCGCAGCTGGATGCTGCTTGCCCTCGCCCTGCTGCCCGGCCTGGTGCAACTCATCGGTGGGCTCGCCCGGGGAAGCGCGATAAGTTCACAGCTCTATGAGGAATTCAGCACGCAAGTGCTCTTTACGCTCCTCATCCCTGCCGTCGCCATCACATTCGGGGCGAACGCTTTTGGAGAGGAAAAACGCGGTAAGACGATGGCGTTTCTCACCTTGCGACCGGTTTCTCGCTGGACCATTGCCGGGGCGAAGCTGGCCGCCGCATGGCTAGGAGCTTCACTGGTGGGTGCCTTGGGTGCCGTGTTCGCAGCTTTCGCCCTGGGAGTGGGCAGCGGCCAGTGGACTGAGATCGTTCCGGGAGTGGTAGGCGCCGGCCTGAGCGCACTTGCCTATTCCGCCATCCTCCTGCCCATCGGCCTCGTGATGAAGAGAGCGACCCTGGCCGGACTCGTGTATCTGCTACTGGTTGAGCAGTTTCTGGCCCGCAACGTTGAACAGTTCTCGAACCTGTCGCCGTTTCGAATCGGAACGTCGGCATACGCAGGTCTCAGCGACTTCGGGCGGGTAGTTGCAACGTTCGAGATAACCAATGGCGCGGTGGCAGCGGGCGCCGGTGGAGCCGCCTTGAAGGCGGCCGCGGTCGCGGTCGTCATGTGGGCCATCACCGGATTCGCCCTACGAGAACTGGATCTCGTGTGACCTCACGCGGCACATCCAGAATCAGCGGACTCGGAACCGCCGCCCTCATCGTCTCTGCAGGGGTGTTGATCAGCCGGGTTTTGGGTTTGGTACGCAACATCATCGTCGCCGACATCCTTGGTGCCGATGCCATCAGCGACACGTACGTCGCCGCGTTCAAGATTCCTGATTTCACCAACTATCTGCTTGCCGGAGGGTTCTTATCCATCACGTTCATACCCATCTTCACCCGATACCTCTCGAGCGACGACGAGGAAGGAGGCTGGGCCGCCTTCGGCGCCATTGCGCGTTGGGCGGCGGTGGCAATCGTCGCTCTGATCGTGATTGCTTGGATGGCTGCGCCTGCAGTGGTCAAGGCCATCTTTCCGCTTTTCAACGAGGCACAGGTCGCCGAGACCGTTCGCAACACGAGGATCATCCTGCCTGCCCAGTTCTTTTTCATCCTCGGATCATTGCTGATGGCGGTTCAATACGCCAAAGGGTCATTTCTCATTCCGACGTTTGCACCCATCGTCTACAACGTGGGCATCATCATCGG
>JAHEJY010000176.1 GCA_024638625.1 Actinomycetes bacterium
GTACTTTCCCCCATCTGGTCGCCGCCTGCGGCGGCTGATGGGGGACTATTTGGGAGGTCAATCTCTTGTTTTGTGTTTGGGTGCGGTGGTTGTTGGGTTTGGGATGTGGCGCCGACCTCTTACAGGAGAACGTTGGCTTCGCTGCCTTCGAACACGATCAGGCCGGCGGCGGTGTTGGAGGCCGGCACGTGGTAGTGGCGATGGACTTCCCGCACCTTTCGGCTGAGCGCGCCGCGCATGATGAGCCACATCACCAGCTCGATACCCTCCGAGCCGGCTTCGCGTAACAGGTCGACGTGGGAAATCTCGGTCAGGCCCTCCGGGTCATCGGTGAGGCGGTTCAGAAACGCCGTGTCGAAGGGGGTATTGACCCAGCCGGCTCGCTCGCCCTGCAGCTGGTGCGACATGCCGCCGGTGCCAAAGACTGCGACCCGGAGATCCTGGTTGTCTTCGAAACTCTGCACCGCCCGCCGGATCGCTTGGCCAAGGGCATAGCAGCGCTTGCCGGTTGGGGGCGGGTACTGGATGACATTGACGGCAAGCGGAATCACCTTGACGGGCCACGCCTCGGGGCTGCCGTACATGATCGAAAGGGGCACCGTGAGGCCGTGATCGACCGGCATTCGATTGCAAATCGTCATGTCGAATCCGTCGAGGATCAGCGATTCGGCCAGATGCCAGGCGAGCTCGGGATGGCCGATCACCTCCGGAATTTGGCGGGGTCCGTAGCCCTCGTCAGCAATTGGAAACTTGTCCGCCACTCCGATTGCGAAGGTGGGAATGAGGTCCAGGTCGAAAGCCGAGGCATGATCGTTGTAGGCGAGAATGATCACGTCAGGACGGGTATCGGCCATCCACTTGCGGGCTCCTTCATATCCTTCAAAAAG
Organism: Actinomycetes bacterium; assembly: GCA_024638625.1. Taxonomy (GTDB): domain Bacteria; phylum Actinomycetota; class Acidimicrobiia; order Spongiisociales; family SHLN01; genus JABDOU01. The sequence goes on from JAHEJY010000176.1 coordinate 888, forward strand.
AGGACGCCAATAGGGCTGCTCTTCCTTGCCGTGGTCGATGGCCGCGCCGATCGCCGGGACGTGTGAACTGGCAACCCCGTACAGCACGTCAGCCATTGTCGTTTCGACCTCCGTTGATCATCATTTGCTGGAACTCCGCCTCGGTGACGCCCGACATCGCCCCGCCGACGGCCTGCATCGAGAGACCGTCGAAAATGGCGATCTTGAAGGTGTAGTAGATGTTGCCCCCGAGTTGCAGCATCCCAAGCCAATCCCGTTCGAGAACGGCTTTCCGCTGTTCGGGGGTGAGGGGCCATTGGTCGAGGTAAGCCTCCTCGCCTGCTGCGAACTTCTCCCGGTTCTTCGGGTCGTTGAGCGACATGCACATCATGTTCAGGTGGTATCCCTTGCGATGGTGGTCGGCGTCAAACACATACGTACCTGGGATGTCGTCATACTCTCGGGTGGCGCTGCTCATCGACTCACCTTTCCTCGACTTCGATTGTACCGGTCGACCCCCGGTCCGACGGTGGGCTCCAGCCCGGCACATTCTCCGGATGGGCGTGGCGCAAGATCTCCGTTGTTGCATTGGTCATGACGGGTTCGATCCCGGATTGTCGGAGCAGGGTGGCGGCGTGCTCCATTTCCTCGCTGCGACGTTTGGCATGGCCAGCAGTGCCTGATAGCAGCCGATCTAACAAAGCATGGTCGGCTTCATCGATCACTTCGGCCAGATGGCTGCGGATCCAATCGCCCTGGCCGGCGGCGTCGGCGGCTCGCAGCGTCTCGATGAGCACGCCCGTCAGTCCTTTGATGAAGACGCTTCGCAATAATTTGCGGGTAGCTGCGTCGCCCGCCTCGTCCGAGACGACCTCGACGGCACCGCCGAGACGGTTGACGAGATCGGCGTACCGCCGGGCTCCCGATCCAGACGCGAGTGCCGGCGTAGCGAGCCCCGATCCTGGCACCGGAGCCATCAGGGCGACATCGGCGAAATCGAGGCCGCGCAAGTTTGCTGAGTCGCTGAGGTCTTGCTTGAGGCTGGCAGGGGCAGTGGAGAGATCGGCGTACAAGGCGCCTCGCCGGAGGCGATCCCACGCCTGGGCAATGGCTACCTGGGCATCGGCCGCAGCGGTAATCGCCAACACGAACGCCGCCCCGCCCACTGCGTCAGCGGGATTGTCGTGCCGGGTGACCCCGGGCGGAGTGGGCACCGGGGCCGGGTCGAAACTGTGAACATCGGTTCCGGCGGAGGCGAGATCTGCGGCGATGAGCGAACCGGCTTCTCCGAGTCCGAAGACCGCAATGTGCTCGGTCAAAGGTCGTCAGCCGAGTCGACCCACTCGACGCCGAGGCCGATGAGTTTGTCCCGGAGCCCGTACATGTCGAGGCCGAGTTCTCCTGCCTGGAGCCGGGTGCGGCTCGCCTCCTCCTTTTCGATCCTCGTCATCGAAGCATCGGCAACCTCTGAGGCTGATGAACGATCAACGACTACGACGCCATCGTCGTCGGCCACAATCACATCACCCGGTTGGATGGCGACCCCGCCGAAGTCGATGGGCATATTGACCGTTCCGGCCGTTTCTTTGACCGTTCCCTGGGCATACACAGCACGCGACCAGATGGGAAAGCCCATCTCGTTGAGCTCGGCGATGTCTCTCACCGCGGAATCGATGATGAGCCCCCGGCACCCTCTCGCCAGAACCGAGGCCGCCAGAAGGTCGCCAAACATGCCATGGGTGGCAGGCGAGGTGAGCGCTACCACGAGGATGTCACCGGGCTCGAGGACCTCGACGGCAGCGTGAAGCATGATGTTGTCGCCTGGCGCACATAATGCGGCAACCGCCGAACCTGCGATGCGAGCTCCGTGTTGTCTCGGCAGGACTCCCGGGTCCAATAGGCCCGTACGGCCCTGTGCCTCGTGGACGGTGGCGACACCCGCTTCTGCCAAACGGTCAATGACGGACGGGTCGGCCCGTGGGATCGAGCGGACCACGGTTCCGCTCATCGGCCCTCGAGGGCGGCGTCGAGACGGGGGTAGACGCGCCGAACGTTGCCCTCAAAAACCTTGTATCGATCTTGCTCAGACAGGTCGAGATTGTCGACGTACCGCTTGGTGTCGTCGTAGTAGAAGCCGGTCTCGGGATCGATCCCGGGCACCGCTCCCACCATCTCGGACGCGAACAGGATGTTGCCCGTGTCGATCACGTCGAACAACAGGTCGATGCCCGGCTGGTGGTAGACACAGGTGTCGAAAAACACGTTCTGCATGACATGTTCGGTCAATGATGGGTGTCCCAGGCCTTCAGCCAGACCCCGGTACCGACCCCAGTGATAGGGAACGGCTCCGCCCCCATGCGGGATCACGAAGCGGAGGGTGGGGAACGCGGCGAAGAGATCCCCCTGGATCAGTTGCATGAATGCCGTGGTGTCGGCGTTCATGTAATGGGCGCCGGTGGCATGGAAGTTGACGTTGTCGGAGGCCGAGACGTGGATCATCGCCGGGATGTCGAGTTCGACCATCTTCTCGTACAACGGATACCACGACTCGTCGGTCAGCGGTGCTGAGGTCCAATGCCCTCCCGAGGGATCCGGGTTCAGGTTGCAGCCGACGAAACCGAGCTCCAGAACGCACCGCTCGAGCTCGGCGAGAGAGTTGGCGATCGGAACCCCGGGCGATTGAGGCAACATCCCCACCCCGATGAAATGTTCTGGAAACAATGTCACGACTCGATGGATGAGGTCGTTGCAGGCTCGCGCCCACGTCCGGGACGTTTCGTCGGTACCGATGTGGTGACCCATGCCGGAGGCGCGGGGCGAGAAGATCGTCATGTCGGCTCCTCGCTCCCGCAGCAGCCGGAGTTGGTTCTGCTCGATGCTCTCGATGATTTCGTCGTCGGTGATGTCGGCGGGGCTGGGTTCGGAAAGAGCTGGATCTGTCAGTCGTGCGATTTGTGCGTCGCGGAATTCTTGATGGGCGGGCGGGGTGGTTGTGTAATGACCGTGGCAGTCGATGATCAAGATGAGCTCGGTTCGTCGTGTCAGCCGATGTTATCAACAACCGTTCGGCCAGTTGACGCAAACATGACTGCCAACCGTCTGGCCGGTAGCGTAAGAAGCGATGAATCGAGAGCAGACGCAGGTAGCAATCATCGGAGGGGGACCGGCCGGATTGCTTCTGAGCCACTTGCTCCATCTCCGGGGCGTCGAAAGCATTGTCCTCGAGCGTCAGACTCGTGAGTACGTCCTGTCCCGGGTGCGAGCAGGCGTCCTGGAATGGGGCACGGTTGGGATTCTCCGGGACGCGGGGCTGGGGGCGAGAATGGATCGGGAGGGCAAGGTCCACGATGGGACGGCTATCACCTGGGGCGGTGGCAAACGTCTGTTCCTCGACATCAAACAGCACACCGGGCGACACTTCATGGCCTACGGCCAGACGTTGATGCAGGAAGACCTCGATTCTGCGAATACGGAGTGGGGTGGCACGATCGTGGAGG
>JAHEJY010000177.1 GCA_024638625.1 Actinomycetes bacterium
TCATCGGGCTGGTGCTCGGCATCGTTGTGACGTTGTTGTCGGCACTGGTTCCGATTTGGCGGGTTCGGTCGATAACGCCCATGGAAGGGCTTCGCGAAATCGGGGCGGCGCCTGGAAGACGGCCTCTCATCCAGCGGGTGGTCTCGAGTGTGGGACTTCTCGCAATCGGGGCCGCTTTGTTGATCGCTTCATTGTTCACCGACGTTCGGCTGGTCGGCCAGCCTCCGATTGTGTGGGTGGGAGTTGGATCGGCGCTGGCGCTCCTCGCGGTCATCCTCATCAGCCCCGTCTTCGTCCCTCCGGTCATGAGGATTCTCGGAGCTCCGTTTGTTTCTGCCTCGAAGTCGACAGGGTTGCTGGCTCAACGCAATGCGGTTCGAAGCCCGCGTCGGACGGCCGCCACCTCAGCTGCTGCTTTGATCTGCGTCGCACTCATGACGCTGGCTTCGGTTTTCGTGGCCAGCTTGCTCGGAGTAATCGACGAGGCACTGGACACCGGATTTCGTGCCGACCTGGTTGTTACCGCCGAAGGATTCGCAGGCCCTACCGGCGGCTTTTCGCCCGCCGTGGGTGATGCAATCGCGGCGCTCGATTCGACGGAGATCGTCGGACGCCAACGCCGGGGGTTGGTCCGGGTGGAAGACGACATAGATCTCATCGTCGCCGTTTCAGATAGGGAGTTCGACCTCCTGGCACTCGAACGGGAAAGCGGGACCCTGACCGATCTCGGCGACACCTACTTCAGCGCCGACTTCGCCACGGCCGAAGATCGGGGTTGGGAGATCGGGGACATGGTTACGTTCGGTTTCCTGACCGGCTCGATCGACCTTGAATTGCGAGGGCTGTTCGAGTCGACCGGCCTGTCGGGCATCATCGTTGGGCTGGATGCGTACGCCTCGCTGGTTCCGAATTCACAAGATGCTCAGGTCGACATCTTGTTCGTCGAAGGAAGGGATTTCGAGGCAGCCCGGGCCGAAGTCGAAGCGATCGTAGATCAATATCCGACGCTCCAGGTCGCAGATCAAAACGAAATCCGGGAGCAATCCCGAGAACAGACGCTGCAGGCCCTGGGATTCATTTTCGGACTTCTGGGCCTTGCGGTCGGCGTGGCATTCGTCGGTCTCGCCAACACGACGGTGCTCTCCACGATCGAACGGACACGAGAGATCGGACTCTTACGAGCCGTGGGTCTGGATCGTGGTGCCTTGCGTCGCATGATCTACTTCGAGTCGATGATGATCGCGGCCTTCGGTGCGGTCCTGGGCGTCATAGCCGGCATCGGTCTGGCCCGGGCGTTGTTGACGGCGCTGGAGGATGAAGGATTCACGGTGTTCGTCATCCCCTGGCCGGGGCTGATCGTTCTGGTATTCGTCATTTCTGTGCTCGGTCTCGTCGCGGCCGGTATCCCTGCCTGGCGGGCGGCGAGGAGCAATATTCTGGAAGCAATTAGTTATGAGTGACGCGATCGCGTCATTTGCATAACTGGTCCTAAAGATTTTGGTGAATAGGTCGTTGATGTGATGCACGAGCATTGGAGAGCGGCTGCCATGTCGAACGAGCTAGATCATGGGGACTTCCACCCCTCGGTCGAATCCATCCGCACACGCCTCGCTGCCACCGCGCCGTGGGACAATCCGGAAGGGGTTACGCGCCCTTCAGCGGTCTCGGTTCTGCTCAACATGATGGAGCAGAGGGATCGACAGGCGGCCGAGCATGCGTTTCGGGTCGCCGATCTGTCGACACGGGTTGCTGTTGAGGTCGGCATGAATCCGGTGGGCATCGCCCGGCTCAGGCTTGCTGCGCTGCTCCACGACGTGGGCAAGTTGAGCGTTCCGGAGGAGGTCCTGTCTAAGGCGGGGCCTTTGAGCGACGACGAATGGACGCGCATCAAGTTCCATCCCGAGTACGGGTTTCAGATGATCGCCTCATCGGTACACCCCGAGGTCGCGGAAGCGGTTCTCAAGCATTGTGAGCGAATTGATGGAAGCGGCTATCCGAATGCCGTTCCGGGCGAGGAGATTCCGCTCCCCTCGAAGGTTCTTCTCGTTGCCGACGTATTCGACGCCATGGTTTCGCCAAAGCCGTATCGACCAGCGATGAGCGTCGAAGACGCAATGGTGCAAATTCGAGCCGGTGCCGGGTCAACTTTCTCACAGCAAGTCGTGGATGGTCTCCGCCAGGTCATCGGACGGCGCAAGGCCGCCTGAGCCGGCTGACATTGCTCTGGAATCCCGGCGCTCGACGTGAGGACCCGTGGTTCACGTCCTGGGTGATCGACCGGCATCTCGCTTCCTACTCCGATCCCGCTTCGGCAACACCAAACCGGCTGCCTCGATCAGCAGATTCGAGAAAGCCGAACGCCGGCCCGCGCAGCCTCTCGGCATCTATCAGACATCAAAGAGCCTCGCCTCCCGTGGGACGTCCTCGGGCTCGAGCAGGCATTCGGGTCCCTTGTTGCGAACGTTGTTGACGGTTTTTGCAACCTTGACAGTCTCCAGCAGATCTTCGGCAGCCGGGCGCAGGATTGACAGAAGATGCGACTGGTCGCCCATTGCGGGGTCGAGCCACTGATCCCAATCCGGGGCGGGGATGATCACGGGCATCCGGTTGTGGATGGGCTCCAGCTTGCGATTGGCGTCAGTAGTGATCACAGAACATGTGATCAAGGGCGTGCCGGTCGGATCCTTCCAGCGCTCCCAGATTCCGGCCAAGGCGATCGGAGCATGGTTCGAAGCAAAGATGTAGTACGGCTGTTTGGAACCGTCGTCGGTCGTGATCCATTCGTAGAACCCGTCCGCCGGAAGCAAGCAGCGTCGTTTCTCAAATGCGTCGCGGAACATTGGCTTTGTGGCGACTGTTTCGGCGCGAGCGTTGATTCTTCTTGCCCCGTCCTTCGGGGAGTCCGACCAGAACGGTACGAGTCCCCATCGCATGACGTTCATCTCGCGTCCGGCGTCGCCTTCGAAAACGGCATAAACCGGGTCGGTCGGAGCGACGTTGTAATTGGATTCGAGCGACTCGGAGACGGATAGCTCGGCGTCGAAGAAGTCGGCGTACCTGTTGGCCGGCCGGGAAAGGGCATAGCGTCCGCACATACAGACATTCTGGTGCGCAGCGCGGGTAGCAGGAGTCGTGATTCAGCGGAAGCAAGAAATACAACGACCGTCGACCCGCTCCGAGGGGAGAAGCGACACGGTCGACGGTCGTTGAGCTGATCCGAACCATGTTTTGTGCTCTGCGAGTGGGGACCGTACTCGACAGAGCTAGGAACGGTCAGCAGCACCGAAGTGCTACCGATAACGAAACCACGTTCGCCCGTCTACCTCGCATCGGAGAGTGACTAAAAGAACCACGCACAAAGTGACTAGTCATTTCTGCTGGGTAACGTGCAGCCACATGTTGATCGCCCTGACACTCACCTTTGCCGGTCTCGGCGTGCTCCCGACCGCGGCCGACCGTTTCGTCGGCAGTGCCGGGAGTCTGAGCCGGCGCCTTGGAGTTTCCCCGGTCCTGGTGGGTGCTCTGCTCGTAGGACTCGGAACCTCGCTGCCAGAGGCTCTGGCATCCGGGATCGCCGCGTGGCGTGGAAACCCTGACTTCGCCGTCGGTAATGTCGTCGGGTCAAACGTTGCCAATCTCACCCTCGTACTCGGTGTCGCGGCGCTGATCGCTCCTGTGTATCTCACCCGGGCGTTGATCCGGCGCGAAGGGATCCTGATGCTGGGAGCGACCGTTTTGATGTCGATGGTCTATCTAGATGGACAGATCGGAGTCCCGGAGGCGTCGGTTCTTCTCATCGGAATGGTTATCGCGATCTATCTCCTCACCCGCTGGTCTGGCGACGAAACCAACGGGCTCGACGGTGACGACGACGCCAGCACCGCCCGGCTGGCGGCGATGGCCTTGGTTGGCATGGCCGCCACGGTCCTCGGTGCCTACCTGCTGGTTGAGGGAGCCGAACGTCTGGCCGTGGAGTTGGAAATCACTTCGGCATTTGTCGCGACAACCATTGTTGCCCTGGGAACGAGTCTCCCGGAATTGGCAACATCGGTGGCCGCGATGAGAAGACGCCAGGGAGATTTGGTACTCGGCAATGTCATCGGGTCCAATTTGTTCAATTCCCTTGCTGTGGTCGGGCTCGCGGGCGTTCTCGGGCCTGGCATCGTCAATGATGGCTTTCTTCCGCTCATGATCGCCATGGTGGCCACAACGGTCGCAGCCGGCGTCTTGACCGAAACCCGCAACCAGATCAGCAGGTTCGAGGCAACGCTTCTGCTGAGCGTTTTCGTGGTGTTCTTCGCGGCGGCCGCGCCGCTCCTGGGAGCTCGCACCTGAGGGTGGTGGGTAGCCTCGCTTC
>JAHEJY010000178.1 GCA_024638625.1 Actinomycetes bacterium
GAATCCGGCTTCCAGGACGCCATACCCACACCGCGAAACCCCCGGATCGATCCCTAAAACGAACATATGTTCTATCAGTGTACTTTGAGCGGCCTGCGCAGAGTGTTCAAGCCCCTTTGCGTGAATGCCCAGTATGGAGTTTGCGAAGCAAACTCCTAGGAACCCGAAGGGTTCCCGCCGCCGACAACAAGCATCGTTCGTCAACCTCCCAGGAGGACCTTGATCCAACGCGGCGAACCACCCACGGACAACTCCACCGATATCGGCGACCTCCCACGGACGGGTTCGCCGATCGGGGGGCAGGGTCGCGGTGGGAGATTGACGAACAATGCTTATTAGATGGCATGCGCAGAGTGTTCAAGCCCCTTTGCGTTCTTCTTTGGGTGGCATGCGCAAAGTGTTCGGGCCCCTTTGCGTCGATGCGCAGCATGGAGTTTGCAAAGCAAACTCCTGAGGAACCCGAAGGGTTCCCGATCTCCCACGGACAACTCCACCATGTCGGTGAGCTCCCACGGACAACTTGACCGCGACATGTGCGCTCTGAGGGCTCTCATCCTCCGTGACACTGAATTCCGGCCGCAGAGGCGGTAGCTCTATGACGCGGGTACGGCCGACGTATATGACCTCCCACGTGCGTTACGTTCCGACCAACAAGCGTATGACCGCCGGTTAATAACGCGAAAAACCCCACAGATGCTGCCTTGGTGGGATCGACCTACCTCTCGGCGGTTTCTCCCGGCTTCACCCGTGGGGTTTTTCCGAGCTCGTCTTGCGTTGCCGACCTCGGTGCCCGGCCCCGTTCATCCCGGACGGACAAGTCTCCAAGTCCGACGGGGAGTCCCGTCTCCAAGCATCAATCCGAGCTCCGGTTCCGAGTACGTTCCAAGCATCGTCTCCAACACCTGCTCCGTGCCCGGGCTCGAGCCCCGTTTCCAGGTCCCGCTCCGGGTGGACACCGGGTGGCGCCGTCGATGCCGAAACATCTTTGGCTTTCCCGATCCCCTGCCGATTACGCAATACGAAGTGCTGTGAAGCTTCGTGCACCTCGTATGTGTCCTCACGTTCGCGACCCGACCCGTCGGCCGCACCGCGTCTGCTTGAACGGTCGTCAACTTAATCCCGGATGGCACCCCACCACCAGCGTGTCGCGAAAATAATGTCTGGAGTCGTTCGACCTCAAGAACGACTCGTCGTGCGCCGAAAGATGAGCAGGAGGATGAACCATGTGCCGACATCTCTGCGGTCTCCTGACCCCACCGAGTGAAACCGAATTGGCCGAGGCGTTTGTGACTACCGTCCCCAAACGTTTCGAATTCTGGTCAGGCAAGGTCGATCTGACCAACCTCGGCGAAGATGGTTCCGTCGGCGCCGATACCACCACAGTTCGCTATCCATTTCGTTGCACCATCGCGTTCGACCGAAATGCGCTGGTTTCTTACGGGGACCGCGACTACTCGGCGACCGTCATGCTCAACGGATTCCGGCTCGAAGCGTGGGGGCAGGCGCTGGCATCCGAAAGGCTGCCTGATCGTCGATACCTGCACACCCCCGACCGCATCGACGAATACATGACGGCCGCGGCAGCAACGGTGTCAAGGGTGTGGCCACAGATCGATAACCCCAATCCGTCATTGCTGGGCCAGGTAGCCGAGATCGCAGGAGATCTCCCCCGCCACGAACGCCTCGACGAAGCACAAATTGCATTTGCAGCAAAGGATTACCCCCGGGTGGTCGACCTGCTGACGCCTCTCGAAGCAAACCTGTTCCGTTCGGATGCCAAGAGGTTGGCAAAAGCCCGGAAGAAGACCGGTGAGCATCGGTCGGTGGCCTAGGCGTCAGCCCCGAGGTCTTCGAGAATGTCCTCTGGTATATCGAAGTTTGCGTATACGTCTTGTACGTCATCAAGATCGTCGAGAGCATCTACGATCCTCAGAACCTGGCTCGCGGTGGGTTTGTCGAGAGTCACTTCGACCGAAGGCAGGTGGGTCACTCCGGCGTTGCTGATCGAGATCCCAGCCCCCTCGAGCGCGGCGCGTACCGTAGGGAGATCCGTGGCGGCGGTGATTACCTCCCAGTCTCCGTCAGACGGCCGGATGTCTTCGGCACCGGCGTCCAGGGCAGTCAACATCACGGCGTCCTCTTCTCCGCTGCACAAGATCTGCCCCATCTGACTGAACAGGTAGGCCACTGAGCCCGGTTCACCCAGGCTGCCGCCGTTTCTGCTGAAGGCGGCCCGAATGTCGGATGAGGCACGGTTTCGGTTGTCGGTCAGGGCATGTACGTAAACGGCCACACCGCCAGGGGCGTAACCCTCGTACCACATCTCCTCATAGTTGACGCCCTCAACTTCACCGGTGCCCCGCGCGATAGCACGCTCGATATTGTCTTTGGGAACCGAAGAATCCTTGGCCTTCTGAATGGCGTTGGCCAGGGTTGCGTTCGAATCCGGGTCGCCGCCTCCTTCGCGGGCAGCGACCTCGATGATCTTGACCAGCTTCGCGAACAGCTTGCCGCGTTTGGCGTCCTTCGCGCCCTTCTTGTGCTTGATCGTCGACCATTTGGAATGTCCCGACATCTAACGCTCCACAACCGAAGACATCAGCATTCTGTGTATCCGATCATCCTTCGTCAACTCGGGATGAAACGATGCGGCGATGATGTGGTCTTGTCGGACGAGCACAGGACGGCCGTCGACGACCGCAAGCACTTCGACGTCGTCTGAAGCCGATTGAACCAGCGGAGCTCGTATGAACACCGCATGGAATGGCTCATCGAGTCCTTTGATGTCGAGATCAGCTTCAAAAGAATCAATCTGGCGGCCGAAGGCATTCCGCTCGACAGTGATGTCGAGCTCAGCCAGAAGATTCTGACGGGTCCCGGTCGTCGCCTTTGCAAGCAGGATCATGCCGGCACATGTGCCGAGGGTCGGAAGGCCCTCGGCGATCCGCTTCTTCATGGGTTCGAGAAGGTCGAAGCGATCCGCCAGCTTTCCGATGGTGGTCGACTCCCCGCCGGGAATGATCAGCGCATCGATGTTGTCGAGTTCTTCCCGGTACTTGACTGCGATGCCCTGATGACCGAGCGACTCGATGACATCGAGATGCTCTCGAACATCGCCTTGCAGGGCCAGAACTCCGACCCGCACCCTTACCAGCCCCGGTTTGCCAGGAGTTCTTCGCCTCGCAGCTCTCCGATGTTGATGCCGACCATGGCTTCTCCAAGATTGCGAGACACTTTCGCAATGATCGACGGGTCCCGGTAGTACGTCGTCGCCTCGACAATCGCCTTGGCACGTACCTCGGGATTGCCGGACTTGAAGATTCCGGATCCGACAAACACCCCGTCCACGCCGAGCTGCATCATCAGCGCGGCGTCGGCCGGAGTAGCAATACCGCCGGCAGCGAAATTCACCACAGGCAACACACCCGTTTCAGCCACTTCCCGAACCAACTCATAGGGAGCGCGATGGTCTCGAGCAGCGGCCATGAGTTCTGCGTCATCGAGAGTCGTGAGTCGCCGGATCTCTCCATGCAGCGTCCGGGCGTGGGTCACCGCCTCTTTGACATCGCCGGTACCGGCCTCCCCCTTGGTTCGAATCATGGCGGCACCTTCACCGATGCGGCGCAAGGCCTCTCCGAGGTTGGTTGCGCCGCACACGAAAGGAACCGTGAAGCTCCACTTGTCGATGTGATTGTCCATATCGGCGGGAGTCAGCACTTCACTCTCATCCACGTAGTCGACACCGAGCGATTCGAGTACCTGGGCTTCGACGAAATGCCCGATTCGAGCTTTGGCCATTACCGGGATCGACACAGCATCCTGAATGCTCTGGATCATGTCGGGATCCGACATGCGAGCGACTCCGCCTTGAACACGGATGTCGGCCGGCACCCGTTCAAGCGCCATGACCGCCACCGCACCGGCCTCCTCGGCAATTCGAGCCTGTTCGGGGTTGACAACGTCCATGATGACGCCGCCCTTCAGCATCTCGGCCAACCCACGCTTCACGCGATCAGACCCGGTTTGTGCCTCCACGATTGCTCCTTGTCGATGAAGCAAAAAGTGTAGCTGGGAACGCTCCGCGTTCCTGAGGAGTTTGCTTCGCAAACTCCATGGGAATGGGAACGCTCCGCGTTCCTGAGGAGTTTGCTTCGCAAACTCCATGGGACTGGGAACGCTCCGCGTTCCTGAGGAGTTTGCTTCGCAAACTCCATGGGAATGGTGAACTTGTCCAACCGCAAACTCCATGGGAACGGTGGACTTGTCCAACCGCAAACTCCATGGGAATGG
>JAHEJY010000179.1 GCA_024638625.1 Actinomycetes bacterium
GCGAAACGGACACCCAGCTGGAAGAACTCGCCGGATTCCTTGCCGCCGTGCGCCTCGACTGGGCGGGCTTCTTCCCGTATTCGCCTGAAGTAGGTACCCCGGCCGCCGCGCTGGAGGATCAAATTCCGCACGATGAGATCATCGATAGGGTTCGCTACCTCCGTCAGATCCAGGACGACATCACGCGGGCAGCCAATGCCGATCAGGTCGGACAGATGCTCGAAGTCGTCGTCGACGGGGTCGAAGACGGCAGGCCGTTCGGGCGCAGCTATCGGGAGGCTCCCGAAATCGACGGGCTGATCTCACTTGATCGAGGCGAGCCCGGCGACTGGGTTCACGTCGAGATCACCGGGGCATATGGGACCGACCTGGTCGGTGCCGTGCAGTGAATGTAGAGGTCATCGCGGTCGGCACCGAACTGTTGCTCGGTCAGATCATCAACAGAAACGCCGCGACCATCGGAGAGGCCCTGGCCGAGGCCGGCATCGACTCATTCCGCCACACGACCGTCGGCGACAATCTCGATCGTCTCTCGGAGGTGCTTGCTGAGGCGTTGGAAAGGGCGGACGCGGTCATCACGACCGGAGGAATCGGGCCAACCCAGGACGATCTGACGCGGGAGGCGATTTGTCTAGCACTCGGGGTCGAGATGGCGTTTTCCGAGAGCTACGCCGAGCGGCTTCGGAACTGGTGGGAGTTACGGGGACGCGAGATGCCCGCATCGAACCTCAAACAAGCCGAGTATCCGGTGGGAGCAAACCTGATCATCAACGAGAAGGGAACAGCTCCCGCGCTAGAGATCGATCGTGGCGAGAGTGTGATCTTCGCGCTGCCCGGTGTGCCGGCCGAGATGTACGATCTCCTCCATAGTCATGTGATTCCGTCGCTGCGCCGGCGAAGTGGTGAGGATTCGGCGCTGGTCATCAGAATCTTGCGAACCTGGGGTCAGTCCGAATCACTGCTCTCGGAATCCCTCGATGATCTCTACCAATCGACCACCAATCCGATGATGGCGTTTCTTGCATCGAGTGCAGAAATCAAGGTTCGGTTGACTGCGAAAGCGCCGACCGTGGCTGAAGCAGAAGCGCTCATCGCTCCGGTCGAGGCGGCGGTCCGTGAGCGCCTGGGCTCGCTGGTCTTCGGCACGGATGACGAAACGGTCGAAAACCTGGTCTTGTCGCTGGCTCGCCGACGCGGGTGGAAAATCGCCACGGCCGAATCCGCAACCGGGGGGATGATCACAACCAGGCTCACATCGGTTCCGGGAGCGTCAGACGTTGTAGTGGGAGGCGTAGTTGCGTATTCCACAGAGATGAAGGCACGGCTCCTCGGTGTGCCCATCGAGATTCTTGATGATGGGGTCGTTACCGAAGATACGGCCATCGCGATGGCCGAGGGCGCGTGTCGGGAACTGGGAGCCGACGTTGCGATCGCCGTGACCGGATCGGCGGGACCGACCGCGCAAGAAAAAGAGGTGGGGACGATGGTGTTCGGGTTTGCGACACCGGAAGGCATCGGGGCGCGCACGCTCAAGATGCCGGGCGATCGCGAGCGGGTGCGCACCTACTCCACCACCGCAGCTCTTCACTTTCTCCGGCTAGCAATGCAGGGAGAAGGGATTGCGTGAGCCGACGGTACTTCCTCGGGGTGGACCTGTCCGATGAGATGCGCCACGGTCTTGCCTCCCACCTCAATCCGCACCGGGGAGATATTCCGGGGGTCGTCAGTCCTCCCGAGAACTGGCACCTCACGCTGCGGTTTGTGGGTCCTCTCGCCCCCGAAGCCGTTGAGCGTTTGCTCTTCGGACTGAGCGAAGCCGCCTGGCCGAAGCCCTTCCGTATTCGATTCGGAACGCTGGGAGCCTTCCCCAACTTACGGCGGGCGACGGTGCTGTGGATGGGGCTCTCCCGGGGTGAGGACGGGTTGAAAGCCCTGGCGAGTACCGCCGAAAGAACCGTACGCAATGCCGGCATCGTGCCGGAGGAACGGCCATTTGTGCCTCACCTGACGCTGAGCCGGGTCCGTCCGCCCGCGGACGTACGTGCCCTTATCGAAGCCGTACCGCCTTTTGACGGAGTCATGGACGTGAGGCGGGTGGATTTGTTCGAGAGCGTCGCAGGCCCCCGGCGCTATCCCATCATCGACGGTGTTGTTCTGGAGGGAGCTGAAGAGGGGAGTGGCAGGTAGGAGTTCCTCCGGAAAATAGTTGGAAGCGAACAAACGTTCGATTAGTGTTCCGACCGTATTGCAAGGGTGTAATTTGTCACACACGGTCTCTACCTTTGCACGCAGATTCAACAACAAACCCAAAACCGAGGGAGCTCAGATGGAACGTGACAAGGCACTCGATATGGCGATCACCCAGATCGAAAAGCAATTCGGCGACGGTTCCATCATGAAGATGGGTGAAGATTCGATTCGCCACGTCGAAGCAATCCCGACCGGTGCCATGTCTCTGGACCTCGCGCTGGGGGTTGGTGGCGTTCCACGGGGCCGCATTGTCGAGATCTTCGGCCCCGAGAGCTCCGGCAAAACGACCCTGGCCCTTCACATCGTGGCCGAAGCGCAACGCACCGGTGGCATAGCGGCGTTCATCGATGCCGAGCACGCTCTTGATCCGGTGTATGCCAAGAACCTCGGCGTCGATGTGGACGAGCTGCTCATTTCCCAGCCCGATACCGGCGAACAAGCACTCGAGATCACCGACATGTTGATTCGATCCGGCGCGCTCGACGTTGTGGTCATCGATTCGGTTGCCGCCCTGGTGCCCCGGGCAGAGATCGAAGGTGAAATGGGCGATACCCATGTCGGTCTGCAGGCCCGCCTCATGTCACAAGCCCTACGGAAGCTCGCCGGGACCCTCAACCGGTCCCGGACCACGGCTATTTTCATCAACCAGTTGCGTGAGAAGATCGGGGTCATGTGGGGCTCACCGGAGACAACCCCCGGTGGCCGCGCCCTCAAGTTCTATTCATCTACGCGTATTGACGTGCGGCGGATCGAGTCGATCAAGGACGGAACAGACCAAACCGGCAACCGGGTGCGGGCCAAGATCGTAAAGAACAAGGTGGCTCCACCGTTCCGATTGGCCGAATTCGACATCATGTTCGGCGAAGGCATCTCCAGAGAAGGAAGCCTTCTCGATGTTGCGGTCGAACACGACATCGTTCGCAAGAGTGGTGCCTGGTACACCTACGAAGGCGATCAGCTCGGTCAGGGGCGGGAAAAGGCCAAGGTCTTTTTGCGGGAGAATCCAGAGGTGGCTATCCAGCTGCAAGCAAAGATTCTCGACGCCCTCGGTCTCACCAAAGATCCAGACGAAGAGCCCCGGGTCGATGAGAACGGCGAGGCGATAGCCCGGGAGGCAACGCCGGATCCCAAGAGCGGCAAGCGGAAGTAGGCAACCCTGCGGGTTGCTGAGGAGATTCTGGAGCCCTTCGGGCTACCAGAACTCCAGGCGGGTTTTCGCGAATGATGTGAGATATGGCAACGTTCCAGGCGGGTTTTCGCGAATGATGAGAGAAATGGCAACGTTCCAGGCGGGTTTTCGCGAATGATGTGAGACATGGCAACGTTCTAGGTTTGAGTGGGGTTGTGAGGAGTTCTGAGAGCCCTCAACGCAGTTGTTTTTCGAACCAGTGGCCGGCATATGGGTTGTCGTTGTACGGCTCGATCTCTCGATACCCATGGTTCCGATACATGGCGACGGCGATCGGGAGATGAGAGCTGGTATCCAGGCGGACAAGGTCGTGACCGAGGCTTCGGGCCCGGTCTTCTAGCTCGGCCAGGAGTCTCGGTCCCAGTCCTAGACCGCGGAAATCATCCCGGATCCACATCCGCTTGATCTCCCCGATGCCCGTCGTGAGCGTCTTGACGGCTCCGCACCCGATGGTTTCAGAATCCCGGCGCATGAGTACGAAGCAGCCCGTCGGAGGCCGGGTATCCTCCGGCGTGATGACGGCCCAGGCATGAGGGTCGAATCCCTCGGGGAATACCCGGTCGAGTTCGCGGTAGTACGAGCGGAGGCTGGCGGCGGCGTCGGGATCGTCTGACGTCACCGACGCGAACGATATGGAGTCCACCGGGAGACGTTAGCGGGGGCGAGTTGGAGCGCCGCAGGCCACATCTGCCGTGTTCTTGACACAGGACGTACAATGATCTCAAGACGACCGAGGACTCATCATGGATGCTTTGCAGTGGATTGTTGCGCTCGTCATTGGTCTGGTGTTGGGGGGAGGGGTTGCCTATCGGTTTGGGACGAGGTCCAGC
>JAHEJY010000047.1 GCA_024638625.1 Actinomycetes bacterium
CGACAAGGTCAAATCCCGCCGTCGAAAGACAACTTCCCGAATAGTCCCCCATCAGCCGCCGCAGGCGGCGATCAGATGGGGGAAAGTACCGCTCGGCGCCGACAGGCGACGAGGGGTAGGTAGGGGGTTGCCAAAGCCTCTCGAATCCCGCCACCGCCGCAGGGTGCCGAAACTTTGCAGGGGCAACGGCTGTCTAGCCTGGCTGCTGTGAACGGGGATAAGCCGCGGGTTCTATTGGTCGTGACGTTGATTGTCGGGCTTCCGCTGGTGGCTTACTTCACGACGGATCGGCCGGCGACTGCCTTTTCCGTCGGATGGGCTCTTTTCGTGCTCCTGGTCGGATGCGGGGTCATCATTGCGAGCGGAACGCTCAGAGGAGCGCGCGCCGACGCGAACCGAATGCTGATCGCCATCGTGCTCCTCGCTGCCAGCGGTCTCATCGTCGCATACGCCATCAACGACTGGTGGATGTCGGCTATGGCCTCGTTCACGGGATTGATAGCTCTGATCATCACCAGGTCTGTCGGTGGCGAGGTCCCGAACGCGAGTTAGCGAATATGGCCGATCGTGTTCGCCCACCTGGGGGCGAGTTGTCGCTCGAGGCGACGCAGCCCACCCGCTTCTTCGACCATCCTGGCCAGTGCGTAGAGCGCGCCTGCCCGCCACTGGGCCGAACCGGCCCAGCCGATCGTTTTGGCGGCACCGTCCGCGCTGAGATCGGCGAGGTGGGCTGTCCATGGATGGTCTGCATAGCCGTGGGCCCTGAGATCCGATGCAGGCACGTCGGTTTCTGCCCATCCGACGAGGACCGCTCTGCTCGTATCTCGCTCGACGCCCCAACTGAGAAAGTGGATGTTCGAAACCGGCAGGTCGATTTGGACCTTGGCCAGACGGGCCGCCGCGGCAAACGGATCGAGCATGCCATCGATGGTCAGATCCTCCTCGGACATCGCTCCGTCTACGGTTGCCGTCCAGCGCGCATCGCCACCCGTCTCCTGGCGAACAATTGTCCAGGTGTGCGTGTCGTCACGCCGCAACACCCAGAGCACAACATGAAGGGTGTCGGGAAGCCACCCGGCGTCGGTAAACAGCCCGGCCAGATGAGCAGGAGGCTGCCGGGCGGCGTTTCCGAGATTCGTGAATGCGACCGGATATCCACACAGCGTGTGGCCGTCGCGATTTGATGCGAACTGGCCCTCGTACGACAGCGCGTTTTTAGTCCCACGTCGCGCAGCGGGAACAATCAACAGCAGGCCCAATACGGCAACTGCACAGAGACCGGCGACAAAGGCGAGGGCGTCGATCATCCACAACGAAGTGAGGACCGCACCGACGAGCAAAAGGGACGAACCGATCGCCACAACACGCCTCAATTGAGGCGAATCCATTTTCTGTCGCGGTGTCATGAGTCTCCCGCCACGTCTGACTTCACCGGTTAGCCACTGGACATCACGATATCGGAAACGACCGCTCTCCGTCAACTTATTGTCACGGAGCTCATTATCAATGGGCGATGAGAATCTCGGCTATCTCGATCGTGTTCAGTGCCGCACCTTTTCGGAGATTGTCACCAACTGCCCACAAACTGATACCCCCCGGCTCCGATAGTGTTGGGCGAATACGGCTCACGAGCACATCGTCTATACCCGCCGAATCAAGTGGCGTGGCAACCCGGTCTGCCCAGACCTGAACACCGGGGCTGCCTTGAATTGCCTCGATGGCCTCCTCGACGCCAAGCGGACGGTCGAAGTAGCAACTGGCGGCGATTCCGTGCCCGACCATGACAGGCACTCGTACACAGGTGGGTTCGACGGCGAGGTCTGGCAGATCGAGGATTTTGCGCGACTCGTTGACAAGCTTCAACTCTTCGTTCGTATAACCGTCCTCAGCCATGTCCCCCGCAAACGGTATGACGTTCCACCCGATCGGCCTCGCATAGATGGTGACCTCCGGCTCCTCCCATCCCCCAAAGATGAGCGCGTCGCGGTCTTTCTGAAACCAGGCAACCTGGTCAGCCAATTCATCCATTGCCGCCATGCCCGACCCGGACACGGACTGATAGGAGGTGGCTGTCATCCTCCTCAAACCGGCGGTACGCGCCAGAGGTGCAACGCCCATCAATGCCACCATGGTCGTGCAGTTGGGGTTGGCGATGATTCCGTCGTGCGACAGTGCCGCATGATTGTTGACGCCTGCGACAACCAGCGGAATGGTGGGGTCGGATCGAAACGCCGAGGAATTGTCAATGACCACCGCTCCGGTGTCCGCGAAAGCCGGGGCGAAAGCTCGAGAGCGCTCGGCACCCGCCGAAAAGAGAGCGATATCGATTCCGGCCGGATCCGCAATCGCAAGATCTTCGATCGTCACATCGCCCCATGCGGTTTCCACGACTGACCCGGCCGATCGACTCGAGGCGAGAAGGCGGAGGCTGCCGACGGGGAATTCGCGACTCGCGAGAATGTCCAGCATCGTTCGGCCGACGGCTCCCGTGGCACCCACAATCGCGACGTTGTAGCCCCCCGGCTTTGCTTTCATGCGTGCTCCTCCACGGGGTCGTCGAGCGGCACGAGCTCTTCATGCAAGGTTCGGACCGCCTCTTCAACTCGATCAGCGTCGATCACACACGATATCCGAATCGAAGATGTAGAGATCATGTGGATGTTGATCATCTTGTCACCAAGCGCCCGAAACATGGTTGCCGCAATGCCCGGATTTGACCGCATCCCTGCTCCGACCACCGACACCCGCGCGATTTCCGGATCGGCGTCAACCCCACCGGCACCAAACTCGGGCACGAGGCGCTCACAGATCGCGAATGCAACCGCATTGTCGTTCTTCGGTACTGTGAAACTGATGTCGGTGACGCCTTCCATGGACACGTTCTGAACGATCATGTCCACGTTGACACCGGCGTCGGCGAGACCTCCGAAAAGCCGGGCGGCCACGCCGGGCTGATCTGGTACGCCATGCACCGTCAGCTTCGTCTCGGAAACGTCGTGGGCGATCCCGGTGATGATGGCTTCTTCCATTACCGCCTCCTTAACCCACGTTCCGGGCCTTTTATGGAACGACGACCTGACATGTAGCGCGACCCCGAATCGACGGGCAAACTCTACCGATCGCATCATCAGGACCCCGGCGCCCGAAGCCGCCAACTCGAGCATGTCATCGTATGCGACCTCTGGAAGGAGCCGGGCCGACGGCACGACCCGCGGATCTGCCGTATAGACACCATCGACATCCGTGTAGATCTCACAAGCGTCGGCTTCCAGAGCAGCAGCCATAGCCACGGCGGTTGCATCCGAGCCACCCCTGCCCAGTGTCGTCACGTCCCTTGAAGCGGGATCGACACCCTGAAAGCCTGCCACGATGACGATTTTCCCCTGGTCCAGATGCTCCCGCACGCGGTCACCCCTGATGTGAGTAATCCGGGCCTCACCATGTGATGAGTCTGTGAGGATTCCTGCTTGTGAGCCAGTGAGACTGAGAACTTCGCGACCCAGATCGTGGATCGCCATTGCGAGCAGTGACATCGAAATCCGTTCCCCCGCTGTCAAGAGCATGTCAAGCTCGCGAGGCGCCGGGCTGCTGGAGACCTGCTGAGCAAGTTCGATGAGCTCATCTGTGAAACGGCCCATTGCCGAAACCACCACAACGACCTGATTGCCCTCGGCAGCAGAATCGACGACCCGGTGGGCAACACTTCGGATCCGATCAGCGTCACCCACCGACGTGCCGCCGTACTTCTGAACTACGAGTGCCATGGCCCGGGCAGTGTAGAGGCCACCGATCTAGGGGCTCTCGTCCTTTTGTCGCTCCCTCGCCTCGATCGCCGTCGCCAACAGCTCAATCATGGCTTTGTGTCGCTCGATGAGAACCTCGTCCCCACCCGCATCCAGCTTTTTCAGCTCGTCCTCGATGCCGGCCTTGCGGTCCCGGAGACGCTCAACGCTCTCGGCCATATCGGCCTTATCGAACATCAATGCTTCGGCATCGACGGGCTCCGACACCTCGATTCCTGGATGGTCGCCGACCGGGACGAAGCGTTCACCCTTGGCCACCTGGCGCTGATTCATGAACGTTGGCGACACGATCTCGATCTGAGCGGCGTGAAGAGAGTCGATCATCGCGGCGCGTAGGCGCGAGCGCGATGACAGGAGAGTCTTGGGGGATTCGAGTAACCCTGCCAACCGGTAGGTGATCGAATAATCACCGAGATCAGAGATGTGAACAAACGGGTCGGTCATATCGGCCTCCTGACCAGCGACCAACAGAGCTTTCTCCGCCGAGCGGCGATCAACGTCGTAGCCGAGAGAGACGCTGGCCGATATCACTGTTCCCGTCTGACGTATCACGGTTACCGGACTCGATACGAGCAGGATGTTCGGAACCGTCGTCAGGTCCCGGTCCTCGGTTTGGACTTCGGTGTGAAACAAGCCCATGTCGGTCACCCGGCCGAAATGAGAATCGAATCGAATGAAGTCCCCGGGTCGGAACGCACGTCGCGATCGAAGCATCAGACCAGCGAACGCATTACTCACATGGGTGGTCGCCGACAGTCCGATAACGGCAGTAACCAGGAGACCGAATAGCTGCAACAACGAGTTCCGCAAGTTGTTCTCGATCGGCAGTGCCAGGATCACGCCAACGATGGCGATGCCCACTGTCAAGGTGACCAGTAGCTGGGCTCGAATATTGTCATGCTCGGTTTTGAGCTCGGCTCGATGTCGCAGATACCGGGTGCCGCTGATGTATATGCCGAGCAAGACAAGCACCGCCACCGCAGTCGGCCACACCATATCGACGAAGTCAGTCACAAGGGCAACGGTACCCAGGCGATTCATCACGTCGCGGTCGAGTCCCAGGCCTCAATCCCTCGTATAGTTGCCCGTCATGGGAACGGACAAAAGACAACGGCAGAAGGAGAACCGGGCTCGAAAGATGGAGCAGCAGGCGAAACAGGCTGCCAAGAATCGCCGAATTTCCAATCTGCGCAGCCTCGCAACCCTGATTGGGATCGCACTCGCAATCGGCGTCGTCATCATCTTCTTCTCGAATCGTTCCCCAGAGCCGACCGCCGAAACGCTTGCCACCACCACGACGGCAGTCACCACCACTCTTTCGCCGACGACAACTCCGGCTCTCGAAGGTCTGAGTGACGCCTACCTGTCTTACCGGGAGCAGCCGGTAGCGTGTGGAGCCGAAGCTCCGCCACCGCTGACTCCGATGTCGTTCGAGGCGCCGGACGATATGGGCATTGCCCCAGAGGCCACGGTCACAGCGACGATGGCGACGTCGTGTGGAGACATTGTGCTCGAGCTCGATCCAATGGCTGCCCCCGAGACGGTCAACAGTTTTGTGTTTCTTGCCGAGCAGGGCTACTTCGACGGCGTGGTGTCGCACCGAATCGCTCCGGGCTTCGTGCTTCAGATCGGAGATCAGACTGCGACCGGAAGCGGAGGTCCCGGATATTCCATTGTCGATGAACTCCCCAGCGACAGCTCGGCATATAAGTCCGGTGCTCTGGCCATGGCCAACAGCGGAGCAAACACGAGCGGCAGCCAGTTCTTCATAGATTTCGTGGATACAGGACTACCTCCCCAGTACTCAGTTTTTGGGCAGCTGGTTGACGGCGAAGAGGTATTGAGCACGATTGAGCAAATCCCCGTCTCGGGAGACACTCCCCTCGAATCCTTATACATCGAATCGATTACGATCGACATCAGCTAGTGGCGGTCGACCTACACAGCCATAGCCACTTTTCCGATGGATCGGCATCTCCAACCGAAATCGTCGAAGCAGCCGTCGATATGGGGCTCACGGCCCTCGCCTTGACCGACCATGACAATCTCGACGGCATCGCGGAAGCAGAGAAGGCTGCCGAGAGCTCTGGCATGCAGCTCATCTCTGGCATTGAGCTCAGCTGCGATTGGGATCAAGGCGGATTCCACATGCTGGTGTATTTCCTCCATCCCGAACGCGAGGGGCCGCTACAAGATCGGCTGGAGTCCCTGCAGGCCAGTCGCAATAACCGGAACGTCGAGATTGTCAGCGCTCTGAATGGGCTTGGGATCGAGATCACCATGAACCAGGTTGAGACCGAGGCAGGCGGCACCGGAATCGGCAGGCCTCACATCGCCCAGGTGCTGGTCAATGCAGGAATCGTCGAGTCGATTCCCGAGGCCTTCGACCGGTACCTCGGCAAAGATAAACCAGCCTATGTGGAGCGAAAACGGCTCAAGCCAGAGGATGCAATCGAGCTCGCCGTTGCATCCGGCGCGGTTACTTCGATTGCTCATCCACACACACTCGGTTTGGCTGCGAGCGACGTGAGGCCGACCCTGATACGACTATCTGAAGTCGGACTCGGGGGTCTCGAGTGCTATTACAGCGAGTACGACCCGCACGAGCGTCGGAGCATGGCCCAACTCGCAGGTGATGTGGGATTGGTCGCGACAGGTGGCTCGGATTATCACGGAACATACAAAAGGGGGCTCGCGCTAGGACGCGGCTTTGGCGACTTGACCGTGCCGGACGAGGCCGTAGAGCAGTTGCAGGAGCGGATCAGGTAGATGCCGCTCAGCTGAGGCTCCGCTGCTGCCGATAAGTACCCATGGGTACCAGCCTCGGCGAACTCGGTCGCCGTTTTAGCCGTGCACGATCGGTCGGGGGTTTGGGCTTCGCAGTGGCGATCGCAATCATCGGCGGCTTCATCCACCCTGCAGTCGTCGGCGTTGGCATAGGAACCGCCCTGTACAACAGGGCTGAGGTGTATTACCGGAATCGCCATCCTGATACGCCCGTGTTCGCAGTCTTCGCGGCCGACGTGATCGTGGCAGGTATCGCGCTCCTCTTGATCGGGCCCATCATCCCCATTGTTCTCATGATGTACACCTACGTGCTGGTTACCTCCATTTTCTGGGTGACCCGTCTTCAAGTATTACTGCTCGGACTCACGCTGACCACGTTTGCCGTCACCTCTGCGCTGTTCGACATGCATCCGATTACCTTCGGTGAACACGAGGTCCTTGCCACGTACGGAACCGTCTTGTGCTTCGCAGCTCTCACGCTGTGGATGGCAGAGTCAGCCGCGGGCAGCATTCGAGCCAGCAACGAGATCGAACGCGCCGCGCTCGGCAAAGAACGCGAGGCCAGCCAGTTGAAAGACCAGTTCGTTTCCATGATCAGCCACGAACTCCGGACCCCGATAACGAGCCTGATGGGATTCTCCGAGACGCTCGCCGAATCCTGGGATGCGTTGGATACCCATGAGACGAAGGAGTTTCTCGCAATCATCCACAGCGAGGCCTCGCACCTCCAGAGGATCGTCGAAGACATACTCCTGATACCTGGACTCGAATCCGGCCGACTCCCGATCGAGAAAACGGACTTCGCACTCAACGAAGCCGCCGCTGACGTCATCAGGGTCATGTTTGCGGGAGGATCGCCATACTCAATCACATCGGACATCCCCCACATCGTCGTGTCAGGCGATCCCGGCAGAACTCAGCAGATCCTGCGAAATCTGCTGCGAAACGCGCAAAAGTACGGCGGACCGGACATCAGCGTTACCGCGACGTTCGACGCAGGCATGGCTGTGGTTCGAGTGACAGATAGTGGAATCGGGGTACCTGTCGGCGAACAAGAGCGGATCTTCGAAGCATTCCAACAGGTAGACAGAACGGATAGCCGTAAGGACGGCCTCGGTCTCGGCCTACCGATTTCGCGCGCTCTGGCGCGGGCGATGGGAGGCGACCTCTGGTATGAGAGCTCTCCCGGCTGTACGTTCGCCTTCTCAATTCCTCTCAAGAACTTGCGAGCTGTCGCCTGAACTGTGCCAGTTCGTGTCTGACGTCCAGCCCGGATACATAGCAAGCTGCCAATCCGAGAGCCGTTGGCTTTGCAGGCGCTCGCGTGTTTCCTGGTTGATCAGCTCCGAAATGGCGCGGGAGATGATCATGGCTTCATGCGGTTCGGGATCACCGCTGATCCAGAGCTCGACTCGACCGGTCATGGACTTTCCACCAGCTCGATGAGGGTGCCACCGAATGCCGCCGGATGAACGAAAGCAATCCTCTTGCCCTGTCCTCCGATCCTGGGTTCCTCGTCGATAACCCGAACGCCCTCTGAGATCAGATGGCGGAGCGCCGCTTCGAGATCGGCGACGGCAAACGCCAGATGATGCATGCCTTCGCCTCGCTTCCGAAGAAATCGCCCAACGGGACTGTCATCAGTCGTCGGCTGCAAAAGCTGAACAAACGAACCACCCACGGCCAGCATCGCTTCCTCGACTCCCTGTGATTCGACCCTGTCCCGATGCATCGGCGAGACCCCATAGAGCTTCTCGAACAAAGCCAAAGACCCGTCAAGATCGCGGACAGCGATACCGACGTGATCGAGGTTGATCAACAGAAGTTCGATGGTCACGGCACGCGTACGATGAGGGCGTCGCCTTGACCGCCACCTCCGCACAGCGCTGCGGCTCCCAAGCCACCGCCCCGGTTCCGCAATGCATTGATCAACGTGACGACAATACGCGCTCCGGTTGCTCCCAGGGGATGGCCGAGTGCGATAGCTCCTCCATTGACGTTTACCTGCGACGGAGCCACTCCCAGGTTCTCCGCCGACCAGATGGCGACACTGGCAAATGCTTCATTGATCTCGACAAGATCGAGGTCGGAAACGTCGTACTCGGTCGTCTTGAGAGCCCGGCGGACTGCCTCGGCCGGGCGCTCGAGCAGCGTCGCATCAGCCCCGCCAATCTGGCCGTAGGCGACGATCTCGGCCAGGACCGGAAGGCCTTGCACCTCGGCCGCCTGCGAGTCTGCAACAACCAGAGCGGCCGCGCCGTCAGACATCTGCGAGGCGTTGCCTGCCGTTACATCTCCATCTGGACTGAAGGCGGGTCGCAGCGCTGCCAGTGCCTCATAGGAAGTGTCGCTGCGGAAGCCTTCATCGACGGCCACCTCGAACGTTTCCTTTCTCGTCGTGACCGAAACAGGTGCGATCTCGTCAGAAAAGCGACCTTGCCCGGTCGCCTCCGCCGCACGACGATGAGATTCGAATGCCCAGGCATCCTGGGCAGGCCGGTCTACGCCGAGTTCTTTGTTGCGAATATCGGTCGAGGCACCCATCGTGCATTTGTCGAAGGCGCAAAACAGTCCATCGGTTTCCAAGGCGTCCACGAGAACATCGTTGCCGTACTTCATCCCCCACCGCGCATTGGGAGCAAGGTAAGGAGCCTGCGACATCGACTCCATACCACCTGCCAACACAAACTTGGCTTCTCCCAACCGAATAGCACGATCAGCAATCCCGATCGAACTCATGCCAGACAGACAAACCTTGTTGATTGTTGTCGAGGGAACGGTCATCGGAACACCTGCTTTGACGGCTGCCTGCCGGCTGGTTATTTGACCAGCACCTGCCTGCACGACGTGGCCGAACCAGATTTCGTCGATCAGTCCGGGATCAAGACCCGAGCGGTCGAGGGCGGCCGCGATGGCTGTGGCGCCAAGGTCGACCGCAGGAACCGTGCGAAGAGCGCCGCCAAAGCGGCCGATTGGGGTTCGGGCAACAGAGCTGATAACGGTTGGCATAGAAAAAGGCTAGCCGGAGGATGCGGGAATCGACCCGGGTTGCCGGCGTTTGGCGGGTAGCGTGTGGGTATGACAGACATACCCAATATGCAGGAGCTTCTTGCACAGGCGGCGGCCATGCAGGCCAACATGAAGGCGGCTCAGGACGCCGTGTTGCATCAAGAATTCGAAGGCTCTGCCGGCGGTAGCGTTGTAACTGCTCGGGTTCGGGGCACCGGTGAAGTCGTCTCGGTAGCCATCGACCCTTCCGTCATTGATCCGTCGGACCCGGAGCTGCTTGGCGACCTGATCGTGGCGGCGATCAATCAGGCCCTCGCGCAAGCGACCGAAGCCATGAACACTCAGATCGGTGAGGCGAGCGGGGGCCTCGACCTCGGCATCGATCTCGGAGGCATCCTCGGCGGCTGATGTTCGAACCTCCGATCCAACGATTGGTCGACGAGCTGGCTCGTCTGCCCGGTGTAGGCCAGAAATCCGCTCAAAGACTTGCGTTTCACCTGCTCAATATCGACGAACCCGATGCGAGGCGCCTCGCAGATGCGATCATTGAGATGCGAGTTCAGGTTCGGCTGTGCCAGCGATGCTTCAACGTAAGCGCCTCCGATCTCTGCATGATTTGCTCGGATAGTCGGAGAGAGCCGGGTTTGGTTTGTGTCGTCGAACGTGCCCAGGACATCGTCGTGGTCGAACGGACGCAGGAGTACCGGGGCAGTTACCACGTGCTCGGCGGATCGATTTCGCCGATCGCCGGGATCGGGCCCGAACAGTTGAGGTTTCGCGAGCTCATGGCCCGGATCGAGTCCGAAGACATCACAGAAGCAATCGCCGCGACCAATCCCACAATCGAGGGCGACGCAACCGCGTTGTATCTCGCCCGGCTCCTCAAGCCACTCGGAGTGAAGGTCTCGAAACTTGCCTCGGGGTTACCGGTCGGGGGAGATCTCGATTATGCGGACGAAATCACACTCGGGCGAGCATTGATAGGTCGCCAGCAGCTCTAGGAAGCTTCAGGCTCATCGTTATCGACTACTTCGGCTCCGAATTCCTCGATAATCATGTCGGCGGCGTCGGTGTCGGCGGCCTCGATGAGATCATCCTTGTCAAGGATCACCTCCTCCTGGACCGGCACCACGGGTCGGCCCGCCGCCTGAGCGATATAGGCGATCTCGACACCGCCTCCGAGTATGTCCGACGCCGCTGTACCAACGATCAGGCGCAGCGCCTCGTCGGCCTCGAGGGCCTCGATGTGGAAAGTCAGGTGAGATGGAATCAGCAACCCGAGAACACCCCGCTCGACTGCGGCGGGCTTGGCCTCTCGCAGAATGGCGAATCGGCGCGGTCCGACCGCTTGTCGAACGCGGTCCACCAGGGCTGGCCATTTGGCAGCAACCGCCGACTGATCCATCGCCGAGAGCGGCGGCGCCGCCTCTGGTTCGTCGACCGGAAGCGACATCGCCTCGCGAGCTCCGTCTTCGCTATCCCGATCAACTGCGGTCTCAGGCCTAGCCTCGAACGGTTCTGAACCGTCACGTATCGTAGACCGCTTCACAGGAGGAGAACCCGCGTTGGTCTGTCCAGGCGACGCTTCTGCGGGTGAAGACGACGACGCATCCGGCCCGGGGATTCTGGCAGCTGATCCGGCCGGTGCCGGCGCTTCGGTCGCAACCGGTTGGCCATGTGATCCCCTCCGAACCCGATCCTCGATCCAATCGAGCCGGGCCGCCAGCGCGGACGGATCGAGACTCGTTTCGGGTTTGGTGATCCGAATCACCAGCAATTCTGTCACGAGGCGTTCCTCGCGCCCCTCCCGCAACTGGACGAGCGCTTCGGACATCTGGTCCAGGGCGTGAACCACCTGGGACGGTTGAAGGCGTCCAGCGACCCGCCGCCAGGTGTCGAGATGGTCGACCGGCACATCGACTATTTCCTCGACGCTTCGCGTGTAGATCGTCAAGAAGACGCCGCGGAAGAAGGACATTGCATCACCGACGAACTTGCGCAGATCGAGTCCGCTCGAAGCGACGGATGCCACCACTTCGAGACCGAGGCGGGGATCCTGGTCGGCAATGGCATCCGCCAGACGCACGAACGTGTCATCAGAGACTGCACCGAGCGCCTCGCGAACCCCCGACACATCGACAACGCCATCGCCGAGCGCTGCGATCTGTTCGAGCAGACTCATCGAGTCGCGGACCGAGCCGTCCGCGTGACGTGCAATCGTCGTGAGGGCCTCAGGTTGAGCCTTGAAAGCTTCCTCGTCTGAGATCCTTGCGAGGTGCGTGGCGAGGATATCTACGGGCACCGGATGGAAATCGAAACGCTGTGTGCGGCTCCGCACCGTATCGAGCAGCTTGTATGGCTCAGTGGTGGCAAGCACGAAATGAACATGATCCGGTGGTTCCTCCAGCGTCTTCAGAAGCGCATTGGCCGCCGCCCGCGAGAGCATGTGGGCCTCGTCGAGGATGTAAACGCGTTTACTCCCCTGCACCGAAGCAACGGTGCCGACGTTTACCCGAATCTCACGAATGTCCTCGACTTTGTTGTGCGAAGCGGCGTCGAGCTCGATGACATCGAGCGATGACCCCTCATTTACGCCAACGCACTGCAGACACACGTTGCAGGGTTCGCCCGCGTCCGTCCTATTCACGCAATTCATCGACTTCGCGAGGATGCGGGCGGTGGTTGTCTTGCCAGTCCCCCGCGGTCCCGCAAATAGGTAGGCGTGGGCTATCCGGCCCTCAACCACCTCCTTGGAGAGAGTCCTCGTCACGTGCTGTTGACCAACAACTTCCGAGAACGTACGCGGTCGGTATTTGCGATATAGCGCTTGGTACTCCACGCCAGCAATCTACTTCTCCGCCCTGGAGGCCCGGCTATCGGCCTGCCCCACTCGTATCAGAGTCTGGAGATAGGTCGTCGTCTGGATTACCGTTCACTGCATGATCTATGACCGGGACCAGCGCCAGCGGGACGAAGACGCCCATTTGGCGTCGATGGCCAAACGCAGCTCGGAGACCAAAGGGCGGGTTGCCACCGAGGATCCGGACCCGTTGCGCACCGACTATGAACGTGACCGGGATCGCATCATCCACAACAAGGCTTTTCGCCGGCTCAAGGACAAGACTCAAGTCTTTGTCTCTCCCCTCAATGACCACGTGATTACCCGACTCACGCACACACTGCAGGTCACACAGATCGGCCGGGCGATCGCCCGTGCCCTCCGCCTCAACGAGGCCCTCACCGAGGCCATCTGCCTTGGACATGATGTCGGTCATTCACCGTTCGGGCATATCGGAGAAGAGGCCTTTTCGCCATATGTTGACGGCGACTGGCTGCACTCAGACCAGAGCGTTCGCATTTTTGAAGTTCTCGAACCCGAAAACCTGACCTGGGAAGTTCTCGATGGTATTCGAACTCACTCGTGGAGGGTGGATCCTCCCCCGACCACAGCCGAGGGCCTGGTGTGCCGATACGCCGATCGCATTGCGTACCTCACACACGATGTCGAAGACGCGCTTCGATCGAGGGTCTTGGGGTCGAATTCGGAACTTCCCAGATATGGTCTCAAGATCTTCGGAGAACCGGGCAGCGACTGGATCGACGTGATGATCAACGCGGTGATCTACCAAAGTGAACGCGACGGAGCGTTGACCATGGAGCCATCGGTTCTTGAAGCAATGAATATCGTCCGTGACTTCATGTTCGAACGCGTATATCTGAGACCGGAGGCGAAAGCTCAGGCCGCCACCGCCGTAGGCGTGTTGAGGGACCTGACGGACTACTACCTGGATCGACCCTCGCAGATTCCGGCATCGTATCGCCACGGAGACGCAACGGAGACGCAAGCCGCGCTCGATTATGTATCGGGAATGACCGATCGTTTTGCCCTCGAACTCCACCGTTCGCTCGACGTCGGAGGCCCGGGAAGCCTGCAGACGTCGCGGGGGTTGTAGCCGTATGGAAATTCAGCGGGTGGTCTGTTACCGGCACCCTGGAGTGGAAACCAGGCTGAGCTGCTCACAATGCGAGAAGCCGATCTGCGTGGACTGCGCCGTCCAGGGGCCCGTCGGGCAGAAGTGTCCCGATTGTGCCAGGCAGGTAGGGCGCGCACAGGTCATAAACGCACGACCCGTCCGCAGAAGTAGCGGTCTGAGCGCACTTCCCGGGGTTACCCGTGCACTTCTCATCGCCAACGTCGCCGTCTTTGTAGCCGGGCTCGTACCGAGCCTCGAATCGGCCATCTTCGAGAATGGCGCATTGTTCTCCGACTTGACGATGTCCGGAGAGAGCTACCGGCTCTTTACGTCGGCCTTCATGCATGGATCGCCGATGCATCTTCTCTTCAACATGTACGCCCTCTACATCCTCGGGCCCGGGCTCGAACGCAGGGTTGGCGCTTCACCCTTCGCCAGCCTCTATGTTGCGAGCGCGCTAGCCGGGGGGACATTGTTTGCGCTCATGAACGGCGGGGTCGCCGTCGGGGCGTCCGGCGCAATTTTCGGACTGTTCGGCGCCTACCTCGTGATCGCCTACGAACGACGAGACACGCCCATGGGCAACGCCCAATTACGGAGCATCGTGGCGATTCTCGGGATCAATGCCGTCATCGGTTTCATTGTCCCGAATGTGGCATGGGAGGGCCACCTCGGTGGCTTCCTCGCCGGAGTCGCTATCGCCGCCATCTGGTCGTGGCGCCGACAGACTCCGCGCGACATGGTCCTAACCGGAGTAGTGGTGGCAATCGCCGCGATCATCGGTGTGATCGTCTAGCGAACCAATCAAACCCGTCAACGTCGTTCGTAGATCTGGTGGACCTTGGCGGCGAATACAAAATCTCCCCGTTGGAGCCCGTCGATGGAATGAGTCCATATCTCGAGATCCACCCGTCCCCACGTGAGTGAAATCAGGGGATGGTGATCAACTTCCTCAGCCAGGGCCCCAACCGAGTTCACGAACGCGAGCGCCTCGGCGAAATTCGAGAACGTGTACGTCCGGGAGAGCCGGCTCCCGACGGCCGACCACTCGTCGTCCAGTTGTTTCGCCAGCTCAGCAGTTTCGGAGGCCATCAAGGGTTCTCCCGTGTGGCGGATTTCAACAGGTTCGTCAGCAAGTCCCATGTGGTAAGTATGGCCGATCGGTGTCGCGTCTGCTTCCGGGTACCTTTGTCCCGGCCCGTGTTGGGCGGCTGGTACTACTTCTCTACAACGCCCCGGACTCTCGGGAACCGGGCTGGAGAGTGTCTGAAGCAGTGATCGGAGCGGTTGTAGCGAGAAATGCGGGTATCGCACTCGTCATTCTCGCACACCCTTCCTTCTGAATACGTGCGAGGTTTTCGGGCGTTACCCCGGGGCCAGCTTGCTTGGGTGACTGTCATCGCACCTCCTTCACATCTTGTATACGGAGGCACTGCCGAATCTGGATGACCGGATTTCAAGAAACGCGGGGGGCTTCGGATGGTAACTTCGTCTCTCATCCAGATCGATCACCTATCTGCGGAGGCGTCATGAACATCGGCTTTATCGGTCTCGGAAATGTCGGAGGCAAGCTCGCCAACAGCCTGCTTCGAAACGGTTACGACATGGTCGTTCGCGATCTCGACCCGCAAGCCGCGACACCGTTTCTTCAGGCAGGCGCAACGTGGGCCGACTCGCCCAGGGAACTTGCCGAGCGATCTGATGTGATCATTACGTGTCTGCCGTCGCCTGCGGCTGTCAGCGAGGTCATGGAGGCGTCCGACGGGGTACTCGCAGGCCTCAGCAGCGGCAAGGTCTGGCTCGAGATGAGCACGACCGACGAAACCGAAGTGCGCCGCCTTGGCTCACTGGTTGCCGCGACCGGCGCTGATCCGGTCGACTGTCCGGTTTCCGGTGGATGTCATCGAGCGGCGACCGGCAACATCTCAATCTTCGCCGGATGCGATCGCGAGGTCTTCGAGCGGGTTTTGCCGATCCTGACGACCATGGGACGCCAGATCCTCCACGTCGGCGATCTCGGTGCAGCGTCGATCCTCAAGGTCGTGACGAATTATCTCGCATCAGTCCACCTCGTGGCCATCGGAGAGGCTCTTACAACCGCGAAGAAGGCCGGCATGGATCTCAACACAACATACGAAGCGATCCGCATCAGTTCCGGAAATTCATTCGTGCATGAAACCGAGTCCCAGGTCATTCTCAACGGCAGCTACAACATCAACTTCACCATGGACCTCGTCGTCAAAGACATGAGTCTCTTTCAGACAATCGCGGACCGGCATGGCGTGCCACTCGAGTTATCGCCACTCGTTCTGGAGATCTTCAAGCGCGGCCAGCTGGAGCTCGGATCACGGTTTTGGTCATCCGGGATCGTGAAGCTGCTGGAGGAATCGTGTGATGTGGACTTGAGGGCTCCCGGATTCCCCGAAGAGCTGGTCGACACCGAGCCCGAGGCGATCGGCCACGAGGTGATTCCCGCGTTTGGTTGAGGCTTCACCCCACCGCAAGCACCCGGGGTTGGTCCAGGGAAGCGCGTTCACGCGATGTAGTAGCTTTCTGATCATCCAAGCCCTGGTTCGGTTCCGAATACATGATTGATGACACCCTTACAGACGTTGAGCTGGTTCGGCGCACACTCGCCGGAGACAGAGGCGCATTCCGAACCGTCTATGAACGGCACTCGGGCAGCGTTCTGTCGCTCGCGAAACGGGTGCTACGAAACCAACACCTGGCCGAAGAAGTGACTCAAGAAGTGTTTGTGCAACTCTGGAACAACCCCGATCGATTCGACCCCACCCGGGGATCTCTGCGCACGTTCCTCCTCACGATGACGCACGGACGTAGCGTCGATGCCGTGAGGTCGGAAACGTCTCGACGAGACCGGGAAGAACGCGAGTCGAGATTGGTTCCGGTGGCGACGGCCGGGGTTGATGAAACCGTTGAGCGATCGAGCGAGGACGCTGCTCTTCGCTCGGCACTCGGTGATCTTCCTCCCGAGCAACGAAGGCCGATCGAACTGGCGTACTTCGGCGGCCACACGTACCGCGAAGTTGCATCCCGACTCGGTGAACCTGAGGGCACGGTAAAGAGTCGGATTCGGATCGGCATGGCAACCCTTGCCAAGAGTCTGGGGACCCCGGCATGAGCGACAACATCGAAGAACTCATGGACGACCTGATTCTCTACGCTCTTGATGCGCTACCGCCCGACGAGGCATCCGAGATCGAGAAAGCTTTGGAGGCCCGGCCGGAGCTCGAGCGGGTTGTCGACGAGCACCGGGAAGCGCTGGC
Source organism: Actinomycetes bacterium (assembly GCA_024638625.1). Taxonomy (GTDB): domain Bacteria; phylum Actinomycetota; class Acidimicrobiia; order Spongiisociales; family SHLN01; genus JABDOU01. Next base: position 16,861 of record JAHEJY010000047.1, read on the forward strand.
AACTTTGACTTCGTTGTCCCAGCAGCCCGCCCCCGAACATGTATGGGACAATATCGGCGCATCCCTTGGATTCGACCCTGACGCACCTGCCGAGCCGATTGAGGACGGACCGTCGCGCCAAACTGCCAACAATGTCACGGCGTTCCCGGCTCAGCGAATGGCGAACGGATGGATGTGGAAGGTTGCAGTCGCAGCTTCCGTAGCGGCCGTCGTCTCCTTCGGCCTCGGTCGGGCCAGCGTCGGTGTGAGCGACCCGCTCGAGACGCTTGCGCAACAGGTGGCGGAATCGCCCGGGACGGTCACAGCGACTCTCGAGGCCGAAGGCGTTACCGCTCAGATCGTGCTTGCCGATACCGGCGAAGGATT
>JAHEJY010000180.1 GCA_024638625.1 Actinomycetes bacterium
GATTGCATTCCCCGAACGTTCGCGCCAATGGATTCTCCTTGATCCGCTCGGCAGTCATTCCCGAGTTAGGGCTGGAAACTGTCGTGGAAGGTGGAACGCTGGGCGAGGTGCTGCTCGAGCCATCTGTGATCTATGCGCCCGCAGTGATGTCGCTGGTGACCGACGGAAGAGTGCGTGGACTCGCTCATATCACAGGGGGCGGTTTGCCCGGCAACATCAAGAGGATTCTGGGAGCCGGAATCGATGCGGAGATCGACAAGAGCTCATGGGATCCACCTTCGATTTTCTCGCTCATCGAGGAGGTGGGAGGAATCTCGCCGGACGATATGTTTGCTACGTTCAACATGGGAGTCGGGTTCGTGCTCGTTGTCAGTTCCGACACAGCTTCAGGCACGATCGATCGGGCAACTGATTTCGGGCTGACGGCCTGTCAGATCGGGCGCATCTCCGGCGGCACGGGCGTCGTTCGGATCACGTGAGAGCTTCGATGGGCTCGGCTTCGGATGCTGTCGATGGTTCCGAAGTGAGCCTGCGCTGTAGCAGCACGGCGACAAAGGCGGTCACGATCGCCAGATAGGCAAGCCATTCTCCGAACCGTGTATACATGGTCGGGTCACCCACGCGGGGCGTGATGAATCCAAGCAATTGTCCCTCGCTCATGATCGAGGTTTCTTCCTTGATGGTGCCATTGGCGTCGATGAGTGCCGAGGGGCCCGTCAGAGCAGCGTGAACCACCGGCATGCCGTTTTCTGCGGCCCGCATGCGCGTCATGCGAAGGAATTGCTCGGCGGCCGACGTTTCGAGATACGTTGATTCATTCGTAGCGATCACGAGAAACTGGGCTCCGGCAAGGACTTCCTGGCGGGGCTCTTCGGCAAACCCGCCTTCGAAGGAGATCACGCTTCCCATGGTGACGCCGTCGAGGTCGAAGACGACCGGCCCATCGCCTGGCACCATGTCCCGGGGCACGCGTGCAATATCCGGTATGAAGTCGAAAAACTCACGCGCCGGTACGGATTCCCCGAACGGAACCGGGTGTTGCTTCTGGTACTCCCCGATGATCTCGCCTTCGGGATTGAAGACGACGTTGGCGTTGATCCACTCCGTGTCTGACACACCTCGCGAGGTTCCGATCAGGATGAAGCTGCCCAGCCTCCGGGCTTGTTCGGCAACCTGATCTCTACGCTCCGGATTCGTTACGGGATCGCCCTGGTACTGCGCCGAGCTCTCCGGCCACACGACGAGGTCGTACCGGTCTGCTTCGAGTTCGCTGGTCGCGTCGAGGTGGCGCTCGAATGTGAGGACATTCTCATTCGCACAGTGGGCGCCTGGACAGGGTGTGCTGCCCTGAATTACCGCGACCTGCAGGGTGGCGCGGGCGGAGGATTCCATCGACAGCCCGCCTGCCAGCGCAACGAAGACGGCCACGGCTCCTGCGCCTGCCAAAGGTTGCCAGGGCTGCTTCCGGTCGGCCACGATGACTGCCAGACCAGCAGCAACCGCAACAGTAACGACGGTCAAGCCGGACGTTCCCACGTACTTCGCCGCGTAGCGAAACCAGGGAATATCTGCGAGTGCGTATCCGAAGTCGCCCCAGCGAAGCCCACCGAGGGGAAAGCGCGCACGCAGCAGCTCCATCGCCGACCAGAGACCCGTCACGGTCAGAGCCCATGGCACCGGTTCCCAGGAACGCGCTGACCACAGTGCCGTCGCAAAGATCGAGGTGAAGAGTGCCATGACCACGGCCAGCGCAACGGTCACGTAGAACCCGATGATGGTCATCCAGAACGTGAGGGAACCGTAGAAGAGCAGCCCGAATGCAAACCCGAGAAAAGCGGCGCCCCGGCGGGTATGGACCCTGCGCAGAGCCGCAAATAGCGGCGCGAGCGCAAATGGCGCCAGCCATCCCCAGCCGAGCGGCGGGAATGCGGCCCAGGCAAGCAGGGCGCTCAGGAGGACGAGAAACTCGAGTAGCACCCCATCACGCTAGCCCGACCTAGATTCCGCTCCATGCAAGATGTAGAGATCGCACGCGCCGCCGCGCATGCGGGTGCTGCTGTGGTGCGCCAAAGGTTTGGCAATGTCGGCGAAGCACGGTGGAAGACGACGGACGTCGATCCGGTGACCGAGGCTGATCTGGCTGCGCAGCTCGCCGTGCTGGCCGTCATCGAAGAGGCCCGGCCTGATGACGCCATTCTTGCCGAGGAGGACAACACCGGCGAACTGGTCGATGGGCGCATGTGGGTCGTAGATCCGCTGGACGGAACGGTCAACTTCTTCCATGGCGTTCCGCACGTTGGTGTGTCGGTTGCGCTCGTCGATGATGGGGTTCCGATCGTCGGAGTCGTCGTCGACGTGTTCGGTGGCAAGGAGTACTGGGCCTCAACAGGAGCGGGATCGTTTTGCGATGGTGATCCGATCCGGGTGAGCCAAATAGATTCGCTCGGTCGTGCGCTGGTCGCCACCGGGTTTCCCTACGACCGGCGTGAACGGGCCAAGGTCTACACCGACATCAACGCAGCTGTCATTTCCGAAGTGCAGGGCATTCGGAGGTTCGGGGCCGCAACGCTCGATCTCGCCTGGACCGCGACAGGAACCCTCGACGGTTACTGGGAGTCGGCGCTCGCCCCCTGGGACGTGGCCGCCGGGATGGTGCTGGTGGAGGAAGCGGGCGGCCTGATCACGAACCACGAAGGTCGACGGAGCCGGCTAGACGACAAGATATTCATCGCGGCGCCGCCCGCCATCCACTCCGAATTCGTTGCAGTTCTTTCACGCGCAATCCCGGCGGAACTGCTTTGAGGGCCGGTCCTGCCGTCAGCTGCCCGTAGGCAGGAAAACGAGCTTGGAACCCGATTCGAATCCGGAAGCTGCCGCCAGAAATACATCCTGGAGGTCGGCGCTGCCGGGCTCGCAGAAGAAGTGATCATCGTCATTGTTCTCAGTGCCTGCGAGGCAGTTGTCTACGGTGGGACCGGTGGCCATGGCGGCCAGCATCTGCGATACCGGTGTTCCATCGTTGCAGTTGGAACCACCGATTCCGAATCCGATGGTGAAGATCTCCACCCCCTGGTTCTTTGCGATCGTCGCCATGTCTCTGGCGTATTGACAGGGATTTCCGCCTGGTTGGGTTGCCTCCCCGTCGCTCATGAGGATGATGCCCTTCTTGACACCGGGCCTGCCGTTCGAGATCAGCTCTGTGAGCGCATCGGGCTTGTTATATGTCGTATCGTTGATGGGGCTTCCCAGGTTGGTTCCGGTTTGCTTGTTGAGACACTGAATCGTGCTCACCAGGTTGCTGGATGTGTCGAGATCGTCGTTGCCATCTCCATCGAAGTCGAGATCGGGGTTGGCCTTGTAGTCGCTGCTGAGTCCGACGAGCAGCCAGTCTCCGGTTCCATTGGACCGGCCATTGCAGGTGTTGTTCGGGTCACCAGATCCCAGCGCCGCCAGACCCACGTTGTGGACGTTTGGATTGAAGTAGTTGAGCACACCCAGCGACGCATTCTTGGCGTTGGCCAGATCGGAGTCGGACATGCTGGTGGTACGGTCGATGATCAAGATCAGGTCCACCGGTCCACTGAGGGCGCCGCCACACGACCCTCGACAGGCCGCAGTTCGAACGCTGGTGGTGCCTTGATCAACCCCTATGACCGGTGCAAAATGAAATTGGGTCGTCTTTTCGGCGTCGATCACCAGGGTGTTGCATCGATCCACGACCGGGTTGCATTGTGAAACACACGTTCCATCTGCACAAATGAAAGGAGGTGATGCCACCATGGGGCCGACGCTGGCTCGCGAATCGCACGCATTCGGTATGTCTCCCGGATCAGGCTGACCGTCGCCATTGCGGTCGCCAACCAGGCACCGAAACGTCACGTTGAGAGAACCCAGGACCGAGGGGTCGTTGTCGCTTGTGTATTGAACGGCCAGGGCTGCGGCCAGGACGCCATTGTCTGGTAATTGGCTCGCTCCGGCCAATGCCGCGGCATCTGCGGTGTTCCAAAGGTGTTGGCGATCATTGGACTTCAGCGAGATGTCGACAGCCATGGCTGCCGCGGCGAATACGAGGATCACGAGGAATGCGGCAAGAATCATGATCGCACCCTCGTCGGAGCGGTAGTCGCCTTTACGACGTGTCATTCGACCCTCATTTCGGTTACAGAGCGGAGGTCGACCAGCGAGTCGACGTTGATGAATCCGGGCAAGGGAGTGAGAAGGTTGTATTGGTACCCGACCGTGATCCGGGCCTT
>JAHEJY010000181.1 GCA_024638625.1 Actinomycetes bacterium
GGAGTCGACCGGCGAACCAGGCGGCGGCCTCTGCTGCATCGAGCGTGGGAATCCTTCTGCGCTTCATATTGAGCGTCCTTTCGAGCGTCCTTCCCAGCGGAACGTGATTCCGACTCCGGGGATCAGCCGGTCGGTACGTTCGCGGGTCCGGGAGGCGATCCGCGGTGGACTGCCAGGTTACCACAAATAAGAAATACAGATTACCTGTAATATTGTAATCCTGCTACGCTTGTACCAGACAGAAAAACGGTGGTCTGTCCGCTGCTGATGGCCCGTGCAAACGGGCCATCAAACGCGTGGGAAAAGTGGCATCCACAGGTGGCCTGGACACGGTGACATCGAGCGCTGAGCCGGGTGGTCAGGTCCCGCGATCTGCTTCGAAGGGATCGTGGCCGAGCAGTGCGCGGAGTCGATCCCGATCCCGATGAAACCGCTCGGCCAACTCGGACCGAAGTCCGGGCGAGAGAGCGACATCCGAACGGCGAGGCGGCCGCGTAAGAAGTCGGTCATGGAGCGAAGACCACCGCGTATCAGCGTCAACCGTCGAGCGGTAGCGGCTCTGTTCCAACAATCGACGCCCTGCCTTCGTCGGCACACGCTTCTCAGCACGGGTGTTGGCATCGTCATCGATCCCTGACGGTATGTGATCGTCTACAACGCCCAGAAAGCGATATGCCTTGCCCACGGTTTCGATTCGGTCTTGCCGGAGTCGGCCGGTTCTCAACACCAGCACCCTGTCACGATCGATTTCGGCGAGAAAGGGCTCGAGTTGAAATCCGTAACAGGATGTGAGGATGTAGTCGGGGTCGGCGCGCACGGCCTCCTCGAGAGGCCTCGTCTCGCCTCCATAGGCGAGCATGTCCACGTACATGGACTGAAGACGTTCGATCGGATCACGGACGAGGTAGATCAATCGCACATCCGGCAGCGTCGCGATGATCCGACTCGCAGTGTCAGGGAACAAATGGCGCTTCGCATAATTGGGAGATGCCTCTCCGACGGCCGATCCCTGCCCCTGAAATTGTGCTTCGTACCATGACAGACCGCGCCCCCAAACCTCATCGTTGGAGAAGAAATCGAGCTCTTTCGACCACGGCATCACGATGTCAGGGTGCTCGGATAGATACCGGAACAACGACGTGGTTCCCGCCTTCATGGCTCCGATGACGAGGAAGTTGGGCAACATCGCAAGGGAGGTTACGCCTCGCAAAGGCGTGGCGCGGTGTGCATCGCCCGGGCGGCCCGGCGACGGACAGGAATGCATCGCGCTTACAATCGATGCGATGGTAACCGTCCCCACCTCGGTTGACGAGGTAACGAATGCGCTCGAATCACATGGGTACGTCAGCGACCGTTCCCTGGCGGTGGCGATCCACCTCTCTCTCGAGATGGGGCGCCCGCTGTTTCTCGAAGGCGAAGCCGGTGTCGGTAAGACCGAGGTCGCCAAAGTGCTGGCCACCATTCTCGAAACGCCGCTGATCCGCCTGCAGTGTTACGAGGGGCTCGACGTGGCCCAGGCTTTGTATGAGTGGGACTATGCCCGCCAGATGCTCGAGATTCGCCTTCTCGAAGTACAGGACCGCAAGGTTTCGGCCCGTGACATCATGACTCGCGATTTCCTCCTGGCCCGTCCCCTCCTGCAGGCGGTAGAGGCATCCACAAACCAACACAGGCCCGTGCTGTTGATTGATGAACTCGACCGGGCCGACGAGGAGTTCGAGGCCTTCCTACTCGAGTTGCTCTCGGACTTCCAGGTGACCATTCCCGAGATCGGCACGATCGAAGCGGAACAGCCACCCGTGGTCGTAATCACCTCGAATCGGACCCGGGAGATCCACGATGCTCTCAAACGCCGCTGCATTTACCACTGGATCGATTACCCGGACTTCGAACGGGAAGTTGCCATCCTTGCCAAGAAGGCACCGGGCGTCACATCCCACCTCGCACACGAGCTCGCCCGTGCGATGGAGCGACTACGCGACATGGGATTGTTCAAGCCGCCCGGAGTGGCCGAGACGCTCGATTGGGCTACCGCGCTTGGCGTGTTGGAACGCAACCATCTCGACGCGCACGCAATAGAGGAAACCCTGGGGGTCGTCCTCAAATACCAGGAGGACATCAGCAAAGTCTCAGAATCCGGGGTCGAACAGCTCATCTCATGACCCCGATCGCCCCGCCGGCCCAGGTGTTCGTCGATTTCACGAGACGATTGCGTGAAGAAGGCCTTCGATCGGTTCCCGAAACGTCGGCCGATCTGTTGGCAGCTCTGCAAACCAGCGGACTCTCCGGGGGAGCCGACAACTACTACGCGATGCGGGCGGTCTCAGTTCGCCGTCCCGAAGACATCGACATCTTTGATTCGGTCTTTCTCGAGTTCTTCGGCGGCGGCCAGATTCCCGAAGTCGTGACGGAAGAACAAGTCGTCGAGTTGCAGCCCATCATGCGGGCAGCCCAGGGCGAAGGAGCCGATGCCGACGACGAAGCCGAGGCTGAGGCAGGGGCCGCGTATGCCGAGCGTCTCGCTCATAGAGATTTTCTCGAGATGAGTGCATCCGAATGGGCGGAAGCCCAACGCCTGATACGCCAGATGCAGTTTCAGTCAACCGATGCTCTCAGTCATCGCTGGAGACCCGACCGAAGAGGCAGGCGTCCCGATCTCCGCCGGGTGCTCCGAAATATGACCCGGCCCGACGGCGAACTCCTGCGGCTGCCATTTCAATCCAAAAAGCATCGCCGGCGGCCGCTCCTGATTCTTGCCGATGTGAGCGGATCCATGGAGCGGTACACCGAAGCGTTTCTGTACTTCACCCATGCCATCCGGCGTCGGCTCGGCCGGGTCGAAGTGTTCGTCTTCTCCACACGGCTGACCCGTATAACCCGTGAATTGACCCATCAGGATCCCCATGAGGCCCTGGCTCTGGTGTCCGACAACGTCGAGGATTGGTCAGGCGGCACCCGAATCGGTGAAACATTCGAGACCTTCAACCGGGTGTACAGCCGACGCGTCACCAGGGGTGGACCCATCTGTCTCGTACTCTCCGATGGGTGGGATTGCGGCGAGCCCGAAATCCTCGCCGCCGCCACGGCAAAACTGAGCCGGTCGGTGCATTCTCTGATCTGGCTGAACCCGCTTTCGGGGCGTGAAGGATATCAGCCGGCTACCCGCGGCATGCGGGCCGCATTGCCATTCATCGATCAGCTGATCCCCGCCGCCTCCATTCATGATTTATCTTCGATCATCCACTTGATAGAGTCCATACCCACTCACGCAACCGCAAGATCGGCCAGGAAAGAATGAAAGAAGCGCTCGCCACCCTCGACACGTGGTCACAAGACGGCAAAGAATCGGCAATCGCAACCGTTGTGCGCGTCAAGGGTTCGGCACCCCGGCCGGAAGGCGCCAAGTTCCTGGTGTCGTCGGCCGGCGACATGGATGGGTCCGTGTCAGGCGGCTGCGTCGAGAACGATGTGTTCCTTCATGCGCAGGAGGTTATCGCCAGCGGCGAGCCCCGGCTGGTCACGTACGGGATCGCGGACGAGGACGCCTTCGAGGTCGGACTGGCTTGTGGAGGCACCATTCAGGTGTTCATCGAGAAGTGGACGTGATTCGATCAGCCATTGACGGCTTGATAATCGGGGAACGCCTGGGAGCCATTGTGACCGTCGTAGCCGGACCCCATATCGGTACAAAATCGGTCATCGACGCCGATCGAGGGGTCATCGCCGGCTCGATTCCCCAGTCGCTGAGCGAAACCGTCCTTGCCGATGCCGGACAGCTCATGGACGTCGAACAAAACCGTACGCTTGATTACGACGATAGTTCTGTCTATATCGAGACGGTCGCTCCCCAACCCCGGCTGCTTATCATCGGAGCCGTCCACACAGGCCAGGAACTCACGAAACTCGCCGCCCACCTCGGCTATCGAGTCACTGTGACCGACAGCCGGCCCACGTTCACAACGCAGGACCGGTTTCCCGAGGCCGCTGAGATCCACGTCGGATGGCCTGACACGGTGATGCCCCTCATCGACCTCGACCGACGGACCTACGTGGTGATATTGAGTCATGACGCCCGCTTCGAGGACCCACTGCTGCCGTGGCTGCTCGCCAGCCCGGTCAAATACATCGGGGCGATGGGCAGCCGGCGTACATCGGCCGCGCGGGCGGAGCGGCTGGCGGAGGCAGGTTACGACGAAACAACGATCGCGCGCATTCATGGGCCAGTTGGGCTCGACATCGG
>JAHEJY010000048.1 GCA_024638625.1 Actinomycetes bacterium
CGCCTCGATGTGGTGAAATGGAAACTGGAGGAGGAACGACAGCATGTGCTTCGATCATGATGCCAAACCCCCGATCACACCGATCACCGGAGCAGCGTTCGCCAGTGAATCTCTGATCCTGACGGCTGAGGACGGCACCAACTTCATGGCCTATTCGGCCAGGGCCGGAGCCCCGGGGAGCCCGGGCGTGGTCGTGATGCCCGATGTGCGGGGGCTCTATCCGTTCTACGAGGAGCTGGCGGATCGCTTCGCCGAGGTCGGCCTTGATAGCGTCGCCATCGACTATTTCGGCCGAACCGCTGGGACAGAACCCCGTGACGGCGAGTTCGATTTCTGGCCACATGTAGAACGCACCACCCACACCGGTTTGAAACAAGACGTGGCGGCAGCGGTGTCCGTGCTCCGGGAGGGCGAAGGAAACGCCGACCGGGCGATTTTCACGATCGGCTTCTGCTTCGGTGGCTCCAGCTCGTGGCTGCAAGCAGCCGCCGGACACGGCCTGGCGGGCGTCATCGGTTTCTACGGGCGGCCGACCACCGCACGGGGCGACGTCCCCGCACCCGCCGACCTGGTCGATGAGTATGAGTGCCCGGTGCTGGGCTTGTTCGGAGGCGACGATGCTTCGATTCCACCCGAAGACATCGCAGCTTTTGACAACGCTCTATCGGAAGCCGACATCGAACACGAGCTCCACACCTACCCCGGCGCCCCCCACTCCTTCTTCGATCGCAAAGCCGAAGAGTTCGCCGACGAATCAGCAGACGCCTGGACCAGGGTGCTGGCCTTCATATCGGAGAATCACTAGCCGCTGGCTCGAACAAGTTCGCCAGATAGGTTGCCGTTTCGAGACACGTTGACGTCAGCCAGACCAAGCCAGCCGCTCATGAGTGAGAGCTCCTGCGAGAGCGCACCCGCCACTCGCGATCGATCGACTCCCTCCTCGGCGAACGAACCCAGGACCAGAAGAACGCCTGCCTTTCTGTCGGCCTTCAGGTCGACCCGGGCCACGAGTTCGCCGTCGAGGAGGAAGGGATAGACGTAGTAGCCGAATTCACGTTGCGGCTCGGGGACGTAGATCTCGATGCGATATCGAAAATCAAAGAGACGTTCGGTGCGGTCCCGGTGCCAGATCAAGCGATCAAACGGGGCCAGGAGCGCCCGCCCACGGCTTGCTCTGGGCAGCCGCGCGGCCGGATCCAGGTAGGCGGTCTGTTTCCAGCCCTCCACGTTCACTTCTTGTATCCGGCCGCCATCAACGAGCTCCGCAAGCCGCGGTCGCGCTTCAGGGTTGCTGAGCCGGAAGTAGTCGGCGATTTCGGACAGCATGCCGACCCCGTGTGCCTGCACGGCTTTTAGCAAGAGTTGGCGATGTGCCTCATGTTCGGGGATGCTGAGTTTCAGGAGCTCTGGCTCGAAGACCCGCTCGGGTGTGTCGTAGATGGAGACGAAGTTGGGCGTACGTCCCCGGATCGTCAGGGCCCCGGTGGAATAGAGGTGGTCGAGAGCAATTTTGCCCTTCCCGAGTCCCCACCACGGACCGGTGCGCTCGCCTGGTTCTCGCAGATCTGAAACGGTCAACGGGCCGTGGGCGGTGACCTCGGCGAGGACTTCCTCGATGTAGCCGGGATGCTCGCGTCGGAGCTTGGCCACTCGTTTCGAACGAAACTTCTGATCCATCCGGAACCTCATCAGGGGCAGCTCGTCGCTCGGGAGAATCGAAGCGACGTGCGCCCAGTACTCAAAAACCTCGGGTCCGTTGATCCATCGATCCAGCGCATCCCGGTCATAGGAACCCAACCGGGAAAAGAAGGGCATGTAATGAGCGCGAACAGCAACATTCACCGAATCGAGCTGAACAACTTTCAGCCGATTCAGCACGCTACGGAAGTGTCGCACATCGACCCGACCGGGCCGGGCTCGGTCCAAACCCTGGGCTCCGACCGCGATCCGACGCGCTTGGGCAAGTGTCAGGGTCCGCATCGACCCGAACCTAGCAACCGCCCCCCGTCATACCCAGGGTTCTAAGCGGCGGAAACCGCCTGCTGCAGCCCACGGTTGAACCCGGCCGGCATACCGCGGGCCGGATCATGCGAAAACCGCCACCCAGAACCCTGGGTACGCGGGTGGTTGGTAGGGTGCTCGCCATGGGTAATCGATACTTCACTCCGAAGCTGTTTTCGTTTCTGAAGGACCTCGACGCAAATAACAATCGGGACTGGTTCAAGGCACACCAGTCGGAATACGACGAGTACATCAAAGAGCCTGCGCTGGACTTCATCAACGACTTCGCCAAGCCGCTCAAGGGAATCTCCGAGTTCTTCGTCGCCGACTCCCGGACGGTGGGCGGCAGTCTCTTTCGAATCCATCGCGACACTCGCTTCGGCAAAGACAAGACGCCTTACAAGAAGAACACCGGACTCCACTTTCGGCACATCATGGCGAAGGACGCTCATGCGCCCGGCTACTACCTCCACATCCAACCGGGCGAATGCTTTATGGGTGTCGGCCTCTGGAATCCGGAGACGAAGGTCGCCTACGCCATCCGCAAGAAGATCGATGAGGAACCGGCGGCATGGAAGCGCGCGACGCGGTCCAAAAAGTTCGCCGACTTCTACACCCTGGGAGGAGACTCCCTGATTCGGCCACCGAAGGGCTACGACCCGGATCATCCCCTCATCGACGACCTCAAACGCAAGTCTTTCATAGCGTCGGCGCGTCTCAAACAGAGCGACATCACCTCGCCGGACTTGATGAAGAACTTCACCGGCGACTGCAAACGTGCGACGCCGTTCATGAAATTCCTGTGCGAGGCCGTAGGCGTCCAATTCTGATGGAAGCGTTAGCCGCGCTGTTTCAGGAGACCGGTCACGCCCACCATGCGGCATTCCTAGAAACCGACGGTGAAGATCCGGAATGGCCACGCTGGTACGCCGACTACCTTCATCCCCGCATCGGAGCACTTCTCGACAATGAGCTGACAACGTCAAGGATTGTCGATTTACTACAGTCGGCCGACCGAGAAGTTGTCGGCAGTGGTGACGGGATCGCATGGTTCGACGCCTATGCCGAATACTTCCGACACCACGCCTAGCTCTCGGACACGCTTTCCTGCTCGTCATTTTCCCCCTACCCCTCGCCGACTTCGTCGACGAGCGGAACCTTCCCCCATCTTCGATGGGGGACCATTGAGAAAACGAGGCCTGAGGAAGCTAGAGGCCCATCGTCGCGACTGATTCCGGTTCTATCTCTACGACCAGGCGCACGTCGCCGGGTCCCAGCCATGGGTAGTCCTTGCCGAGGTATTTGTTGGAGAGGGCATCGATGCCCTCATTACCGCCCTCGGACGTCATGAACGCGACCCTGCCGCGGATATGGACGCTCTGGTAGGGGCTCGATTCACGATAGATCGACACCGACACGCGCGGGTCACGGGCCATGTTGTTGGTTTTTACTCGACCCTCGACCGTATTCATGATGAGGGTGTTGCCTCGTCTGCCGACCCACATCGTCGACACATGGGGCGAGCCGTCGTCCATGATCGTGGCGAGAGATGCCATATTCGTTTCATCGATGAGCTCGATGACGGCTGGCGGCAATTCGACGGACAAGCGGGACCTCCAGGATGTGAGTGCGAGATGCTACATGCGACCAGAATGAACCCATGAGGCGCTGGTCGGTTCTTCTGATGATCGTTACCGCCTGCTCCGGAGCCGGGGCAGGCGGATCGACAACCTCTGAGGTTGCGAACGACACGAGCTCATCGATCACGATGTCGTCGAGGATCGTGATCGACGATCTCGGTGGGTTCCCGGCAGCATCGAGCTCCGGGCACCCTTCCGGCAATAGGTATGTCACCGGTTTCCTCGACCTCGCTGCCGAGCCCATCCGGATCGAGTTGACGAGCGTTCCGTTGTGGGTTGCCGCCCTGGACGACAGCGAGGGTCTGGTAGTCGCCGTGGTGACGGACAACGATCAGTTGTCGATGATGCGGATCGAGGAACAGGGGGTTGTGGGTTTGTCCACGGAGGCCTGGGACAACCGAATGCCGCCGGTGCTGGTTCGGAAGGCCGATGAAGCAACGCTGCTTCGTCCACCACCAAACGCATCGCCATTCAGCGCCCCGAATCTGGTCGACTCGCAGCCAGTCTGGATCCTGACCGACGGAAGCTTGAGCGGGCTAGATACCTCTATCGAGTCCCCTCTTCTCGCTGACGGCCGCATCGCCGTTGGTGGCAACGCTCAGGTAGCGGTGTTGAGCGATCCCACCGACCGATACGCCCACGGAGTCCTGGGCGATGAGTTGGAAGCGGGATCGGTGACCATCGTGGACGACGGCGGGGCCGTGACTGTCCCGGCTCCGGAAGGAACCGTGTTCGAAGCGGTGGCGCCGTTGTGGGCAGATGTTGATGACGACGGGGAAGACGAACTCCTCGTGACCGCTTCCAACGGATCCGAGGGCGCCCGCCTCATCGCCTTCGAGGCTTCAGGCGAGGTCGCTGCGACCTCCGATCCCGTAGGCCGCGGCTTTCGATGGCTCAACCAACTGGCAGTGGCGCCGACCGGGCCCAATGACGAAACCGAAATCATCGAGGTGCGAACGCCTCACATCGGAGGCATCGTGCGTTGGTACCGGCTCATTGACGGAAAGCTCGAGCTGCAGGCGACAGCGACCGAGTACAGCACCCATCGAATTGGCAGTCGCAACGTGGATCAAGGTATTGCCGTGGATCTCACCAGGGACGGACGCCCCGACGTGCTCGTCCCCAACCAGGAGCAGGACCGACTTGTGGGCCTCACCCGCACCCCGGATGGAGCCGAACAAGTGCTCTCGATAGGCCTCCCGGACCGCCTGACCACCAACCTTGCTGCGGTCTCATACGCCGACGGAACGACGTCGCTCGTGGTCGGAACGGCGGACGCAAGTCTGCTGATATGGGGATCTCGGTAGGGTTACCGCCGCTGACAGTTGTGGCGTCGGTTGCTAGCGTGCCTCCCGGAACCACCGTGGGAGGAAGAGCACGTGGCCGAACCGTGGGATACGCCGTTGTCGCCCATCAGCTTTCTCGAACGATCGGCTGTCGCGTTTGCTGACCGGCCGGCGATCGTTGATGGTGACCATCGATTCACATACGCCGAAATGTGGGAGAGGGCCCAACGGCTGGCGGGGGCGCTCATCTCACACGGGGTACGACCGGGAGATCGGGTTGCGGTGCTCGCTCCCAATACCCGGGTCCTTCTCGAGCCCCATAATGGAGTGCCGATGGCGGGCGGGGTGTTGGTCGCCCTGAACCAGCGGCTGTCGTCCAACGAGCTGTCCTATATCGTCAACCATGCCGAAGCCCGGGTCCTCATCTACGACTACGCCTGGGAAGAAGAAGCAGCTGTCATCGCGGCCCAGGCACCCCACGAGATCGCCCTGGTCCAGGCCGATGGACCTGATGATCAATACGAAGCAATGATCGCCGACGCCACCCCCGCCCGCGTTCCCGTTACGAACGAGCGAGACCTCATCAGCCTCAACTACACGTCTGGAACCACGGGCCAGCCGAAAGGCGTGATGTATCAGCATCGGGGCGCCTATCTCAACGCGCTGTCGAACGCCTTCCATGCGGGGCTCGACACCAACAGCGTATTTCTATGGACATTGCCGATGTTCCACTGCAACGGATGGACGTTTACGTGGGCCACAACTGCGGCAGGCGCCACCCATCTGTGTATGCGAGAACTCACGCCGGCAGAGATCTGGAAAGCAATCCGCACCGAAGGGGTAACACACTTCAACGGCGCGCCAACGGTGCTCACCATGATCGCCCACGACGAGGCTGCCAAAGACGGGCCGGCGCCTCACCGTATCGAGGCGGCGACCGGCGGCGCACCGCCCTCGCCGACGATCCTGGCAGAAATGGCCGAACTCAACATCAACGTGACCCATCTCTATGGACTCACCGAGACCTACGGCCCGCTGACGATATGCCAGTGGCAACCACAGTGGAACGAGCTGCCGCTCGGCGATCAGGCCCGGATCAGAGCTCGCCAGGGGGTAGGCATGGTCGCATCGGACACGGTGAGGATCGTCGACGAGAAAGGCGACGACGTTCCGGCTGATGGAGAAACGATGGGTCAGGTCGCCGCACGGGGCAACAACCTGATGGGCGGCTACTACAAGGATCCCGAAGCGACCGCAGACGCCATGCCCGGGGGTTGGTTCCGGACAGGCGACGTCGGTGTCATGCATCCCGACGGGTATATCGAATTGAAGGACCGCAGCAAGGATGTAATCATTTCCGGCGGCGAGAACATCTCATCGATCGAAGTCGAGCAGGCAATCGTGCGTCATCCTTCGGTACTCGAAGTAGCGGTGATCGGCGAACCAGATGAGAAATGGGGGGAAGTGCCCGTCGCCTATGTCACGTTGAAACCAGGACAGGAGGCGACTGACGATGACATCATCGAACATGTCAAGAACACCATCGCCCGTTTCAAAGCTCCCAAGCGAGTCGTCTTCACAGATTTGCCAAAGACGTCGACCGGCAAGATTCAGAAGTTCGTGTTGCGCGACAAAGCATGGGCCGGTCACGACCGTCATATCGGTTAGATGACGCCGGTCCGAGAAGGTCACCACACCAGGAGATCAAACCATGGCAATCGACATCCCGGGATTCGATCAGAACCAGGCGAGCTTCGACAACCGGACCTACCCGGTATATCGAGCAGGGTCAGGACCAGGGGTCATTGTCATACACGAAGTTCCCGGGGTGACGCCTCCTGTTGTCGCCTTCGCCCGTCGCGTCGTCGATCGTGGATTCACGGTGGTTATGCCCTCGCTGTTCGGAACTCCGCTCAAGCCCAGAACGGCTCAGTACGCAGCTACGTCCCTGATACGGGCTTGCGTTTCGCGCGAGTTTCACTGTCTGGCTACCGACCGGGCAAGCCCTGTCACGGTCTGGCTACGACACCTTGCCCGCCGCCTGCATGAGGAGGTCGGCGGACCAGGAGTCGGGGTGGTGGGCATGTGCCTCACCGGGGGATTCGCCCTTGCGATGATGGTCGACGACACCGTCGCCGCACCTGTACTGAGCCAGCCCGCGAATCCGTTGCCGCTCGGGTCGGCGAGGCAGGCGTCGCTCGGTCTCTCTCGGGAAGATCTCGCAACCGTTCGGAGGCGGGGCGAGGAGGGCTGTCAAGTGCTCGGCCTTCGCTTCACAGCCGATCCAACGGTGAGAGCATCTCGATTCGAGACCTTGCGAGATCTCCTGGGCGACGGGTTCATCGGCGTTGAGATCGACTCATCGGCCGGGAACGAGCACGGCATCAGACGCCTGGCTCATTCGGTCCTCACCGAGGATCTGGTCGACGAAGAAGACCATCCCACGCTAGAGGCGCTGGATCAGGTCCTTTCCTTCTTCGACACGAAACTCAATATCACAGAAAGCGAATAATCAGACCAAGGGTCAGGATGGAAACGAGAGAGGTGCCCAGGATTGCCGCCGTGGCCACTTCGGTTTCCAGATCGAATTCGAGCGAAATGAGCCCCACCAATACAGCAGTGGGCATGGCGGCCAGTAACAGGCCTGTATCGTGAAAGTCGCCCGAAAGACCGAACAAGGCGGCCAAGGGTAGATACACCAACGGGGCCAGAATGAGCTTGGCCACACCGATCAACCCGATCCGCCCGAAGCCCGAGGTCATGCGGCTCGTGGCCAGTTGCATGCCGAGTGTCAATAGCATTACGGGGATCATGGCGTCGGCCAGGAGATCGACAGATCTGCCCGCAAAAGTGGGCAACTGCCATTCGAATCCTGCAAAAGCGAACGCCAGGGGCGCCACTGCGATCGCAGGAGTCGTGATAACCCGCACCAGAGCCTGGGCCGACGAGCCACTTCGCAATCGCGCCGATGCCGTGATACCCAGCACGAAGACGCCGATGGTTACGGCAAGGAAATGGATTGCGGCCGCCGACAGCGCTTCGCTCCCGAGCGCAAAAAGAACAATCGGAAAACCGAGATTTCCTACGTTGCCGAAACTGGCGGCCATCGAGTCGAGCACCCGTCTCTCCGGACTCGATTGCCGAAGCACCAGGGCCATCACAATCCACAACAGCACCACGGTGAGCAATGATGCGCCGAGCATCCCCGCGACGGGACCTTGAAACGCGGCCGGATCCGCCAGCAGCCGAAAGATGAACGCCGGAGCCAGCAACCAGTAGGCCAGGGTTCCCATGGGGCGGTGGTCCAGGCCCCACCGTCGGGCCGCTAGATAGCCGGCACCCACCACTACCGCGACGGGAACCAGCACGTCGACGAAGATACGAAGCAGTTCAGGCACAATGCCATGCTCGCAGAAACCGATCGACGGCCATGTTCACGCCCGGCGTCGGAGGTTCAGACCTCGTAACTGGAAGACGAAACGTCGCCGCCGGTCCCCGTCCAATTGGTGTGAAAGAACTCGCCTCGCTCGCGATCGACCCGCTCGTAGGTATGGGCACCGAAATAGTCTCGCTGTGCCTGGATGAGACTGGCCGGCAGTCGCTCGGTCCGATATGCATCGAAGAATGCGAGCGCCGAACTGTAAGCCGGTGTCGGTATCCCGGCAGCCACCGCCCGCCCAATCGTTCGACGCCATCCGGGTTGGGCTGCGGTGACCTCTGCGGCGAAGAAGTCGTTCAGCAACAGTTGGCGGAGCTCCGGGGTCGAGGCATAGGCCTCCATGATGTCGCTGAGGAAGCGAGATCGAATGATGCAACCGCCGCGCCACATCGAAGCGATCCCGGCAAAGTCGAGATTCCAGTTGTACACGTCGGCGGCCTCGTCCATGAGCATGAATCCCTGGGCATAGCTCACGATCTTGGAGGCGTAGAGAGCATCCTCCAGATCGTCGAGTATCTGGTCCCGGTCTCCGTCGATGACCGGGGACGGGCCCGACAACACCCTGGCAGCGGTGACGCGTTGGTCTTTCAGGGACGAAACGATTCGGGCATAGACCGCCTCCCCCACGAGTGTCACTGGCTGCCCGAGCTCCATCGAAGAGATCACGGTCCATTTGCCGGTACCTTTCTGACCTGCTGCATCAAGGATCTTCTCCAGCAGCGGATCGCCGCCGGCGTCATCGCTGGTCGCCATGATGTCGGCGGTGATCTCGATGAGATACGAGTCCAGCTTGCCCCGGTTCCATCTGGCAAATACCTCATGCATCTCGTCGTAGGACATTCCGAGACCCCGCCGCATGATGTCGTAGGCCTCGCCGATGACCTGCATGTCGCCGTACTCGATACCGTTGTGCACCATCTTGACGTAATGGCCGGCGCCATCGTCGCCGACCCAATCGCAGCAGGGCGTATCGTCCACCTTGGCCGCGATTGCCTGGAAGATCGGTCGAACATGCTCCCAGGCAGAACCGGTGCCACCCGGCATGATCGACGGGCCATGCCGGGCTCCTTCCTCCCCACCCGAAACCCCTGTGCCGATATAACGCATGCCGGCTGCCTCAACTCTGGCCGTTCGTTTCATCGTGTCCGTGAAAAGCGAGTTCCCACCATCGATGATGATGTCGCCCGATTCCAGAAGGGGCAAAAGCGTGTCGATGGTTTTGTCGACCGGATCACCCGCCTTGATCATGAGCATTACCCGGCGAGGTGGTTTCAGAACCTCGACGAGATCTTCGAGGCTGTGAACCCCGACAACATCCGATCCGGCGGCGTCACCCTCGAGGAACTCGTCTACACGTTCGGTGGTCCGGTTGTAGGCCGCGACGACAAAACCGTGGTCGTTCATGTTCATGATCAGATTGCGCCCCATGACGGCCAATCCGACCACGCCGATATCTGCAGAAGATTCCAATCGGTCCTCCTAAGTGTCCGGGACTATCGGATCGTAACTGCGAGTGCGGCTAGCCGGCCGCCGGATCGGAGCCTTCCGGTTCGGGCAATTCGCCTTGTGACTCGTCTTCATGGTCCCGGTCGAGTTTGCTGAAGGCCTTGCGCATGCTTTCACCGGCCTCGGAGAATGTCTCCGCCAGAGCATCGCGAAGCAGCAAGGCCGACATCTTCACGTCGTCCTTGACTGCTGGATCTTTCGCAGCATTCTCGATCGCGTCAAACGCATCATCAAACGCCTCGCGGAGCTTCTCGACCGCGTTTCGGACGACATCATCGTCCTCATCGTCGGCATCCCCGGAACGCTCCTCCTCGAAGTGATACTTGAGTTTGAGTCCCAGGGCCGAAAGCTTGGAGCCGGCCTTCTCCCAGGACTTCTTCATGTCATTCATGGGCCAAGTATCGCTGATCGGTGCGCTATCACCTAGAGCATTTCGTCAAGATTTGACAGCGCCCTGATTTGCGATATGAGCCTCCAGCCGTTGCCGCAGAGCGTCGATACTGGATGTATGCAATATGCATACGAAGCAACCGATATGGACGGGACTTTGATCGCCGGACAGATCTCTGCGCGCACCGAGGACGAAGCTCAGGCTCAGATAAGAGCCGAAGGTCTGGTTCCGCTCACCGTGGTCCCTGATGTCATCGACCCGCCACGGGACAACGCCCCAGCCGTCAATGAGCCAGCACCCTCCCGGCAACTACAACGGAGACGTTGGGATTCCGAAGATCTGTTCGCATCGCCACGAAACAAGACTGTTGAGAACAAGAAGAAGGCCTCTGAGCAGCGTTCGTTCCGTCCGCGTCGAAACGACCTTCCGGTGGGCGGAGAACCTGCGCCGCCCCCGAGGAACGTCGACTTCATGGGCACGGCGTACAGCTACCGCAATCCGCTCGCCATGTTTGCGATCCTGTGGTGCACCATCTCCGGCATCATGTTGATTGCGCTCGTGGCCGGAGGTCAGTGGTTCGCAGCGCTACTCCCCGGGTCGTTCGTTGCGTTCGGAATCGCTATCGGCTCCAGCGGGGTGAAGGCTGCCAAAAAACGGCTCGTCGCGTGGCGGGAAGGCGTTTCGGCGCCGGCAACGGTCGTCTGGATCGGCAAGGACACGTCGTACAAAGTCAACGGCCGCAGTCCATTCATGATGAAATATGAGTTCGAAGCCAATGGTCTGGTCCACACCGGTGTTCGCAAGTCCTTTAACCGCGAGATCAAACGCTATGACCTCGGCGAGCGCATCTGGGTTGTGTACGTCCCCGAGGATCCGACCCTGTCCGCGGAATGGCCACCGATCCGGTAGCTTTCGCACGGCTCATATGGCTGCACAGCGGTACGAGAAGGTACCGTCGTTCGTTCATCGGTAACCTCCCATCGTGGAGGTTCTCGCAGCATTGATCGGCGCCGCTCTCGTGGGAGCCGTCCTCCTGTCAGCGGTCAAGACCGTTGTGCTCCCCCGCAACAGCCAGAGCATCATCACCCGATCGGTTTTTCTGTTCGTCTTCGCCCTGCTGGGACGATTGTCGAACGTCGCCAAGACCTACTCCGCCAGGGACCGCATTCTGGCGCTGATCGCCCCGATCGGGCTCCTCGTGCTTCCAGTCGTTTGGGTCATCCTGGTCGCTCTCGGCTTCACACTTCTCTATTGGGCCACCGGGGTCGGTGGGTTCGACGACGCCTTCCATCTCAGCGGATCGTCGATCACCACACTCGGTTTCGCCCCGGCCGAGTCACTTACGCACCGAATACTCGCCTTCAGCGAGGCGACGATCGGACTCATCATCATTGCCCTCTTGATCACCTTTCTGCCCTCGCTGTATGGAGCGTTTTCCAGGCGCGAAACCCACGTCACACAGCTAGAGGTCCGCGCCGGAGATCCCCCGTCAGCGCTCGAGTTCTTGCTCCGGCACTACAGGATCGGTTGGTTGGACCAGTTGGACAGCTATTGGTTGACGTGGGAGAGTTGGTTTGCCGACATCGAGGAATCACATACGACGTTCCCAATGTTGTCGCTGTTCAGATCGCCCGATCCGAGACGCTCATGGATCAATGCAGCAGGGACGATTCTCGACTCAGCCTCACTGACCATGGCGGTGCTGCCGCAGCAGGCGACCGGATCAGCCGCCGTATGTATCAGGGCTGGTTTCCTCTCTCTGAGAAACATCGCAGACATCTACGGAGTCAATTACGACCCCGATCCACAGCCCCACGACCCGATTTCGATCTCGAGGAAAGAATTCGACGAGGTCGTCAGACAACTTGCCGCCGTCGGTTGTCCCGTAACCGACGACCAGGAGCAGGCCTGGACCGACTTTGCGGGATGGCGGGTGAACTATGACACGGTGCTGCTCACCCTCGCCCAGATCACGTCCGCTCCGGTTGCTCCGTGGGTATCGGATCGATCGGCGGTGTCGCATCAACAACCGCGCATCAGTCGCATGGGTCGACCTCGCGGATGAGGGTCCGCTAGCTTCGCTGAAAGATCTAGGAGGAATTGTGTACGTCATCAGACGCGTGTGGGAAGTGGAAGGCAGCGCGACCCGCCAGGTTGCCTCCTTGGTACAGGCAATGGGCGAAGAATACGAGTCGGTCGACAAACGATCGCCGTCGCGTGTCTATTTCAACAGCGGGACAGTCCCGGGAGAAAAGAACCGGGTCTACATGGAGTGGACCGAAGACATCATTGCCAGTCCCTACCGCAGCGATGTCGTCCCGAGCCCGTCACGCGCAGGCCAGCTGTACGCGAAGGTAAGTGAGCTGACCTCGGCCAGCTGGATCGAGTTCTACGAGCTCATGACACCGGAAAAGATGATGGAAGTGGATTAACCGGCTTCGGCTTCGAACAAGCTCATTTGCGGATCTGGCCGAACGTAGCGTTCGAACCGATCGTCAACCAGGTTGTCCATGAATGCCCAACTGCGCCGGTGGATACTGGTCGGCCCCCGCTCAGCCAACGCGTCCTTCTGGATCGGGCAGGGATAACCCTTGTTGTTCTCGAAGTTGTAGCCCGGATGCTCTTCGGCGACCTCACGCATGAGACGATCCCGGGTCACCTTGGCCAGAATCGAAGCTGCGGCAATCGAGAGGCTTTTGGCGTCACCCCGGACGATTCGTCTGGTCCTCATAACTTTGACGAAGTCCCACTTGCCGTCGACGAGAGCGTATGAAGGTTCGAGCCCGAGGCCATCAAGCGCTCGCCGGGTAGCCACGATTTGAGCCTCTGACATCCCCAGCTCGTCACATTCGGTGTGGGTGGCGTGACCAACCGCCCAGGCCTCGACCCAGCTCGAGATTCGATCGAACAAGGCCTCGCGCTCTTCTTCGGTCAACATCTTTGAATCGCGGACCTTGTAGACACGACGTTCCTTGGGAACAACTGCGGCGCCGACCGATATCGGACCGGCCCAGGCTCCCCGACCGACTTCGTCTATCCCGACCACGACCTCGTGCCCGGCGTCCCACAATTCTTGCTCGAAACCGATGCCCGGAGCTTTGTTCCTGATGGCTCTTCTGAGTTTGGGTACAGACGCAACCATGGCGGGAGGATAAGGGCCGGTCACGACACAAGCGGTGATAGGTTTTCCCGCTCGTGCTCGCACGAGCCGCAGTGAGTCCGTCTAGCAATCAGCTGACACCGTGAGTGCGAGGTCAGTCGTGACCTTGCGTCATGGGTCCGAGATGCTTCCAATCCGGGGCGCGGCCGCTCATGGCCAGCGCCTTATGAAAGATGGGGGCGTTCTCATCGATCTCCTTCGGACGTGCATAGAAGTCGTTCTCGGACGATTGGCCACCGGTAACCACCTGGAGGGCGACATGCGTCAGATCGTCGTCGGCCTGATAATTCTGACCCGTCGCCGATGCCAGATCCCAGGCATGGATCACGAGCTCTTCAATGGTCACAGACGCTGCTGCCGTGGCATCCATCATGTCCTCTCCGAACCGCATGTCTCCTTCCAAAGCGCCATCCTCTTTCCACGCGGCGGCTAGCTCGTTTGCCATCGCCGAAAAGGCTTCTGACCAGTTGTCGGAACCCGCGAAATCGGGAGCGTCCCCACCGCCTCCACCTTCTTTTCGACGGGCTGCATTGGCCGAAAACGCCAGAAAGCCCGTCAGGTGGTTGCCCAGAGCCCGTACATCCCAGTCGGCGCACGGCGTGGGGAGATCCAACTGTGATGGCCCGATCCCCTTGACCACATCCTCGGCGTGGGCAGCTGCCCGTTCGATCATTTCTGCAAAATCCATGACTTCTCCTAGGTGCTGTCGACGGTTTCGACGGTAGCACTTATCTCGGGCCGGCGCCGGACGGCGCACGCTGCCCGGTAGCCTCGTCGGCGATGCCGATCGAACTTACTTCCATACCGGACCTGGTGCTGTTCACACCGCGGGTGTTCTCGGACGACAGGGGTCACTTTTTTGAGAGCTTCAACGAACAGACCTGGACCGGAGCCGGTATAACGAGGCCGTTCGTCCAGGACAACGAGTCGTTTTCCGGCCACGGTGTACTGCGGGGCTTGCACTACCAGCTCGAGCCCTGGGCACAGGCAAAACTGGTGAGGGTCGTTTCGGGGGAGGTACTGGACGTCGCGGTTGACCTACGTCGAGGTTCACCCACCTTTGGCGAATCGTTCTCCACTCGATTGTCAGGAGAAAACCATCTACAGATGTACGTGCCACGCGGCTTTGCCCACGCCTTTGTCGTACTCAGCGAGACAGCTGTCTTCAGCTACAAGTGCGACAATTTCTACAACAAAGAAGCAGAGGGTGGCATCCGCTGGGACGACCCTGATCTCGATATCGACTGGGTCGTCCCGCCAGAAAGAATCTCCGTGTCGGAGAAGGACGCCCTGCTCCCGGCATTCGCAGACTGCGAGAACAACTTCGACTACTCGGCGTAGATCGCCGAGATCACGTCTTTGTACTTTTCGGCAACGACCATGCGTCGCACCTTCAAGCTCGGGGTCATCTCGCCGCTTTCAATACTGAAATCGGACGGCAAAATCCGATACTCACGAATTGACTCGGCTCGCGACACGGCACCGTTTGCTTCCTCGATGGCGGCTCCTATTGCAGCACGCAGGTCGTGATCGTCGATGAGATCGGCAATGGAACCGTTCTTTTCCAGGCTCTCTGCCCAGTGCGGAAAGTGATCCTCGTCGATCGTGACCAACGCTGAAATAAATTTCTGGCCGTCACCAACCACCATGCACTGGCTGACCAATGCATGGGCACGAATGCGATCCTCCAACACCGCCGGGGCGACGTTCTTTCCGGCCGCAGTGACAAGGATCTCTTTCTTGCGACCTGTGATGCGTAGGAATCCGTCGTCGTCCAGCTCGCCGATGTCGCCCGAATGGAAGAAACCGTCTGAGCCAATCGCCTCGCTGGTGGCTGCTTCGTTCTCGTAGTAGCCGAGCATCACATTGCCACCCTTGATGAGGATTTCGCCGTCGTCTGCAATCTTGATTGTGCACCCGGCGATGGGCCGTCCAACAGTTCCGATCTTGCGATGCGGCACAGTGTTGACCGTGGCTCCAGCGGTGGTCTCGGTGAGCCCATAGCCTTCGAGCACCATCACGCCGATCCCGTTGTAGAAGTGCCCCAGTCGCTCACCAAGGGCAGCCGCCCCTGAAATCGCGTGCTTCACCTCGCCTCCCAATGCATCCCGCAGTTTCGAATAGACGAGCGCATCAAACACCTTGTGTTGGACCTTTAATCCCAGTCCGGCGCCTCCGCTTTCTTCGGCCGTCGAGAAGTCGATCGCAACCTGGGCCGCTCGATCAAAGATTTTGCCTTTGCCGTCGGCATGGGCTCGCTGCGCAGATGCGTTATATACCTTCTCGAATACGCGAGGCACGGAGAACAGCCACGTCGGTTTGAACATGCCGAGTTCCTCCACCAACTGCGGAATGCCCGTCGAGTACCCAAGGCGCACGCCGGTGGCAACACAGGCCACCTGAACGACGCGGGCGAAGATATGAGCCAGCGGCAAGAACATGATCGTGCTGGCACCCTCGACGAAGAGTTCCGGCAAATGAGCCGTCGCCTGACGGACGCTCCATATGAAGTTGCGGTGCGTGAGCTCACAACCTTTCGGGTTTCCGGTAGTGCCCGAGGTGTACACCAACGTTGCCAGGTCATCGTGGGTGATGGCCGCAACCCGTTCGTCGACGGCCTCATCGGAAACGCCTTCGCCGGCCGACCGGATGGCGTCGAGACCACCTTCGTCGATCACAAAAGCATGCTGCACAGATGGGGCGAGGTGGCGTCCGGCCTCAAAAGCGGCAGCCATTTCGGGAGTCTCGGAGATCATCATGATGGCGCCCGAGTTACTGGCGATCCACTCGATTTGCTCGGTCGACGACGTGTCGTAGATCGGTACGGTGATACATCCGGCCGCCCAGATGGCGAAGTCGATATACGTGAATTCGATCCGGGTTCGGCAGTGGATCAGAATCCGCGAGCCCGGTTCGATACCGAGGCCGATGAAGCCCTTGGCAATTGAACGGACCTCCTCCGCGAGCTTGCTCACCGGCATGTCGACGAACCTGTCTCCCTCGCGATAGGCAAGAGCGGTACGAGAAGGGTGTTCCTTCGCAATTGCGAAAAACGCCGCGATCGCATTGTCTTCGGGGTCGACTGATCGTTCCCCGGGCCCTGTGAACTCCTGCACGTGTACTCCTTTTGATACGGTCGGACGGCACCATTATGGCGCCTCGCCCGCCATGATGACTCAATTAGGTCGAACAACTGGGCCACTGCCATCACCGGCGCTAATCTGACCGGCCACAACTAAGATGCTCAATCGTGCGCGCCCCCATCGTCTAGCGGCCCAGGACGCTGCCCTTTCAAGGCGGTAACGGGGATTCGAATTCCCCTGGGGGCACGTTCGGGGGCGTGGTGAAGCCAGGAGTTCACGCCGGCCTGTCAAGCCGGAGGTCGCGGGTTCAAATCCCGTCGTCCCCGCCGAACGATCAGCAACAGGGACCAGCAATCGCTGCTCCCCGTTCTGGCCGTTTAACAGACGCCGACCCGTTCACCGAACCCGGCGGCGACTGGCCAGGTAGCTCAGTTGGCAGAGCACAGGTCTGAAAAACCTGGGGTCGGCAGTTCGATTCTGCCCCTGGCCACGCTTTGTCCGCCATGGGTACTCCACCGTCCATTGTCGCCTCCGAGCGGACCACCGCGATCAGACCCGGAGCAGTAAT
>JAHEJY010000049.1:0-15594 GCA_024638625.1 Actinomycetes bacterium
CGGGTCGCCATCATCAATCGCGGCGAAGCAGCCATGCGCCTCATTCACGCAGTGGACGAAATCGCTCGCGAGGAACCGCACGATCTCCGGTCCATCGCACTGCACACCGAGGCCGAACGCAAGGCAATGTTCGTGCGAGAAGCTCATGAAGCGGTGCGGATCTCTTCAGACAACGGCAATCCATATCTCGACTACGACGCTCTGACCCGAGCCCTGATCGAATCACAGGCCGACGCTGCCTGGGTTGGTTGGGGCTTTGTAGCGGAGCACCCCGAGTTTGCGGATCTGTGTGCCGATCTCGGAGTGACCTTCATCGGTCCCCCCGGGGACGTCATGCGGCGTCTCGGAGACAAGATCGGGGCGAAGGCCCTTGCCGAGAGCGTGGGCGTACCTGTCGCCGATTGGAGCAACGGTCCGGTTCTCAACGAAGCAGATGCGCTGGCACACGCCGAGCGCATCGGCTATCCCTTGATGGTGAAAGCCGCCGCCGGAGGGGGAGGTCGGGGTATTCGGCGGGTCAACGCGGCGTCAGAGGCAGCAAACGCATTTGCCAGGGCAAGCGCCGAAGCTGCCTCGAGCTTTGGAGATCCGACTGTGTTCATGGAGCGGGTGGTCACCGGAGCCCGCCACGTCGAGGTGCAGATTGCCTCCGACCATCATGGCAATTGTTGGGCACTGGGTGTTCGCGACTGCAGCGTCCAACGAAAACACCAGAAGGTGATCGAGGAGTCGTCATCGGTGGCTCTGGACCGCGATCAGGTCACCGAGCTGGGGGAGGCGGCAGTAGCGCTGGCAAAAGCCGCCGGATACCGCAATCTCGGAACGGTCGAGTTTCTATACCAACCGGACGGAAAACGGTTCTCATTCCTGGAGGTGAATACCCGGCTGCAGGTCGAGCATCCCGTCACGGAACTCACCACCGGTCTGGATCTCGTGAAGCTACAACTCGAACTGGCCGCGGGGAAACGACTCGACGGCAGTCCTCCGGCCGAATTCGGTCACGCCATTGAGGCGCGACTCAATGCTGAAGACCCCGAGCGTGGGTTTTCACCGGCGCCTGGCGTGATAGAGGTCCTGAGTTTCCCGGCCGGCCCAGGGGTCCGGGTTGACACCGGGGTCGCGGAGGGTGATGAGATTCCTTCTGACTACGACGCCATGATCGCGAAAATCATTGCCTGGGGACGCGATCGGGACGAAGCTCGCAGACGGCTGGCGCGAGCGCTTTCTCACACAACCGTGGTGATCGAAGGCGGCACTACCAACAAGCCATTTCTCCTCGACCTCATCTCTCGACCCGAGCTGGTTTCCGGCGACGTCGACACGGGATGGGTAGACCGCCTGACAGCCGCAGGTGAGCACATCAACCTGGCGTATGGGAACGTTGCCTTGATCATTGCGATGATCGATGCCTGGGAAGCTGAGACCGCGACAGAACGGGCGGCGTTCCTGGCGTCTGCGGACCGTGGACGACCGAGCGCGGTGACAACGGTCGGCAAAGATATCGACTGCGCATACCGCGGCGAGAATTACCAGGTGTCGGTACATCGACTGAGCCCAACCCGATTCCAGGTCGGCCTCGACGGAGTCTCGGTTGAGGTCGACGTCGAACGGGTCGGCCGGGTCGAATCGAGACTGATCATCAATGGTCGAATCTTTGCGACCACCTCGGTCATCCACGGCGTCGACCATCTCGTAGAAGTGGAGGGGGTCGCCCACCGGATCTCCCGTGACGAGGGCGGGGTGGTCCGGGCCCCTGCCCCTTCACTCGTTGTCTCCGTTACGGCGAAGGAAGGCTCCGACGTGAAGAAGGGCGAGGCGCTGCTTGTGGTGGAGTCGATGAAGATGGAGACCACGCTGAATGCCCCGTTTGCAGGCCGGGTCAGAGAAGTCCTGGTCGGATCGAACACACAGGTCGATGCCGGTGCTCCGCTGATCCGTCTCGAACAGTTCGCAGAAGATGACGAAGACGCCACGCTGTTGCCGCGCGTCTCGTTGGACGAGCTCACCCGGGACTCTGCTGGCGTCCCGACGGGCAAGGACCGGATCATGGATCTTCTCGAACGGCTCAAGTGGGCCGCCGTGGGGTACGACCTCGAACCCGAGCGGATCGCATCGTGGGCATCGGAGTACGAGGTGGTGCGGGGGAGCGTTGACACCGACCACGAGGAGATCCTCGAGGCGGAGCTGGCTCTCCTAGGAGCGTTCACGGACGTGCTCGCACTCAGCCGCAATCGTGCGTCATCTACCTCAGAACGTTCGGTCGAACACAGCGAGCAGGAGTATTTCCACAGGTATTTGCGATCCCTTGATGTCGATGCGGAGGGCCTGCCGGAGTCGTTTCGAGTCAAGCTCTTGCGGGCGCTCGCTCATTTTGGGAAACACGATCTCGAGCAGGGTCCCGATCTCGAAACGGCCGTATTCGGGATCTTTCGAGCCCAGCAGCGATCACAGGACACGGTGCCCATGATCCGTGCGATTCTCAACAGCGAACCAATCGAGCTCGACGACGTCAATACCGAGATGCAAGAGAGGCTGCGCACCGCTCTGGGGGACTTGATAACTACCACCCAGGTGCGATTTCCGATCATCGGTGACCTGGCCCGTAGCCTCCGATTTCGTACATTCGACGAGCCGGTCATACGAGCATCTGCAGAGCAAGTGATCCAGGAGATGCGAGACGTTCTCGCTGCCTTGAGGAGCCAGCCAGACGGACCGGCCCACGAACAACAAATCGCAGAGCTGGTTCGGTGCCCGAGGGCAATTATCGAACTCCTGACCGATGAACCGATGAGCGGTGACACCGATCCATTCCTCGAGGTGATGACAAGGCGCTATTACAAGAACCGTGACCTCGGTGATATCGAACTCGAATCTGTGGACGGATACCCCATAGCAGTCGCCGAATACTTTCGTTCGGGACAACCCCGTCGCGTGATCGCGCTCCGGGCTGACGGGTCGAATATTGCGGATGCCCTACTGAAGCTTTCGGAGTTGGTGGCGTCCAGGTTGGATCGTCCAGTGCTGTGCGACATATACCTACGTCTCGAAGAACCCA
Source organism: Actinomycetes bacterium (assembly GCA_024638625.1). Taxonomy (GTDB): domain Bacteria; phylum Actinomycetota; class Acidimicrobiia; order Spongiisociales; family SHLN01; genus JABDOU01. Next base: position 3,056 of record JAHEJY010000049.1, read on the forward strand.
TCTACGACAGCGATCAAATGGCAGACGATCTCACCCGGCTCGTGCTCCAATCCGATTTTCCAGACCACACTCGCCGTATCGCCGTGACGACGTGTGACCCGGACGGCGGGGTTGAGAACTTCACCATTCGCAACGGTCGTGACGGCTTCTTTGAGGAGACCGTATTTCGCGGGCTACAGCCAATGATTGCGCGCCGGCTTCAACTTTGGCGGCTGGAGAAGTTCTCACTGAGCCGCCTGCCATCGCCCGACGAAACCTATCTGTTTCATTGCACGGCGATCGACAACCCTCGCGATCAGCGGTTGATCGCCGTGGCGGAGGTGAGGGATATCACGCCGGTCCTCGACAGCGACGGACGCACAAGTGGATTACCCGAGCTCGAACACGTGCTGGCTGCCTGTCTCGATGGAATCCGGCGAGCTCAGGCCGAGCGACCGCAGAACCGGAGGCTCGAGCTCAATCGGGTGCTTCTGCACGTGTCACCGGTTTCGGATATCCCGTTCGACGACATGGCCGGGGTCGCACGGCGTTTGGCGCCCATGACCGACGGGATCGGACTCGATCAGGTAGTTGTGAGCTTCAAGACGGCGGATCCCGAAGGGGGAGAGCCCAACGAACTGGAACTCCGGTTGTATGTCCAAGAGGGCGTCGGGTTATCGCTCGATATGTCCCCGCCCTCGACCGCTCCGATTGAACCCGTTGATCCCTACACACAGCGGGTTCTGTCGTCGCGACGCCGGGGCGCGATCTACCCCTATGAAATCATCCCGATGCTGACCGGGGACAAGGGCTCATTTGTCGAATTCGATCTCGATGACGACGGGGAGTTCGTTGCTGTCGAACGGGAGGAGGGCGGCAACAGCTCTGGCGTCGTGGCCGGCCTCGTGACGACGATCACGGATCGATATCCAGAGGGTATGACCCGGGTGGCCATTCTGGGTGACCCGACCAAGTCGCTCGGTTCGATCGCAGAAGCCGAATGCCGGATGATCATCGGCGCACTCAGACTGGCGGGAGAGCGCGATCTGCCTGTTGAGTGGTTCTCCGTGTCGTCCGGTGCGCGAATCTCGATGGACAGTGGCACCGAAAACATGGATTGGATCGCACGCGTGTTGCGAGAGATCATCACCTTCACGCAGGCAGGCGGCGCGATTCATGTCATCGTTGCCGGTATCAACGTGGGCGCCCAGCCCTACTGGAACGCCGAAGCCACCATGCTCGACCACACCAAAGGCATCCTCGTGATGACTCCGGACAGCGCCATGGTCTTGACAGGAAAGCAAGCGCTCGACGTGAGCGGAGGGGTGTCGGCCGAAGACAACTTTGGCATCGGCGGCTATGACCGGATCATGGGCCCCAATGGTCAGGCTCAGTACTGGGCTTCGGACGTTGCCGAGGCCTGCTGGGTGCTGTTCCGGTATTACGAGCACAGCTACGTTGCCCCCGGCGAGCGGTTCCCTCGAAAGGCGCCCTCAATCGACCCCATAGACCGGGACATCCGCACGTATCCACACCACACCGAAGGAGTCGATTTCACAACGGTCGGCGACATCTTCTCTGCCGAAACCAATCCCGATCGTAAGAAACCGTTCGACATACGCACCCTCATGAGAGCCGTGGCCGATCAAGATCGAGACCCGCTCGAGCGCTGGGAATCGATGCGGGATGCCCAGACCGGGGTCGTCTGGGACGCGTTTTTGGGGGGGCGGCCCGTCTGCCTGATCGGTGTTGAATCACGTCCTATGGCTCGACATGGAATCTTGCCCGCTGATGGACCCGATACGTGGTCCGCTGGTACGTTGTTTCCCCTCTCTTCGAAGAAGGTCGCCAGGGGAATCAACGCGGCCAGCGGAAGTCGGCCTCTCGTCGTATTGGCGAATCTGTCTGGTTTCGACGGCTCGCCCGAGTCTCTCGCCAGGCTTCAGCTCGAATACGGTGCCGAAATCGGTCGAGCGATCGTCAACTTCGACGGACCCATTGTCTTCTGTGTTGTCTCTCGCTACCACGGCGGAGCGTTCGTTGTGTTTTCCGGTGCCCTCCATGACAACATGCAGGTGTTGGCCGTCGAGGGATCGTACGCATCGGTGTTGGGTGGAGCTCCGGCGGCTGCGGTCGTATTCGCGAGGGAAGTGAAGCAAAGGGTGGACAGTGACCCGCTTGTGCAACGGCTGGAAGCGAGGATCAGCGAGCTAGCCGGGAGTGATGTAGGCGCGATGCGGGCTGAATTGGCCGAGCTTCGCCAAACCGTCTACGCCGAAAAGCTGGGAGAGGTTGCCGACGAGTTCGATGCCATCCATACGATCGAACGCGCCAGAGACGTCGGGTCGGTCGATCGTATTGTGGCGGCGGCCGACCTGCGAAGTGAGCTGATTGCTGCGGTGGAACGCGGCGTCGCCATCGCAGAATCGTGACCCGGGCGTCGATCCATCCTGATCTGCAAGCCCTCTCGTTTCTCCTCGGCACGTGGGCAGGTTCCGGGTTGGGTGAGTATCCGACGATCGACGATTTTGCGTATGAAGAGACCGCGACGTACAGCCATATTGGGAAACCGTTCGTCGCTTATGGGCAGAAGACAAAACGAGAAGGAACCGGGGAACCCCTTCACTCCGAGACGGGCTATTTCCGCCCGGCGGGAGGCTCGAGGTTGGAGTTGGTCCTCGCCCAACCAAGTGGGATCCTCGAACTCCACAGCGGTGAGATTCACGGGCAGTCGATTGAACTCACCACGACTACGGTGGTGACCACGCCGACAGCCAAGGAAGTGACCACGGTGCAACGCTCCTTGTCGGTTGACGGGGATTCGATGCGGTACCGGGTGCTGATGGGTGCGGTTGGGCAACCCCATCAACTCCATTTGACAGCGTTGCTTTCCAGAATCGCCTGAGCGGCTAGCCCATCGTCGATCGAAACTCAGAGGCTTGAAGGCGCTCCCGAGGCCGATGGGAACGACCGGCGGCCCACTACTGCTGGCGGTTGATCATCCCGGCCTGATCCTCGGGGTCTGTCAACCAGAATCGGCTGATGGCGTTTGGTGCGTACGACTTCAGCGTCTTCATGTAATTGGCGCGCTCATATCCGGTGGGATCGGCGGCCGCGGCGCGGCTCACGCTGCCGCGAGCTTGCTTGACTGAGGCGTACTCGCGCTCGCTGAACCACTGGGTCATCTCCGCTACGACTTCGGAGACGTGATAGGGGCCGTTTTCGAGGAGAGCCGAGGTCATCATGGTGACGTCGGCGCCTGCGAGAACCATCTTGATCGCATCCGCCCCCGTATGGATGCCGGTGGTTGCGGCCAGCGATGCTGTCATGGTCGATCGCAGAATTCCTATCCATCGCAACGCAAGCAACGACTCTACGGATGTGCTCAGCCTGAGGTTGGGCGCGACCGTGAGTTGCTCGAGATCGATGTCGGGTTGGTAGAAGCGGTTGAACAATACGAGCCCGTCGGCTCCTGCCTCGACCAGGCGATGAGCCATATGCCCGGGAGAGCTGAAATAGGGGCCGATCTTGACCGCGAGCGGGATAGTGACCGAATTCTTGACTTCTCGCACGAGGTGCAGATACTGCTCTTCGACGGCGGAACCGGGCATCGAAATATCGCTGGCGACCAGATAGATGTTGAGCTCCAAAGCCGCCGCTCCAGCTTCTTCGATCTGACGTGCATACGACGTCCATCCACCTGTACTGACGCCGTTCAGGCTTCCGATGACGGGAATCGACAATGCCGATGAGGCCTTCCGGATCAGGTCGAGGTATTCGTCCGGGCCGGTGTTGTAGTCATCGAGTTCAGGAAAATAGCCGGTGGCGGCTTCGGGCTGAAAGCCGGCCCCATACTCGAGCCCGAGATCCACATTCATCGCGTCGTGTTCCAGCTGCTCCTCGAACAGCGAAGGCAAAACCACGGCGGCCACGCCGGCCGCCTCGAGCTCGCGCAGGGTATCGATCCGTCCTGTGAGCGGTCCGGCTGAAGCCACCACCGGATGATTGAGGGTCAAGCCGAGATACGTTGTCGTCAAATCCGTTTTCATGCTTACTCCTCTATATCTCCGAATCGAGCTGTTCGCTCGACTTCCACCATCTGCTCGTAGAGATGCCAGCGATCGTCGATGTCTTGTTGAGCCGCCTCAAAAAGCCGCGCCGCCACTTCGGGTTGCGATCGGGCGAGCATGGCAAACCGGGCTTCTGTGTTCGCAAACTCCTTGAAGGGGATCTTGGGTTTGCGGCTGTCGAGGTGCAGTGCGTGGTCGCCTTGCGTCTCTCTTCCCGGATCGAACCGGTAGAGGGGCCAATATCCGCTATCGGCTGCCATTTTCTGATGCGCAGCCATGTCTCCGAGGTCGTAGCCATGCGCGATGCAGGGGCTATAGGCGATGATCAGCGAGGGGCCCTGGTGGGCTTCGGCTTCGGCGAACGCCTTGACCGTTTGTGTCATATTTGCCCCCATGGCGATCTGGGCCACATAGACACCGCCATACGACATCGCAATCATTCCCAGATCCTTCTTGCGGGTTGTCTTTCCGCCAGCAGAGAACTTGGCGGTGGCTGCCCGGGGAGTCGCTTTCGAAGTCTGGCCTCCCGTGTTGGAGTAGACCTCGGTATCGAGTACCAGGATGTTGACGTCCCGTCCCGATGCGAGGACGTGGTCCAGACCTCCGAACCCGATGTCATATGCCCAGCCGTCGCCCCCCACGATCCAGACTCCGGTCTTGACCAGATATTCGGTCAGCTCAGCGAGCCTTCTCGCATCACCGGATTCCATGGTCGTCAGGAGACCGTTCAATTCCGTGATACGGTCGCGTTGTTTCGCGATACCTGCCTCTGTGCTTTGGTCTGCCTCCAACACGTCGCGAGCCAATCCGCCGATACTCTCCTCCATGCTCTCCAAGAGACGTCGGGCACTGGACTCGTGGTGATCGATCGCCAGCCGCATACCGAGACCGAATTCGGCGTTGTCCTCAAATAGAGAATTGGACCAGGCAGGGCCTCGACCGGCATCATCCTTCGTCCACGGCGTGGTGGGGAGATTGCCGCCGTATATGGACGAGCAGCCGGTGGCGTTGGCGACAACAACGCGATCTCCAAATAGCTGACTCATCAACTTCAAGTAGGGCGTTTCACCACAGCCGGAGCACGCTCCCGAAAACTCGAACAGCGGCTCTGCGAGCTGTGAGCCCTTGACCGAATCGAGCCGAAGCTCGCTTCTGTCTGATTCGGGAAGCGAGAGAAAGAACTCGAAATTCGCCCGCTCGTCCAAGAGGTGGGCCGTGATCGGCTCCATGTCGATGGCTTTGTGCTTGACGATCTCTTTGCTCTTGGCAGGACAGATGCTCACGCATACTCCGCAGCCGGTGCAGTCATCGGGAGCGACCTGGACGATCAGCCGTTCTTCTTCGCTTTTCTCCCATTGTTTGCTCTTGAAGGATGGAGGCGCATCGGAAAGCACGCGATCGCTATCGACGACTTTGAGACGAATGGCTGCGTGGGGACACACCAGCGCGCAGCGCGCACAATCAATGCAGATTTCGGGATCCCATATGGGGATCTCGTCGGCGATCGTGCGCTTCTCCCAACGGGCGCTCCCGGTTTCGAACGTTCCGTCGACCGGCAGCGCGCTCACCGGTAACAGGTCTCCGGCTCCGGCCATGACTGCTTCGGTCACCCGCTCCACGACTGCCTCGGGCGGAACTATTGGCCGCATACTCCTTCCCGCCGTTACCTCCGAGGGGACGTCGACCCGCTCCAATGCATCGAGCGCGGCGTCTACGGCCGCACTGTTGCGATCGACGACGGTTTGGCCGCGCTTGCCGTACGTTTTTTGGATCGATGCCTTGATCGCTGCGATGGCATCTTGTGCCTCGATGATCTTTGCCAGGCCGAAGAAGCACGTCTGGAGGACGGTGTTGATTCGTCCTCCCATTCCGGCTTCGCGCGCCACCCGATTGGCATCAACGACCCACATCTCCAACTCTTTGTCGATTATCTGACGCTGCACATCGGTGGGTATATGTGTCCATACCGAGTCGGCGGGGTACGGACTGTTGAGCAGAAAGGTCGCGCCCTGAGCAGCAATGTCGAGCATCGGAAAGCGGTCCAGAAACCCGAAATTGTGGCATGCCACGAAATCAGCTTCCTCGATGAGATATGTCGAATGGATGGGGTCCGGGGCAAAACGAAGATGGGATGTCGTGCGGGATCCGGATTTCTTGGAGTCGTAGACGAAGTATCCCTGCGCAAACAGGTCCGTTTCTTCCCCGATGATCTTGACGGAGTTCTTGTTGGCACCCACCGTGCCGTCGGCTCCCAACCCGTAGAAGACTGCGCGAGACACGCTGGCCGGCTCAGACCAGGATTGAGGATCCACCTCGAGGCTGAGGCGGGAAACGTCGTCCACGATTCCAACGGTGAAGTGGGGGAGGGGAGTCTCTTTTGAGAGCTCATCGAACACAGACAAGACCATGGCCGGCGTGAACTCCTTGGATGAGAGTCCGTACCGACCTCCTACGACCAGGGGCATCGGCCGAAGGTCAGATTCGACGAGAGCCGATACGACGTCTTGATACAGTGGTTCCCCAACCGCTCCCGGTTCTTTGGTTCGATCGAGCACCGCGACCGACTTCACCGGGGTCGGTAGCGCTGATACGAACGCATCGCGGTCGAACGGGCGGTACAGGCGCACGATGACGGCCCCGATCCGCTCGCCCTTCGCCGCCCCCGCTTCGACGACCTCGCGGACGGGCCCCGCTCCGGAACCCATGAGGACGACAACCCGCTCTGCCTCGGCGTGGCCCACGTAATCGAACAAGCCGTAGTTGCGGCCCGTCAACCCGGCGAAAGCGTCCATCTCCTGCTGAACAAGCCCGGGCACCGCATCGTGGTACGGATTGGATGCCTCCCGGGCCTGGAAAAAGACGTCAGGATTCTGTGCCGTGCCCCGCAGTACAGGTGCGTTGGGATTGAGTCCCCGCTTCCGGTGCTGGTTGACGAGCGATTCGTCGATCATTTCGCCTATGACGGCGCTGTCCAGCAGCGAAACCTTGGTCACCTCATGACTGGTCCGAAAGCCATCGAAGAAATGCAAGAAAGGAACCCGGGAACGGAGTGTTGCGGAGTGGGCGATCAAGGCAAAGTCGTGAGCCTCCTGCACCGATCCGGATGCCAGCATGGCCATGCCGGTCTGACGGACCGCCATGACATCGCTGTGATCACCGAAGATGCTCAATGCGTGCGTTGCCACCGTTCGCGCTGCGACATGCACGACGGCGGCAGTGAGCTCGCCGGCGATCTTGTAGAGGTTCGGGATCATCAGCAGCAAGCCCTGGGATGCTGTGAACGTGGTCGTCAACGCCCCGGCTTGCAGGGCTCCGTGCAGGCTACCGGCGGCACCGGCTTCGCTTTGCATCTCTATGACGTCGGGAACGTCGCCCCAGATATTCCGCTGATCTGCCATCGACCACGCGTCGGCGAGCTCACCCATGGGGGAGGCGGGCGTGATCGGGTAGATAGCGATGACTTCTGAAACAGCATGAGCTATGCGCGCAGCCGCCTCATTTCCATCGATGGTGGCGTAGGTCATGGCAGATCATGGAGGACTGGGGCGTTCGTCATCCTTCGAACTTAAGAAGCACAGCCGCCACGAGCCAGGGTCATTGGTCCTGCTGACTATGGACCCATCGGTGCTTTTTCCTATTGGGATGAGAGCAATCGCACCGGCGAGTGCATCCCGATGGTCGAGGAAACGGTGAACGCATAGTGCGAATTCTCTCACCGTCGCGGATGCGGAACATGGGATGGATCGCACATGGCAGTGCCAGATAGTCACGGGCGGGCAACAAGAGCTAATCCTCGTTTGGGTCTGGAAATCACTCCTTGGCGGCGAGCTACCTTCCGATACTGTTGACAATGGGTCGGAAAGCTGGAGGTTCCCATGGCGACGGTTCTCTTCGTCGTTGTACTGGTCAACATCGCAATCTTCAGCGTGCTCGCTTTCCTCGCAGTTCGCAACGCCGTGAGCGATGCCTCGTCGCGCATCCGCATCCTTTCGTGGGGGTTTGCGACTATGTGCCTCGCATTCGTGCTCGGGGCCGTGACCCGGGCGTTATTACTGGCCGTGCGCGAAGGATGGATCGGCGGAACCCTCAGTGACTTCCTGATCTCGGAGTGGGTCCTGCTCCAATCGCTGGCGGCTATGGCGTTCGGCGTCGGCGGCCTGGTGGTGCTCCGCAAGGTGGGAGGACCGATTCGGCGCGCCGAACAGATCGTCGGCGTCCTGTCGGATCGGTTTCCGCAGGCAACGTCCGTTTCTGAGCTCGGATTGACCGCTCGTGAGCTAGAAGTTCTCGAGGTCATCGTCACCGGGACATTGTCTGACAAGGACATTGCCGATGCCCTGTACATCTCGCCGTCGACCGCAGGCACACACGTCAAGAACATCATGCGGAAAGCCGACGTCAGCAGCCGCCGCGACCTCGTTCTGCTTGCTGCCTCCAACAGCGACTGAAAGAGCTACCGGATCCCGGTAGCAGTCGAATCACGCCGTCCGGTAGAGCAGATACCGCCTCCCCGGTATAGACGACCTCCCTGCGAGATCGTACAACTGTGCCTGCCACACAACGTGGCATCGGTATCACAACAACCGGCGCTCTAGCGCCACGATCTCCTGGAGGAGACTTTGAACGTAGTACGACTCGGCATTCTGCGGCGACCCGCCCCACGGCGCCTCAACAGAGCCTCTTCACTGCTAGCGGTCGCTCTAGCCTTTTCTTTGACCATCTCCGGCATCGCGTTCGCGGACCAACTCGAGGTCGACGGCGACGCGCTTATCGGTATTCAGCCAACAATGAACCTCGGCACCGTATGCGTGGGCGAGGAAGTCTCCAGGAGCGCCGTGCTCGCCCTTAAGCGCACGACAAACGGCAATCCCAACATCTATAAAAACTCGTCTACTGCATCGGTAACCGTTGGAACGCCGACTAGCACGAATGTGACGATTTCGTTTGATGGCGACGCCGGCATCACCGTTCCGTCAGACTGGGCAGATTTGACCGTGAACACGATGAGTACCGACACGGTCTCGTCGGGAGTCAAAGTGATGGGAGCTGGGCCAGCCGGTACAAAGTCGGCGACCGTTGAATACACCGCCATCGGAACTGCCAACAACGGTACTAGCGTCCTGACCCGTGCCGCCACCCTGACGATGAACTGGACCGTTGCGGTATGCGACACCACGCCTCCGGTCATCACGCCCACCGTGGCCGGAACCCTTGGTAACAACGGTTGGTACACCAGTGACGTGAACATCTCGTGGACCATCATCGACAACGAGTCGGCTATCTCGTCGAGCTCAGGGTGCGGCCCGACCACGATCAACGCGGACACGGCCGGCCAGACCCTGACCTGTTCAGCGACGAGCCTCGGTGGCTCCAACACCCAGTCCGTGACGATCAAACGAGATGCTACGGCCCCGACGGCGAGCGCGTCTGCGTCACCTGTACCGAACGGCAACGGCTGGAACAACACCAACGTCACCGTCTCTTTCGCGGGCGAGGATGGCACCGGCTCGGGAATCGCGTCTTGTGCCCCTGATGTAACGCTGTCGAGCAACGGTGCCGACGAGTCCGCTGGCGGAACATGCACCGACAAGGCTGGCAACGTGTCAGCAACGGCATCGGTCTCCGGTATCAGAATCGACAAGACCGCCCCGAGTCTGGCTCCCACCGTGTCGCCGACTCCGGTACTTCTCGGTGGCAGCGCCGCGGCTTGGCCGAACGCGACCGACGGCCTCTCCGGTGTCGATACCGCGAGCTGCGGCACACCCGACACCAGCAGCATCGGTCCCAAGAGCGTCGAGTGCACAGCCACGGACAAGGCAGGCAACTTGGCAACCGCAACCGCGAGCTACAACGTGATCTACAACTTCGCGGGATTCTTCCGGCCGATCGAGAACAATGGCGTGTTCAACCAGGTGAAAGCGGGAAGTGCCATCCCTGTGAAGTTCAGTCTGGGTGGCAACCAGGGCCTCAATATCTTTGCCCCTGGATTCCCGAAATCACAGCCGATCGCCTGCGATGCCTCAGCGCCGATGGATCCAGTAGAGGAGACAGTCAACGCAGGTAACAGCAGCCTGTCCTACGACGCAGTCGCCGACCAATACAACTATGTATGGAAGTCAGACAAGGGATGGGGCAACACGTGTCGCAAGCTGACCGTGCAGCTCATCGACGGGCAGGCGTACACCGCATTGTTCAAGTTCACGAAGTAACTCACCATTAGCTAACGCATTTCATCCGCCGGGGGAGGGGGCATGTGCCTCCTCCCTTTGGCGCGCTATCGCCGGTCGACCGGGTTGCTCGAACCCGTGGCCAGCCCGGGCCAGCTACTTGGGTTGTCTGAAAGTCGGCCCAACCCCCATACGATGGGGCCATGACACGGCGAAGGCGACTATTCCTGGGCATGGGTCTTCTGGTTGTTACGGCTGCTGGTGGCACCATTGCGTATGCAGTCATCGAGGATTTGTCGTTGCTCGATGCGCTCTATTTGTCCATCATCACGATCTCTACGGTTGGTTTCGCCGAGCCTTCGGGTGGATTCTCGACCGCCGGCCAGATCGCAACCATCGCGCTGGTTGTCGTTGGTGTCGGAACGGTTTTCTACACCGCGACGGTAGGGCTCGAGTTCTTGCTCGAAGAGATCATTGCCGGGCGCGCCCAGTCACGGTTCGAACGAAGGAGAATACGAGCGATGGAGAATCATGTGATCGTGTGCGGATACGGGAGAGTGGGGCGAGCGGTGGCGGAGCGTCTCACCGACGGCGGCTCGAAAGTCGTCGTCATCGAACTCGACTCCCACGTCAGCGAGTCGGCAATACCGGCCGACTGGACCGTGCTCGAAGGTGACGCAACCCATGATGAAATGCTCGACCGGGCCGGGATTAACAGCGCGTCGGTGCTGATCGCAGCCGTTGAGGACAACGACAATTTGGCCATCGTGCTCTCAGCCCGGGCACGGCGCCAGGATATTCGCATCATCGCTCGCGCCAGTGATCAGCAATCAGAGAGGAAGCTCTACCTGGCGGGCGCTGATCGGGTGGTGTCGCCAGTCGCGGTTGGAGCTGAACGTCTCGCGGCGATGGCCGTCGATCCGGAGCTGAGCGAATTCATCGACATCGCTGTTCACGGCGACCTGGTCGACTTCAAGATCCGGGAAATCACGATCCGGCCCGGATCGGCTATCCGCGATCAAACTCTGGCCGATTCGACCATTCGCCACACCACCGGGGCGCTCATCCTGGCCGTGCGCAGGCGCGATGGGACAGTCAATGTCAACCCGGAAGGAGATGCCGTTCTCAAAGAGGGCGACACCCTCGTCGCCATCGGTACCCAGGAACAGCTCGAACGCCTCGAGGGCCTCGTCAATGAAGGAACCGCGAGCCCTCAGTCGTCCTGATCGTCGCGATAGGCATGGCGCTTGGCGATCTTCGCCATAACGTCTTGAGCTTTCTGGAGGTGACCGGAAATCGCCAATCCCCGGCTCATGGCAGCATCAACATCTGATGCTTTGATGCGCTTGACAGCCTCCCGAGCCGTGGCGGCGGCCCGCTCGAGCTCCTCGGCAACCTTCTTGAACGATGCCTCCGACTTGGCGCGTGATTTCGGAACCCTCGGCGTCTCGATCACTTCGGGAGTCAGCTGATCGGCAGGAATCTCCGAGAGCACTTTCTTGGCTTCTTCGACGGTGAACCGACCGCTCGTCACCTCGCGACCAACGATGATTCCCTCTAAGCCGCGGCCGCGAGCCTGTAATCGAATCATGTCGCGCAGGTCATCGAGATTGCGAACGCCGCCGCCCGCGATGACGGGTACGTCGACTGCCTCCAGTGCTTCGAGGTGGAGTCGTAGGTCAGGCCCGTCGACCAACGCATCTCGACCCGCTTCGGATAAAACGATGGCAGCCGCTCCGGCCGATGACATCTCGATGAGAACTTCTTCGAGGTAGCGGCCCGAGTTCATGGTCCAGCCGCGCGTCGCGATTTCGCCGTCAGGCCTAACGTCGATCGACACCACGATCTTTCCCGGGTGGTCCCGACAGAGGTCCCACACCATGTTTTGGTCTTCGATGGCGGCGGTGCCCATGACGATTCTCCAGGCACCGGCGTCGATGTTGCGTTGGGCTTCCATCGGCGACCGGATACCGCCTGCCACCTGGACCGGCACCTCCAGAGCTTGGATGATCTCATCGATCAGAGGCCGATTGCCGTATTCGCGGAAAGCAGCGGCGTCCAGATCCACCAGGTGGATGCGATCAGCACCAGCTTCCACCCAGGCCTCTGCCCGGGAGAGGGGATCCGAGTCCAGAACGATGGCGTCGGCGACGTTTCCATGCGGGAGTCGTACCGAACGACCGTCCATGATGTTTACACGAGCGTAGAGATCCATGGCCCCACATTATTGCATCGCCGGCGATCCGCTTGCATCAGATCCATATTTGCCGAAATCGCGTAAAGTCATGGCCATGGAAGATCACGCCCCTCCTGATGGTTCTCT
>JAHEJY010000049.1:15694-16912 GCA_024638625.1 Actinomycetes bacterium
GTGGCCGTTATCTGGGTCAGCGTGCTGATCGTCAGCCTGACGTTCCCCGACATTGTCATTGACGATGGCTTTGTCGAGATACCGTTCGGCTCGATAGCCGCTCCGATCATCGGCGTCGCGCTCACATCGTATGTGGTCGATTTCCTCGTCACGGGCTTCGCCGCCCGAAATGCCGGCCGACTCTTGGAAGATGAACTCGAACCTTCCATCGCGGGAGATCCCTACGCCGACCTTCAACATGAGCCCGCATATGAGCCTGAACGCGACGACGAGCAGCCCACCGCCGAACTCGAGGTGTCCTACCTCGAGGACCGCCAAGGATACGAGTAGAGCGCTGACACATACGTCACTGTGACGAAACGCCCCCGGCAACTCAGATGCGTGGCACGCGCAGGTCTTGTGAGTTTCTCATACAAATCATGTTCGGGTGGGCTCAGGGCAGGTAGATCGTCCATGCCCGTCGGTCTCCAGTTGCCCACGAAGCCCACCGATAGAAATTGCAGGGTGTCTATAGATGGTTATCTGGAGGTAGCGAGTGGCCCGATCGAGATTTACGTACAGCTGGTCGAAGAAAAGTGGATTCAAGGCCGAGCACACCGTGGGTGACGGCATGCCACCACGTCGGCCGAGGCCACGTCCCTCACGATCCGGTGCTGCGCGTGATGAAGAGTCGGGTAGCCCACGAGATTTCTTCGACGAGCTGCACCGTTTCGCCGACCGGGTCGAGGAAATCATCGACAAGTACCGCCACGCCCAAGCTGAATCGAACGTAGAGTCCGAACGCCCAGGTCCGCCCGAGCGTGCCGCAGCGGCGGATGCGTCAACCGGCGAGAATTCGGCTGGCATCGATGTCGATATCGCTGGTGAGCAATCGACCGCCACGACTGCGGACGGCGAAGCGGACGAAGACGACACAGGTATAGAGCAACCGCTCTCCAGCCCGGCCGACCACGGCGGCGCATCGGGACCGCCGGGGTATGACGCGGCCGATCCGCTGAAGCCACAGGTCCCGGCGTTGAGGATCGAGCCGGGTGGCGATCCGACGGCGCCTCCTCCCGGGCTTCCCGCTACGAAGTTCGGGGGCCAACCTGATTGGTTGGACAATCCGTTGTGGCCGCTCAGTCGCCAGACCGGTGAACAGATGGAATTCATCGCCCAGTTTGCTCTCCACCCGGACGACTTTCCCTGGTTAGAAGAGCCGAAAGTGGCCTACCTATT
>JAHEJY010000182.1 GCA_024638625.1 Actinomycetes bacterium
GCGACAGCTCGTCGACGGAGTTGGGGAATTGATCGGTATCCCAACCGTTCTGGTAGTCGCCGCGGTTGGCGTCGATGCTGCCGAAGATTCCCCCGGCGATGGCCACGGCGATTTCGTGGTGAAAGCTGTGTCCTGCGAGCGTGGCGTGGTTGGCTTCGATGTTGACTTTGTACTCGTCTTCGAGCCCGTGCCGTTCCAGGAAACCGAGAACCGTGGCGCTGTCGTAGTCGTACTGGTGCTTGGTCGGTTCCTGGGGCTTGGGCTCGATGAGCAAGGTGCCCGTGAAGCCGATCGAGTGTTTGTAGTCGGCGACCATGGTGAGGAAGCGGGCGAACTGGTCTTCCTCTCGTTTCAGATCGGTGTTGAGAAGGGTTTCGTAGCCCTCGCGCCCGCCCCATAAGACGTAGTTCTCACCCCCCAGCCGGTGGGTGGCGTCGATGGCGTGTTTGATCTGGGCGCCGGCGTAGGCGAAGATCTCAGGGTCGGGGTTGGTGGAGGCGCCTGCGGCGTACCGTGGGTGGGAGAAGAGGTTGGCCGTCCCCCACAGGAGCTTGATCCCCGTTCTCTCCATGTGCCCGGCGGCGTAGTCGACCATCTCGTCGAGGTTGCGAGCCGATTCGGCGAACGTCTTTCCGGCCGGCGAAAGGTCGACATCGTGGAAGCAGAAATAGGGGACGCCGAGCTTTTCAACGAACTCAAAAGCGGCGTCAGCCTTCTGTTTGGCGGCCTCGATGCCGGTGGGGTCGTCCAGCCACGGCCGGTCGAAGGTTCCTGACCCGAAAACGTCACTGCCCGGCCAGTTGAACGAGTGCCAGTAACACACCGCTATGCGGAGGTGATCTTCCATTCGCTTGCCGAGCACGATGCGGTCCGGCTCGTAGACCTTGAAAGCCAGCGGATTGGTTGATTCCAATCCCTCGAACACGATCTTGTCGACGTCACCAAAGAAACTCATGGGCTGCTCCCTTCCAGAGCAGAGCCTAAACCGGCATGAGATGGCTTATCAGTCGGGGGAAAGTCAGTCCTCGATTGGGCGTCCGGGGTCAACCATCTCGACGATGCACTCGATGGATTGGGTGGCGTCGGCTTCGGAGAGTTGTTTGACTGCGAAACCGGAATGAGCGATGATCCAATCTCCGGGTTGGGCGTCGGGGAGCGTGAGGAGGCTGATGGGCCGGGCCGTACCTGCGAAGTCGACGACGGCATCAGCGCCCTCGACAGAGATGATGAGGCCCGGGATCCCGATGCACATCAGTCCACCTCGATCGAGATGAGCCGGACCTCTTTCGAATCGTCGCCCACCGAGGGCTCTTCAAACACGAGGCGGGCCTGGTCGGCGACCGAGCCATGGGCGAAGATCGGAAAGGCTCCTGCAATGTATTCGGCGGTCGCATGCGACCCGGGGCCGACGGCGATACGAATGCTCGTCACGCGGGATCCGTCTGCGCTTTCGGTTACCTTGTTGAGCAAAGACCACAGCAAGGACGACTCATGCACGGCACACCTCCACCACCACGTCGTCGATCGCGTCCCAAACGGCCGGTGTTATCTCCGTGCCGACCTTCACGGCTCCCGCCTCGATTCCATAGACGGTGATGTGCTTGGGAAGCCGTCCCAATGTGCGGCTGAGCTCGATCACGTCAGCGATACCGAGGGTGTGGGATGACGCATGCAGGTGCGCCGGAAACGGGCTGTTGCTCACGTCAATGCGATGGATCGTCCCCGGTTCTCCATTACCGATGACGGCATCGATGATGATCGTTTCGGTGTCAGCCTTCAGCAAGTCCAGCAAATCGATGGGTTCGCCCCAGTGGACTTGCATTCCCGGCGCACGAGCCTGAATCCGGCGGGCGGCCTCGATGCCGGCGGCGTCGTCACTCCGGAACTCGTTGCCGACGCCGATGATGAGCGTCATGATCGCCTCACGGTCAGGTCGAGAAAGTGCGTGGCGCACGAGATGCAGGGGTCATAGGCGCGAATCGCCTGCTCGAGCTGCCATTGCAGTGTGTCGTCGTCCAGGTGCGTGCGCCCGGGCACGTAGGCCATGAGATCCTCCTCGATGGAGAGTTGGTTTTGAGCCGTAGGGGGAGTGATTTGGGCGTCGGTGATCAAGCCACCCGCATCGATGAGGTACCGGTGATACAACAAACCACGCGGTGCTTCCGACACCCCATGTCCCTCCCCGGCAGTGGCGGTGACAGGCACCGCCGCCGAGCTTGGCGGCTCATACCGGTCGATGATGTCAAGCGCCAGCCGGTAGGCCAATGCGACCTCGATCGAGCGCACGATGATGGACTTGTAAGGATTGCGGCACTCGTGGGCGATACCCAATTCGGCTCCGAGGGCTTGGAGCTCGGCCGGCAGTTTGTCGAAGTTGAGCGAATAGCGTGCCATGGGGCCGACGTGATAGGCGCCGCGAGCCTTGATACGGGCGTGCAACGCGTTGGAGCGTTCCACGTGCAATTCTTCGAAGACGTCGTTCCATTCCTCGACAGAGATGTCGATGCCCTGGTCAGAAACGATCCGACTGCCCATGAACGGGTACTGGGTCGGGTGGACGGTCGAGACGAACTCGTACGGCCTTTCGAAGTCGGGGAAATGGAATTGGGCCACCCAGCGGGCCGTTTCGATGGCAGCCTCATAAGCCCACTCCAGATCGGTGGTCATTGCATCCAACTCGTCCCTCGTCGGAACCCGGTAGAAACCCCCGACCTTCACGTTGATCGGGTGGATCTCCCGGCCTCCGAGTAGCGCGACAACGTCGTTGCCAACTTTCTTCATGCGCAGGCCGCGTTTGACGATGTCGGCGTGGTCGGCCGCCATGTGGATCGCCGACTGGTATCCCAGAAAATCTGGAGCATGCAGCATGTAGACGTGAAGGACATGTGATTCGATCCATTCGCCGCAGTAGATCAGGCGCCGCAGCTCATGGAGTTGACCATCGACGGTGACATCGATGGCGTCCTCCATCGCCGCAACCGCCGACATCTGGTAGGCGATCGGGCAGATCCCGCAGATCCGGGCGGTGAGGTCGGGGGCTTCGGTGAAATGGCGACCCCGCATGAATGCCTCGAAGAACCGGGGCGGCTCGAAGATGCTGAACTGGAGATCCTTCACCAGGTCGCCCTCGATTTCCAGATACATGGCGCCTTCGCCCTCCACCCGCGCGAGGTAATCGACGTTGATCGTCCGGCTCATCGTCGTGTCTCCGTTCTGGTGCTGGCCTCCACGAAGGTCGGAGCCCCCGCATTGAAGGTTCGCAAGGTTCTGATCCACTCGTCGTCGGTCACACCGAGGCCTTGCCACCAGGTTTCGAGCGAATCGGTGTTGGGCGATTCGCTCGGACCAAAGCACCCATAGCAACCCCGGTTGTACGCCGGACAGATCGCCCCGCAACCCGCCTGGGTGATCGGACCGAGACATGGGGTCCCGTGTGCAACCATGACACACGGGTTTCCCCGGGCCTTACATTCGACACACACCGGGTAGGTCGGGATGTTCGGTTTCCGGCCGGCCAGCAAGGCCGCGATCAGTTCGATCAGCTGATATTTGTCGATCGGGCAGCCGCGAAGTTCGAAGTCGACCTTTACGTGGTCGTTGATGGGGGTCGAGGTGCTGAGAGTCGAGATGTAATCCGGCTCGGCATAGACGACGCGTACGAACTCGTCTACATCGCCGAAATTCTTCAATGCCTGCACGCCGCCTGCGGTAGCACACGCTCCGATGCTGACGAGCATTGCGGTGTCGTCGCGTATCTTTCGAAGGCGTTCGCGATCGTGTTCGGTCGTGACCGACCCTTCGATCAGGGTCAAATCGTAAGGTCCGTCGATGTACTCGCGGGAAGCTTCTGGGAAGTAAGCGACGTCGATGGCGCCGACAATGTCGAGCAGTTCATCTTCGGCATCGAGCAGGCTCAGCTGACAACCGTCACAACTTGCGAACTTGAGCACGGCCAGTTTGGGTCTCATAGCTCGTTCACCGCCATGAGAGGTCCGATCTTCGACAATGGAAACACCGGACCGTCTTTGCACAGAAACTCGGTTCCGAGCTGGCAATGTCCGCAGAGCCCGATGCCGCACTTCATGTTTCGTTCCATGGTGAAGAAGATGTTTTCGGGCGACATGCCTTTGCCCGTCAATGAGATGCCGACGAAATGCATCATGAC
>JAHEJY010000050.1:0-10244 GCA_024638625.1 Actinomycetes bacterium
AGATGAAATCGTTGACCTGGTCCTTGTCATAGCCGTTGGCGACTATTCGAAACCCGTCATTGCGTTCACTCTCAGTGTTCATGCCACTACTTCGGCGGTGCGTCAGATTCCTGTAGCCCTCGAGGTAGGCCTAGACGCACAATCCATCGTCGGTTACCGCTCGGCCGCACAGAATCTGGCTCTCGACCGCCATCAGCGAGAAGCCGCCTCCCCCGTCCGGCTGCCCAAAGACATGCAACCGCTCTCCCAATACCGCATCGTCCCCGATGCCGACCACGTCGTAGGTCACCTCCCCCAGATCACCGGATGTGGGTGCAACCGTCACGGTGATCCGTGACACGGGTTCAACACTGGCACGGGCCTCCGCGGCAATCCTGCCCAGCTCGAGCATGGAGGCCGCGGTCGGGATCTCGCCGAGCGACGCAACGATTCCTGACGTCACGTCATCGACGGCGCCGAGTTGTCCTGTGAAAGAGCTGTTCACCCATCCTGTCGTACTCCCGGTGCTGACCTGGTACCAGATCGAACCGGGGAGGAGTCGAGCCTCACCCGTCGAGAGCATGGTGGCGGTGGGGGCCAGACGTGCGACGATCTCGAAGCTCGTCCCGGGTCCGGCGCGCACATTGAGAACATCGTCGAAAGAAACCCCCACGACTGCCAGAGGAGTCCCGTTGGGAGGAACGATGTCAAACGGCTCACCCGGCAACGTGGTCGAAGTCGATGCCGCGCTCGTCGAGCTGGTACTCGAAGAAACGTCGGGCTGCGTTGTCGTCACGGAGCTTTCGGTCGGATCGACACCGCTGGTCGACGTGGACGAGGTGTCATCGGACGGCGCAATCGAGGTCGTGGTCGAGGTTGCGGTCGTCCCGGTCGGTTCCGTGGTCGAAGTTGATGTTTCGCCACACGCTGCGAGGACCAGCGCGACCACAACCACAACACCACCGATGCGAAGAAATCTGATAGTGGGCCGCATCATGCGAACCTCCTTCGTTCTTATTCATTCTGGCGACAGTTCGACGAGCCTGGATAGGTGACTTCGTCCCTTTCGGACGGTCGGAAACCCTCGACGCTCAGGATGACGGTTACGGTTTTACCGACCAGCGTTTTGTCGTTAGCGTGCGATGGATCGAGGAGCCAGGTTGAACGCACGAGTGGTGATTATCGGTGGAGGCATCGTCGGCTCGGCCCTGGCCTACCACCTCACGACGATCCATGGCTGGGACAACGTCGTGCTCATCGACCAGGGCAATCTGCCGGAGAATCCCGGATCGACATCACACGCTCCCGGTGGAGTCGTGGCCAATGCACATAACAAGACGCTCACCGACATGGCTCAATACTCCGCCGACCTCTACGAATCGCTGCCAAACCCGGACGGGCCCCACCACACCTTTCGCAGATATGGCGGCATCGAGTTGACCCGAACCCGCGAACGATACGAAGACATGGTTCGGCTCAATGGAGAAATGGCGGGCTGGGGTTACGAAAGCCGCATGCTGAGCCCCGCCGAGACGTACGAGTACCTCCCGTTCATCGATCCGACGGTCATCACCGGATCTCTGTTTTCCCCGGCGAGCGGTCTTGTCAAAGGCGTGCAGATCGTCGACGGATTCCTGAATCTCGCCATGGCGACCGGAGGTCTGGAGGTGTATCCCAACACTGCTTTCCACGACGTGAACGTGGAGGACGGACGGGTAGGTGGTGTCGAAACAGCTATGGGAAATATCGCAACCGACACCGCCGTGCTGGCAGCCAATATCTGGTCACCGGCGCTGGCCGAAAAGCTCGGAGCCATCCCGCTGATGGCATTCCAGCATCACTATGCGATCACCCATCCACTCGCTGCATGGTCAGACACCGACCATGACGATCCGGATCGCGAAGCCATATACCCGCTGATCCGCGATCTCGATGCGGCCATGTATTACCGGAGGCATTGGGACGCGTTCGGCATCGGCAGTTATCACCATGTTCCCCAGATGGTGCATCCCCGGGATGTCGGTCCTGATGCGATGCGCCCCTTCACGCCGGAGCATTTCGAGGACGCCTGGCGATTGGCTCAGGAAATGGTCCCGATGCTTCGCGGCAAGGCGCCTGAATTCCAAAAGGCATACAACGGAATGTTCGCTTTCTCCGCAGATGGCATGCCAATACTCGGCGAGTCCCTCCAGGCTCGCGGTTTCTGGTCGGCCAATGCCTCGTGGATAACCCATGCAGGCGGTGTGGCGAAATCGGTCGCCGAATGGCTGGCCGATGGCGAAACCGAATGGGACATGCGCCAGTGCCACCTCTACCGGTTCCAGGATCACGTCAAGACACAGCAGTACATCGATGTCGTCACGAAAAAGAACTATCGCGAGGTCTACGACCTCATTCATCCGAAACAACCCATCACCGAACCGCGCAATGTCCGGCTTTCTCCTTTTCACGCGGAGCACGTTGCAGCCGGTGCCGCATTCACCGCATTCGCCGGCTTTGAGCTGCCCAATTGGTACGAATCGAACGCGGGCCTCGCCGACGATCTCGCCGATCGCATTCCCGAACGATCGGGGCTCGGGCGCGAGTGGTGGTCACCCATCATGGGTGCCGAGCATGTGGCCATTCGAGAAAACGCGGGCTTGATGGATCTCACGGGTCTGTCGATCATCGAGGTGACAGGTCCTGGAACGGCCGAGTTTGTCGACTACCTCTGCTCAAACAACATGAACGTTGACGTCGGCAAAGTCGTGTACACCTGTTGGCTGACGCCAGGCGGAGGTATCAAGCGGGACCTAACTGCGACGCGGCTTGATGCTGATCGATATTGGATGTTCGTCGGTGAGGGAACGTTGCCTCAAGACCTCGAGTGGGTTCGAAGACATGCTCCCACGGGAGTAATCGTCAACGACATCTCGCCGATGTATACGGCCCTCGGCATCTGGGGGCCAAACGCCCGCTCGGTCATGGACAGGGTGGTTGCTGCCGACGTCCTGGACGGGTTCGAGTTCTATACGGCCAGATGGATCGATCTCGCGATGACCAGAGTGTTCGCCATGAGAATCTCGTATGTCGGTGAATACGGTTTTGAGCTCCACATTCCCATCGACAGCGCACACGCGGTTTGGGACGCCCTCCGGTCTGCCGGCGGCGAAACCGCCCTGACCTTGTGTGGGCTCGGTGCCATGGATTCGCTTCGGCTCGAGAAGGGCTACCGGCTATGGGGCGGCGACATCCATACCGAATACAACGTCTACGAGGCCGGCATGGGTTGGACCGCAAGGTTGAACAAACCCGACTTTCTGGGAAGAGAGGCAACTGCGGCTGCCAAAGCCGCGCCCCTCACCAAGCGGTTGACGCCTCTCGCCGTCGACGATCCGGCGGCAACGCTGCTCAACTACGAATCGATCTGGCATGGTGACCAGCCCGTGTCCTATGTCACGTCAGCAAACTACGGCTATTCCATCGGGCGCTACCTCGCGTATTCGTATCTGCCGATCGAGCTCGCCGAACCCGGGACACGGCTTTCCGTCGAATATATCGGCGAGCGATACCCGGCTGAAGTCGTAACTGAGCCACTGTGGGATCCGAAGATGGAACGGATGAAGGGATGACCGGACGGCGCCGGGGAAGAGCCGCCAAACTCGCCGCCGACAAAATCGTTGCGTCGCTTCCCCAACCGAGGATGCAGGTCCCGACATACGACCTGGCGTCCGGCGAACAACTCGACCTCATCCATGACATGTCGATGCGAATTCTCGAGGAAGCCGGAATCGCTTTCTACGACGACGAGTCGCTGTCCATCCTGAGAGACCACGGTGCGTCCGTGGATGACGACAGCGTCGTCCGATTCGACCGGAATCTGATCGAGTCATACGTTGCCAAGACGCCTGCTCAGTGGGAACACACCGCGCGTAATCCTGACAAGAGTGTCGTGATCGGAGGTGACCACGTCGTGTTCGCTCCGGTTGTAGGTCCCCCGTTCGTCCACGACTTGGAGAGAGGCCGGCGGGAATCGACGTATAACGATCTCATCAACTTCATCAAACTCACCAACACCACGCCCTACCTGCACAGCCAGGGTTCCGAGATTGTGGTGCCCGGCGACATCCCGTTCCACGAACGAGCCCTGGATATCACGTTCGCGCACATCAAGTACGGCGACATGCCGATCATGGGCCACTATCAGCTGGGCATAACTGCGGAGGATTCGGTGGCTCTGGCGACGGTGGCCTTCGGCCAATCGGTGATGGACGCCAAACACATGCTGCTGGCGGTGATAAACGTTTCGAGCCCCAGACGCCTCGACGACCGCATGCTCGGCACGCTGAAGACCTATGCCAGAGCACACCAAGCTTTGGTCATCACCCCATTCATCCTGGCCGGGGCGATGGGGCCTGCCGCCATTCTCGGAACCGTCGCTCAGGCCAACGCCGAAGCCCTGGCGACGATTGCCTTCGCCCAGATGGTCAGGGCCGGTACTCCCTGTATCTACGGACCGTTTCTTGCCGTTGTCGATCTTCAGTCGGGCTCGCCCGTCTTCGGAGCGTCCGAGAGCACGATGGCCCAATTCCTCGTCGCCCAGATGGCACGTCGCTACCAGCTCCCATTCCGTGCCGCAGGAACGTATGCCAGCTCCAAAGTTCCCGACATGCAGGCAGGCTTCGAATCCGTGCTGTCCATGCTCCCATCCTTGATGGTCCGGCCCAACTACGTCTTACATGCGGCGGGCTGGCTGGAGAACGGGCTTACGACGAGCTACGAGAAATTCATGCTCGACTGCGAACTGCTCGGGGTCTTCATGCGATTCCTCGAAGGGGTCAGCTGGGCCGAGGACGAATGGGCCATGGATGCGATGCTCACCGAAGTACAACCTGGCGGGCACCACCTCGGTACCGCACATACCATGGGCAGGTTTCGAGAAGCGTTCCACCGCACGCCGCTTTTTGACACCGATTCCTATGAGACATGGATGGCGGCGGGCGGTGAAGACAGCGCACGTCGCGCTCAACGGGCATGGAAAACCGCCATCGGCGAATACGAAGAGCCACCGCTTCCTGCCGGAACTGAAGAGGCCATGCTCGAATGGATGGACCAGCGCCGGCCCACCATCGACCCCTCCGATTTCCAGTAGTCCCTCTTGCGCCCGGTCGCGATCGCTCGCTTAGGATCGAATGATGACAGAGGTCCGTCCTGCGACAGCATCTGATGTGCCTGCTATCACGGCTATCTACAACCACTGGATCAACGAAACCCACGTTTCGTTCGACGCCGACCCCCACACCGTCGAAGAGCGGACCGAGTGGTTTTCACACTATCGCGACACCGGTCGCCATCGGGTCTTCGTGGCGGTCCACGAAGGCGATGTTGTAGGCGTGACCTACAGCAGCCGTTTTCGTCCCAAATCCAGCTACGACACGACCGTCGAAACCACCGTCGTCGTCGACCCGGGAGCCCTTGGACTGGGCGTCGGCCGACTGTTGTTGAACCACCTCCTCGGGGTTCTCGCAACCGAAGATGTTCACCGGGCAGTGGCCCTCATCGCCTTGCCAAATGACCCATCGGTAAGCCTGCACGAACAGCTCGGATATCGGACCATGGGAATCTACGACGAGGTCGGCAGAAAATTCGATCGGTTCTGGTCGGTACAGGTGATGGAGCGGGCCTTCGCCTGAGGACAAGCTCCCCTTTTTGAGAGCCAGAGGTTCACGATGACGATCGGGAGTTGACCAGCCCGAGCTGACGAGCTTTGCGTTCACTGAAGATGATGGCGGCGACGAGGGCAGCGATGATGAACCCCAGTGCAAAGTAGGTATCGAGGTGATACCAGGGCGAGATCGTCATCTTGATACCGACGAATATCAAGATCCCGCCGAGGGCATGAGACAGATAGTGGAACCGCTGGCGAGCGTTGGCCAACAAGAAATACATGGCTCTCAGGCCGAGAATCGCGAACGCGTTCGACGCAAACACCAGATACGGCTCCTGAGAGACAGCGAGGATGGCGGGCACCGAATCAACCGCAAAGATCACATCGGTGATCTCGATGGCTACCAATGCTGCAAACAGAGGGGTCGCAGCCCGCACCCCGTTGACCCGGGTGAAGAACGAATGGTCTTCGATGGTGTCTGTAACCGGCATGATGCGCTTGATGATGCCGAGGCCGCGCCGGGACTCACCTTCTCCCTCGTCATCGCGGTGGCGAATCACCTTGAACCCAGTGAAGACCAGGAAAAGGCCAAACACAACCAGGACCCAGATGAATCGGCTGATGAGGGCGGTCCCGACAAAAATGAAAACCGCTCTCAAGACCAGGGCGCCGAAGATTCCCCAAAACAGCACGCGATGCTGATATTTCAGCGGAATCGACATCGAAGAAAACAAGATCGCCCACACAAACACGTTGTCAACGCTCAGCGACTTCTCGATCAAATATCCGCTGATGTATTCGCCGAAGGCATCGCTGCCCCACACGTAGGCGACAACTCCACCGAACAAGAGGCCGCACGCCACCCAGGCGGCGGACTCACGCAAGGCCTCTGAAAAGTGAGGTTCGTGATCGTCCCGGTGGCGATACAGATCGATTCCCAGCATGATGGCGATGGTCACGAGCAACGCCACCCAGGCGGTGGGATCGATGTCGAGATCGACGAAGTTGGCGCGGATATCTGTGGCTGCGATGATCACAGGCGCCATGCTATTGGGAGTTGAGCGATGATATTGCCCGTTAGAGCGATGCGCCTCCGTAGGCGATTCCCGCCAGATGGGCCATGTCACGGTCGAAGGTCGTCAAGTCATCGAGGGTGAAGTCGGACAACCGGCTATGTCCGCAGGCCCGTGCCAGAACCAGCATGAGCTCTACGGTTCCGTCGAAGAATCGGGCCAGGCGATCGGCTGCCTCGTCTACCGGCAGGCGTTCCCGCAAGTGTTCTTGTTGCGTGGCGATTCCCACCGGACAGTTGTTGGTGGCGCACGCCCTCATACCCAGACAGCCGATGGCTTGCATCGCTGCGTTCGAGACCGCAATCGCATCGGCTCCCAGCGCGAGAGCTTTGACGAAATCGGTATGAATCCTGAGACCGCCCGTGATGACCAGGCTCACATGCCCGGCTTTACGCAGATCGAGATGACGACGTGCCCGGGCCAGGGCCGGGATCGTCGGAACACCAATGTGGTCCCGGAACATCAACGGGGCTGCTCCGGTTCCACCGCCCCGGCCATCGAGGATGATGTAGTCGACGCCGATGTTCAACACGGCGTCGATGTCGGCTTCGATGTGTTGCGCAGACAGCTTGGCTCCGATCGGAATCCCGCCGCTCACCCTCCGGACTTCATCCGCGAGTTCGCGGTAATCGTCGATCGTCATGAGATCGATAAATGTCGCCGGAGATATGGCGGGCTCGCCCATCGGCAGATCACGAACCTCGGCGATGCGGTCAGTCACCTTGTGGGCGGGCAGGTGACCACCGGTCCCCGTCTTGGCACCTTGTCCGAACTTGAAGTGAAATCCTGCCACCTTCTCCACCTTGTCGACTGTCCAGCCGAACTTGCCTGAAGCCAGTTCGTACAGATATCTCGGGTTTTCGGCTCGCTCCTCCGGCAACATGCCTCCCTCGCCTGAGCAGATGGCTGTGCCAACCGCATGGGAGCCTCTTGCCAGAGCCACCTTCGCTTCAACCGATAGTGAGCCGAAGCTCATGTCACTCACGAAGATGGGCATATCGAGTTGGAGGGGCTTGGCCGCAGAGGGACCGATGATGGTTGTTGCCTCAACCGGCGCATCATCGAGGAGCGGACGGGTAGCAAGCTGGGCGGTCAGGAGCTGGATGGAATCCCAGGACGGAAGTTTGTGACTCGGAACGCCCATCGAGCCGATCGGTCCATGGTGACCGACGCCTTCGATTCCTTCGTGGGCCAACCGCCGTATGAACTTGACGTGCGGCTCATCTTTGCGGTCAGGGTGGTGGCTGTGGTCCTGGTAAGCGCCCTGATAGGCGTCTTGATCCCAGGGTTGGGGGTTGAGCTCAGACCACACTGCGATCTCATCCGCATCCACGAACAACCCACCGCCTTCGGTCCAGGATGTGAACTTGTACAGCCGTTCGGAAGAGTTATACGCGCTGATTCCGGTGTCGTAGCGATAGTCCCAGTGGTGGATCCCGCACACGAGGTCCTCTCCCCGGATGAAACCGTCTGCCAGCTGCGCCCCTCGATGAACGCATCTTCCATACAGAACGGAGAACTCATCGTCGTATCGGATCACCACCAGGTCGACGCCGGCCACCCTGGCGCCGACCGGGGTCCGGTCTGACACATCGGATACCTGCGCGATGAGGGTGGCGTCCATCGGGCGAGACTAGGCAGTGGCTAGTGGCATGCGCAGAGCCTCCAAGCCCCGCTGCGTGGAAGGGTCACACCGTGTCGCGCCCTCCCTCGCCCTGGAACGGGCAACTGAGAGCCCCGGGTATGAGGCTCTGACAGAAGAAACACTTCAGGTTCTCTCGAGAGGACCGTTACCGCTAATAGTGACTGTCTTCAGCACTCTTGGTAGCCTGTTCTGAGGAGGAACCGTGAAGAAAAGACTGGTCTTGCTCATCATCTCTGGCGTGGTTGCCAGTTCGTTGACAATTCCCGTGTTTGCGGCTGCCGACACGACCAACGCTATCGCCGAGACCGGTGGGTTCTCTTTGAGCTTGCTAGGCACCGGACTCAACGTCGATATAGAGCTCGACAGCGCCGGAAAGCTCGAGACCGTGAACGTGGCGACCCCCGGCCTCGAGTCCGATCCTGCGGGGAACGAAGCAACTGACGGAGTCGACGATCGGCACCGGATCCGCTTCGACCATGGGGAAGACGGAACCCGCGTCGACGTCAAGGCCAAGAATCACAAATTGACCAGCAAGGTCAAGGTCGCAAACCTGGCCGATCTCGTCGGAACCCACGAGTGGACCGGTGTGCTCTTCCCTGAGGCGACTGGCGGAAAAGTTCCAACCACGGTCACGTTCGTGGTCGCCGACGATGGACCGCTCATCACGGATGTCGTAGTCACCAGTGGAATCGAGTCAGTAATCGAATACGCCGACGATGCCTCCAAGGCGGTCGTTGTCTTCACGTGGGAGGGATATACCAAGGAACTCAAGATTCAGGTCGACATCGATGACAACGACAACGGTGACGATCCGTCAGCGATGCTCAAAGTCGAGCTGCGGGGCAAGGATCGCCAGCGCCTCCGTCAAGATTTGGCCTTGTTCGTGGGCGAACACTTCTGGAACGGTCGCCTCTGCGATGGGACACCTCTGACCGTTTCCTACACGATCGACGAACTGGGAGAGATCGGTCCTCCGAGCGTGACTGTCGGAGCAGGTGGAGATGACGGCACCGTGGCCGATCACGGTTTCACGGTCAAGGACAAGGAACACGGCTTCGACGTCCGCTTCACCCATTCCAAAGCCAGAGTCAAGGTCAAGTTCTCGGAAAAGGACGACGGCCAATGGGAGCTCAAGGTCGACTCCAAGACGGACAAATGCAAGCACGACAACGGGGGAACCGCCAAGGACAGCACTGCCAAGGACAAGGAAAACAAAACGAAGAAGGATCGAGACGAGGCAGCCGACGGGGCCACAGACGGCGGTGGCTGATCCGGCTACCCACATCGTGCTTCGTTACTTCCTGACCCTCCTCATGGTCGCCGGTAGCGTCGCCGCGTGCGGTGTGGCCGATCGTGACCCGGCGGCAGCGCCGGCGACGACCGCGCCCAGCCCGGTGGCAGTCGTAGAACCAACCCGATCAGGGGTCTCAATCCTGGCGGCAGTTCTAGAGAGGTACGAACCCGGATACGAGTTCACGTCGGATGTGGACGTAGGGGAGGTCAGGGCGGTTTCGGTCGACGGGAGGCGGGTTGGCGCCGCGTCCGAGATGCGGATCACGTCGGGTGACGGGATCATCGATTATCTGCTTTCAGATCAAGCGCAATGGTTCAGAACCGACGGTGGCACGTGGGATCTTGTCACCGAAGATGCGATCATCGATTCGCCGCTCGAATCTCTTTCGGCGCCGATTTCGGTGTCGATTGCCGACGAACATGAAGCGACCGTCGAACTCCATGCCACCTACCCGGCATCGACGTTTGACGTGGGAGCAGACCTCACCGTGACACTCATCGTCGACGCTGGCCGATTGATCTCGGCGACCTACAGGACGACGGTCGACGGCGTCGAGGCGACCGTCCTGACGAGCTTTCGCGACCTCGTCGATGCAACTCCGATCAC
>JAHEJY010000050.1:10344-16753 GCA_024638625.1 Actinomycetes bacterium
GAGATCATCGGGCTCATCACATGTAGCCCCTGGATGCCGCCGACTATTTGCGCGATAACCGTCGATAGCTATCTTGTTCATTCTGGAGGATCCATGGCGGAACAATCAGCGAGCCAACCGACAACCTTCGGGATCGGTATCGGAGAGCTCTTCCGCACGGGCGTACGCGGTGTCGTCTTCAATTGGAAGGCGCTCTCCGTCGCAGCGACAGCCACATTCGTTACGTACGGCGTTTTCCGCTATCTGGCGTCACAGGCAACCACCGAACGGGGTCAACTCGGCCTGGATCTACTTGGACTGGTTCTTGCGAGTGTCATCGCCCTACCGTGGTACAGGGCCGCACTGGATTCAGCCGCCGAGAAGAAGACGGAACTTACCTCGCTGCTGACATCTCTCCAACCCTTCAAGGATCAGCTCATCGCGTCCATCTTTTTTTACGCAGCCGTTCTGTTCGGGAGGCAATACCTGTTTGGCCTGCCAGCCCTTCTTGTACTCCTCCTCTATGCGTTCTATGGATTCGTCGTGGTGGAGCGCACCCGCCCGGGGGGCCTGCGCGCCCTGGGCTATAGCGTCATGCTTGGTCAGGGACGGAGAGTTGGCATTGGCGCGATCGGCGCCCTCCTCATCATCCTGAATCTGTTTGGGGCCATCGCCATTGGATTTCGAGACCAGGGCCTCGCCGATGGGCTGGCCTGGGTGTTAACCGTCGCCGGCCTGCTTATCACGACAAATATTTCTATGGTGGTCGGTGCAGTCCTTTACCGACATCTGACGGAGAACACATGAGCATCATCAAAGGCGCAGGAGCGTCACCCGGAGTCGCAATCGGTCCGGCTTTTGTCGTCTATGAAGCCGAAGTCGAGGTCCCCATCTTCGACGATCCTGTCGGGGCGTTCTCGGAATCGGCAGCTGCGGTGGCCGAGGGCCTCAGGGCCTCATCGAAGATTGCGTCCGAAGCCGGCAGAAAAGAGGCTGAGAACATCCTGAATGCCCAGGCGATGATGGCCGAGGACACCATGCTGTCTGAAGCGGTTACGGCACATCTCGAATCCGGCGCAAGGCTCGGCGAGGCAGTTAACAAGGCCGGCAAAGAGGTGGCCGACATGCTGGCCGGTCTCGATGATCCCTACCTGGCCGCACGGTCGGCCGACGTTGGAGAGATTGCCGAGCGGATTCGACGTCAATTGGCCGGGGCTTCGCAGGTCCGAATAGCCAACACCGTGCCGTCAATCATCGTGGCGAATATGATCACCGCTGCTGACACCGCGGTTATGAACCCGGATTCAATCCTGGGTCTGCTCACCGAGACCGGCGGTCCGACCGGACACGTCGCAGTCATTGCCCGGTCGCTCGGAATCCCAGCGGTGGTCGGCGCCGTCGAAGCTACGTCGGCGGCCCGCCTCGCCAAAACTGTTGCCCTCGACGGCACTACCGGCGAGGTCGCCTTTGATCCGGGCGAGGCCGAACACGATGACTTCGTTATGCGGCGCGTTGCGCACCGCGAGATGATGAAAGCTGCGTCCGCATTCCGGGGCAAGCACGTCGAGGTCGATGGCCACCGGGTGCGGGTAGCAGCCAATGTGGGAACGCCGGACGATCTCACAGCTGCGATCGAAGCTCGCTCAGATGGTATCGGCTTATTTCGCACTGAATTCCTCTATCTCGGAAGGTCGAAACCACCTACCCAGGAAGAGCAATTCGAACTGTATAAGAAGGCCGCCAAAGCGTTTGATGATCCTGTGGTCATCCGGACGTTTGACATCGGCGGCGACAAGCCTGCGACCTACATCGGGGTCCCGGATGAAGAAAACCCGTTCCTGGGCACACGGGGCGTCCGCTTGTACGAGCAGGAGCGAGACATATTCAAAGACCAGGCAAAAGCAATTGCGCGGGCTGCGGTGGCAGGAGACATTTGGATGATGATCCCGATGATCGCCACGGTTGACGACTTCCTCGGGGTGCGGGCCCTCGTCGACGAGGCCACCCGCGAACTCGACGATTCCGGCCTGGCATGGTCGGAGTTCAAAGTCGGCGTGATGATTGAAGTCCCCTCCGCCGCGCTGGTTGCCGCCCGCCTCGCCGAACATGTCGATTTCTTCAGCATTGGAACCAATGATTTGACCCAATACACCATGGCTGCGGATCGCACGGCCGGCTCACTCGCCGAGTACGCCGACCCCCTGCATCCGGGCGTGCTCCAGTTATGCAACCTGACTGCGAAGGCCGCCAGAGACGCCGACATTTCGGTCGCAGTTTGCGGCGAAGCGGCGTCGGATCTGGCGGCGGCCACCCTGTTCATGGATATGGGTATCGACAAGCTTTCGGTATCGAGCCCCCGGGTCGACGTCGTGAAGGCACACGTGGTCGGCCTCAAGACCGACGACCGGCGGCTTGCCGATGCACTGGCAGCCGCTTCCCCAGCCGACGCCCGGGAGATCGCCGCGCGTCGATGACGGCAACCCTCGACAGCCGACAGATTCGCATGATGCGATGGCTGCTCAATCAAGCCGAACCGAGGAGCACGGCCGTTATGGCCTCCGATCTCGGACTGAGCGAACGGGTGATCCGCTACCGATTGCCCGGCGTCGAGCGGGTCCTCAAGAACCATGGATTGGAGTTGGCCAAGAAGCGGGGCGTAGGGATCTGGATCGATGGCGACGCGGCCGGGCTGGAGGTCCTGAGGGCCGAGATTCGGGAATCCTCTCGATCTGCTCCTCGCGTGTTTGCCCGCGACGAACGGTTCGACCTGCTCCGGGCGAAACTGCTGACGGCAGCGCCGGACCCGGTCTCGTTGGAGCACCTCCACGAAGAACTCCAGGTCTCGAAGACCTCAGCTCGTCGCGACGCCAGGCGGGCCGAGCCGTGGCTCGAGCATCAGGGACTGGTGCTTTCGCGCAAACCGGGTGTCGGAATCAACGTGGTGGGACCTGAGTTGGCCGTTCGTAGGGCGATCGTGAAACTCATTCTCGAGGTGGTACCGGCCGAACTCCTCCGGACCTTTATGGCAACACCCGGAAAAGACGCAAGCCGGGTGCGGCTGTCTGCCGGGATGACCGAGTTTCTCGAAGACTTTCCGCTGAACGAATGCTGGGAGTTGACCAAAGCTCATCAGACGACCACAGCCACCGAAGCCGAAATCATGCTCCCCGTATTCCTCGCAACAACGGCCGCGCGCATGAAGGGCGGTCACCATGTCACGATGGAGAGCGGCCAGTTGCGTTCACTCATGGACCATCCCATCGCCGGGAGCGCCACAAAAATCGGCAGTGACCTGGGCACTCTGATCGGTGTTCCAGTCACTGATCAGGATGTTGCAGCGATCGCCGAAGTCGTCCTCGGACTCGTCTCGCTCGAGAATGAGTATGCGGTTACGCAGGCGCCGGATGAGCTCGTGACCAGAATGTTGGACGTCGCGGCCGATCGACTCCACCCCGTGCTGGGGGCCGACGCCGAGCTGCGCCGGGGCTTGAGCCAGCATCTGGAACGACTCGTTGTCCGGATCCGGTACAACCTGCCAGTCCACAATCCTCTGCTCATCGAAGTGTCCGAGCGATACCCGGATGTTCATGCCGTTGCACGCGACCTCGCCGAACTGGTAAGCACCGAAGTCGGCGCAAACCTTCCAGAGGACGAGGTCGGATTCATCACCATGTACCTGTCGGGGGCGATGGAGCGAACCCATCTCTGGCCGCGGCGTCGTGCGATCATCGTGTGCCCGAGCGGGGTCGCTACCGCGTGGATTCTGGTTTCGCGAGTTCAGGCGGAGTTTCCACAGCTCGAACTTGTCGACGTGGTTTCGGCCCGGGAAATCGGTGAGGACTCGGTCGAGACCGACCTCGTGATCTCGACCGTACCGCTCGACGGTAGAGATGAGCGGTCCCAACCACCCATCATCGTGGTGAATCCGCTCCTACTGCCGGACGACGTCCGCTCGATCTCGAACCTCATCGTCGGCTGACACTGAGAACATTCTTCGACAACCACATCGTTCCCGCCAGTGAACATGTGACAGACATACCATCATCGAACATATTTGTCATAAGTCGCCTGTTCCTAATTGCTAG
This sequence comes from Actinomycetes bacterium, assembly GCA_024638625.1. Classification (GTDB taxonomy): domain Bacteria; phylum Actinomycetota; class Acidimicrobiia; order Spongiisociales; family SHLN01; genus JABDOU01. The sequence continues at coordinate 14,409 of JAHEJY010000050.1, forward strand.
TAGCTGACAGTTGACAAATAACCAAATCCCGCGAAGCTTGGGTTACCCATGGGCGGCAGTCTCTCGCCTGGGTCGACAAGATCGGTCGTGGCGGCTTCGTTCATGAACCAGTTCATGGCCTTCTGGAAATAGCGCTCTAACTGAGGAGGAGCAGCGCAGATGAAAGAATCGTTACAAAAGGTAGGTGGTTGGCTCGCCGGCATGGTGATCCCGAATATCGGGGCATTCATTGCTTGGGGACTCATCACCGCCCTCGTCATCCCCGACGGTTGGCTACCGAAAACGGGCCTCGACTGGGACTGGGGTCTACTGACCGACAATCTCGTTGTTCCAATGATCTACTACTTACTGCCGCTGCTTATTGCCTACACGGGCGGCAAGATGGTTCATGGCCATCGTGGTGGTGTCCTCGGTGCCATTGCGGCCATGGGCGTAATCGGTGGAGCAGCGTTCGAGCTCACATCCGGGGCAAGTGGTAATCCGCCACAGTTCCTCGGGGCCATGTTGATCGGTCCTCTGGCCGGTTGGCTCATGAGCAAGGTCGACCACTGGTTGGAAGATCGGACTCCGGCCGGTTTCGAGATGCTGTACAACAACTTCTCGCAGGGCATCCTTGGTGTGGTCATGGTCGGTCTTGGTTACCTGATTATCGGCCCTGTCATGTCAGCCGTCGCGTCAGCGTTCGGTGGCATGGTGGAAGGCATTACCGATGCAGGCCTCCTCCCGCTTGCAGATATACCGATCGAGGTTGGCAAGGTGCTGTTCTTGAACAACGCCATTAACCACGGCGTGTTGACTCCGCTCGGTGTGGCCGATGCAGCCGAATCCGGCAAGTCGATCTATTTCATGCTCGAGTCGAATCCCGGCCCCGGCCTGGGTCTGCTGGGTGCATACTGGTTTGCCGGTAAAGGACTCGCCAAGCTCTCGGCTCCTGGATCGATCATCATCCATTTCTTCGGAGGCATCCATGAGGTGTACTTCCCATATGTGCTGATGAACCCGGTCATGATCGGAGCCATGTGGGCCGGCGGCATCACCGCCGACCTCACGTTCGTGGCAACCGACGCCGGATTGGTCGGACCGCCGGCACCGGGATCCATCTTCGCCTATCTGGCGCTCCTTCCCAGTACGGGAGGCGCCTTCGGGGTCTTATTGGGCGTAGCGATCGGAGCGGTAGCGGCCTTCGTTGTGGGCACCATTCTGTTGAGGTTGTTCCCCGTCAAGGATATGAAGGACACGGACGCCGACTCAGAGATCGGCGATGCAGTCGTGAATATTCCGGGCGTGACAATGCCAGGCCAGGCTTAAGCGACGTACGATTGGAGGGAAGGAGAGGTACATATCTCTCCTTCCCTTCCAGCATGGTCGGCCTGGTGACCGGCTACGAAGACGCCGCAGCAACGATAAGAAGCTGCCCGAACAGAGGGAAAACTTCTGATGACCGACAAAGTTGTAAAAAGACCCGAGGACGTCCATTTGATCGTGTTCGCATGCGAAGCCGGCATGGGTTCCAGCCTGATGGGTTCCAACCAGCTCAAGAAAATGATCAAGAAGGCCAAGTTGGACATCAAGGTGGTTCATTCTCCAGTTCAGCAGATTCCCGACAACGCCGACATCGTGTTGGTCCATAAAGGAATGGCCCAGCAAGTGAAAGCCAAGATCGGAACGGCTGCCATCGTCCCGTTCATGATGTTCTTCAACGACCCGGCTGTCAAAGCCCTGGTCGAGAGCCTCAAGGCCGGCGAATCGATCGAATCCGCGGTCTAGCAATGAACAGCGACATTCTGTCCTTGGAAGACGTCCGGGTCGGCCAGGAGCCGGCTTCACAAGCCGAGGCGATCGAGGCTGCGGGTGCGATGCTCGTTGCCCGGGGCCTGGTTGGGCCCGACTACGTAGCCGCCATGCATAAGCGGGAAGAGTCCTTTTCGACCTACCTCGGAAACGGCGTGGCGTTGCCGCACGGTACGTTCGAGGTCAAGGACAGCGTGCAGGGCACTGGGATCGTCGTGCTGCAATACCCCGACGGTGTCAAGTGGGGCGCAGAGGGAGAAGCTCATCTGGTGATCGGCCTCGCCGCCGAGGGAGAGGACCACATAGGGATTCTCTCCGAGCTGGCAGAAGTCCTCCAGGACGAAGAACTCTGTGAGCAGCTCTGGACGACGGACGACCCAAAGGTGATCCTCGAAGCCCTGCGGCCGGCGTGAACGCCGTCATCTTCGGGGGCGGCAACATCGGTCGCGGACTGATTGCACCGATTCTGGATAACGGCGGATACGACATCACGATCGTGGATGCCAACCAGGATCTGATTCGCGATCTCAGCGAGCACGCAGCATTTGACGTCC
>JAHEJY010000051.1:0-12059 GCA_024638625.1 Actinomycetes bacterium
CATTCGTGTGGCAGGCAGCCATACCGGCATGAGCGTCAATCCGGCGGCCGTGTACGTGGTTGCGGACCGGTTGGCCCAACCGCGGGGCACGTGGTCTCGGTTCGAGGTGCCGAAACTCGCCAGTGGGCTGCTGTCGGCTCTCGACATCCAATCGATGGCGGATCGGGGATGACCGGGCGTCAGGCCTCGAGGAATCCTGCTTCCACGTAGGAATTGCGTCGTGACCGGTACTCGTGATCGAGCAGACCCCAGATGCTGTGATCAAGCCACACGCCCCCTACTTCGAGTTCTTCGCGCAGGAGCCCCTCCCGTTCGAACCCGAGCTTCTCGGCAACCCGCTCCGAGCCGATGTTGCCCGCGGCGATCCGCAATGTCACCCGATGCAGATCGAGCTCATTGAAGGCGATATCGAGCATGTGCGCTGCGGCCTCGGTCGCAATGCCCTTTCCTGCCTCATCTGTCCGAATCCAGTATCCGATCTCGCCGACCCGGGATTGACGTGAGGTGTACCACACGGAGACATTGCCGAGATGTCGATCCTGGTCCGCCTGATAACGGATGCTGAAGTCATAGGCTCTGCCTTCGGCCCATGCCGCCAGTGAGTCGCGGAGGAACAACAGGGCATCCCGCCGCCCGTATGAATGGCGAGCCCAGGGCATCCACGTCGACAATTCCTCGAGCGAGGGAATGACGGCCTCCAGCATCGACTCCAGGTCCCGGCGCCGGAATGGACGCAAGGTGAGGCGAGGGGTGTAGCGAGTGCGATTCGATAGGTGCCGGGCCATGGATATCAGCCTATCGTCATGGCATGCACCCGTTTCTCTCGAATCTCGAGAGCTTGCCCTCAGATCCTCCTGCCGGCACCCATGTGCGGGCGGCCGTGTTGTTGCCCTTGTATTGGGATGGCAGCGAGATTCGGCTGGTGTTGATAAAGCGACCATTGCACATGAAGAGCCATCCGGGACAAATCGCGTTTCCAGGTGGGCGGGTTGACGCCGAAGACATGACAGCAATCGACACCGCGCTTCGAGAGGCGGATGAGGAGGTCGGCATCAAACCCGATTCGGTGGAGGTTATCGGAGTGCTGGACTCGGTCACTGCCCGACTGCAAGACCAGTGGATCGTGCCGGTAGTCGGGTGGATGGAATCGGAACCGGTTTTTCGCCCGAACAGCTGGGAAGTCGACAAGATTCACACTCCACCCCTCCGCCACTTCACCGACGAGGCACGTTGGTACAAACGAGACTTCGCGGGATACGACATCTGGTACATAGAACTGGATGACGACGAGGTGCTGTGGGGCGCCTCGGCCAACATGCTGCGAGACATGCTCAACCGCCTCTAGTTGCGGCGGCAACTCTTCGGGTTCCGTGGAGCCGCTTCGCAACTCCATCCCGATCTGCCCACCCAACCTCGAGCCCGGACTGTTGAACCCGTCGGTGATGGCTCGCCGAGCGCTCGTCGGGTTGTCCCGTTGATGGCGACGCCGGATCTATTCGCAAAGGGGGCCGAAGACTCTTCGGATGCCACCGAGCAAGCAGGCCCTTTGGCGTATGGGTTGTGCCCAATGGCGACGGAAATAGTGGCAGGCTACAAGGGTGGTCTTTGTCTGGTTTGCTGCGGTACTCGTCGGATTTCCGATTGCGGTCTTCGCCAGTCGCCGGGTCGTGCGCCATGCAAGCGTTCTGGCAGCCGGTAGTCGCATCCCCAAGTTCGTGATCGGGGTTTCGCTGTTGGCGATCGGCACGGATCTTCCCGAGATCGCCAACTCGATCATTGCCTCGCTCGCCGATCAGGGCGATATCAATGTCGGGGATTCCCTTGGATCGACGGCAACCCAGGTAACGCTGGTTCTTGGGCTGATGCCTTTTCTGGGAGGAGCCATCATGATCAAACGAGGCGGAGGGACCGTTCAGACGGCATGGCTGACCGTAGCGGCTCTGGGCTTGTGCGCGTTGCTGATGGCCGATGGGTTCATAGCGCGTTCAGATGCGCTCATTCTGATCGTTGCGTGGTTGGGTGGCTCCGTGTATCTGTGGAGGCGGGTACCCCAGGGCCGTCAGCTCGAGTTTGAGCTAGATGGATTGCCCCGGACGTATCACATTGTGGGAACCCTGGTAGCGCTGATCTTTGTGGCGGGCGGAGCGGCTTTGGCGGTCGCCGGGATCATCGGCCTGGCGGAGACCTTCGGTGTTCCCGGGTTCCTCATCAGCTTTTTCGGAGCGTCGATCGGTACCTCGCTTCCGGAGCTCGTCGTCGATGTATCTGCGATCAGGCGGGGCGAGCCAGAGCTTGCGATTGGCGATGTGGTTGGCTCGTCGTTTGTCGATGCGACCCTCTCGATAGGCAGTGGTCCGCTCATAGCGCCCACCGCGATCACGGCGGCATTCGCCATCCAGGGTGCTCTCTTGGCGATGGTTGCAGTCGCCATTGTGGCGCTGTTATTCCAAAGGGTCCGTCGGCACGATCGGCGGACAGGAGCAATTCTCATCATCACATATGCGGCGTTCTATCTGCTCCTGCTCTGAGCCTTTGGCGCGTTGACTAACCTTGTGGCGCCTGGCGATAGTCGGGCGCTCTCGTAGGTAGCGAAGTCCGGTGTGAACCCGGCGCTGTCCCGCAACTGTGATGCCCGGTTCTTGTTTTTGAATCGAGTCAGCCAGGTCGCCTTCCTTCCGGAGCTGAACGAATCCGCTCACGAGGTAGGAGCGCTTCGTCGGCAGCTTTCCTGTCGTCGAGCCCCCACACGTCAGGAGATGCATGCAGCCCCGTCTGGCCTTCCTGTTGATAGTCCCGCTGTCGCTCTCGCTCACAGCTTGCGGAGGCGGGACCGTCGATTCGACGTTCACCCCGACAGCCGCAGAAACCACAACGAGTTCATCCCCGTCGACAACGGAGCCTGCAACAACGTTTGCCATCGGGTTTCCTGTAACCGTCGAGACTGATGCCGGCCCGGTGACCGTCGAAGGGCCGCCACAGGCAATTGTCTCGATTTCTCCTACGTCGACCGAAGTTCTCTTTGCCATTGGTGCCGGGAACCAGGTAGTCGCAGTCGACGATCAATCGAATTTTCCGCCGGAAGCACCTGTTACGGATTTGACCGGGTTTTCGTCGAGCGCCGAGTCCATCGCTGCCTACGATCCTGATCTCGTCTTTCTGAGCTTCGATCCAGGCGATCTGGTGTCCGGTCTCAATGCGTTGGGAATCCCCGTTGTCGTCCATGGCGCAGCGACTTCCCTCGATGATGCGTACGTCCAAATCGAACAGGCAGGCGCGCTGACCGGCCATCAGGACGAGGCGAACATGCTTGTAGAAACCATCCGCACTCAAATCGACGCGCTTGCGTCGAGGCTGCCGAGCCGGGAAGAGCCGCTCACGTATTACCACGAGTTGGACAACACGTATTACTCGTTGACGTCTTCCACGTTCGTCGGCGAGCTCTACGGACGCCTGGGCCTTGCAAATATCGCTGATCCGGCCGACGCCGACGGATTTGGGTATCCGCAGCTGTCCGAAGAGTTCATTATTGAACAAGATCCAGATCTGATCTTCCTCGCCGACACCAAATGCTGCGCTCAAGATGCCGCAACGGTCGCCAGCCGTCCCGGCTGGGATGAGCTCACCGCGGTACAGATGGGCCGGGTCATCGAACTCGATGACGACGTCGCAAGTCGATGGGGTCCGAGGATCAGTGTTCTGTTGTCCGAGATTGCTGAGGCGATCGAGGCAGTTCCGTCGTCGACTGGATGAGTGTGACCACATCTCAGCTTCCGCTATCCCGGCTCAAGCTCTCGTGGTTGGCGGGCGGCGTGGTTGTGTTGGGATTGGCGGTGATCGTCGGTGCCGTCATTGGGCCGGCTGAGGTCTCAGTGGGGAACATTGCAGGAACCGTTTTGGACCGCTTGTTCGGTATCTCACAGGATGTGCCGTCTCGTCAGGCCGGCATCATCTGGGAAATAAGGCTCCCGCGAGTGGCGCTCGGCTTGCTCGTGGGTGGCATGTTGTCAGTCGCCGGCGGTTCCTATCAGGGTGTATTCCGCAATCCGCTTGCCGATCCCTACCTGCTCGGTGCTGCTGCCGGCGCCGGTTTGGGTGCCACTATCGCGATCGTGTTTTCGACAGCCGGAGGCACTCCTGCCTGGGCGACACCGGCGGCATTCGTAGGAGCGCTCGCAGCGGTTGGATTGGCGACAGCAATCGGCTCTGCCGCCGACGGCAATCGGTCGACTGCAACCTTGCTACTGGCCGGGGTAGCTGTGGCGAGCTTCCTGACGGCAATTCAGACGTTCATCCTCCAACGTCGGGTGGATACGGTGCAACAGGTGTACTCGTGGATCCTCGGGCGGGTGGCGACAACGGGGTGGTCTGAGGTGTGGCATGTGCTTCCTTATGCAGTCATCTGTATGGGGGTGCTGTTTTGGTACCGCCGCTCGCTCGATGTCCTCGCTGTGGGAGACGACGTGGCCGAAACGCTCGGGATCAACGCCCGTCGAACACGGATGATGGTTGTGGTCTTTGCATCGTTGGCCACGGCTGCGGCGGTGTCGGTCAGTGGACTCATCGGCTTTGTTGGCCTCGTTGTCCCTCACATGATCCGATTGATTTCCGGACCCAGCTATCGGGTGATACTGCCACTCGCCTTCTTTGGAGGAGGTGCATTTCTCGTATTGGCAGACACCGTTGCCCGTCAGGCATTTGCGCCGGCCGAAATACCAATTGGTGTTGTCACCGCCTTTGTCGGTGCACCCTTCTTCATGTCGATGCTCCTCCGTGGCAGGAGGTCGTTTACATGATCAGATGCAAAGACGTGTCGGTTACGGTTGGTCAAGCACAGCTCCTATCCGACGTGGCACTCTCCGTCGGCGAAGGGCGATGGCTCGGTGTGATCGGACCGAACGGAGCAGGTAAGAGCACGCTGTTGCGAGTTCTAGCCGGACGTCAAGCGCATCTGGGCATTGTTGAGATAGGCGGGGAGTCTGTGCTATCACGTCGGGCCAGATCTCACCTGATCGCCTATCTCGAACAGACTCCGACCGTGCCGGAGGGCATGTATGTGGTCGACTACGTCATGCTTGGCCGGACCCCTCACCTTTCTCGATTCGGAACCGAGCGGGACATAGACCACCGGGTGGTTTCCGAAGTGCTCGAGCGGCTCGACCTCACCGACATGGCTGATCGCAGATTGGAGACGCTCTCGGGAGGTGAGCGACAACGCGTGCTCATAGGGCGGGCTCTCGCCCAGTCGACGCCGATTGTGCTCCTCGATGAACCCACGACAGCATTGGATCTCGGACACCAGCAGGAGGTGCTCGAGCTGTTGGATGAACTGCGCCGCACCAGGGGCCTCACGCTGGTATCGAGCATGCACGACCTCACGCTTGCCGGCCAATATCCGGACACGCTGGTGTTGATCGATAAGGGCGAGATCATCGCAAGCGGCAGCGCCTCCGAAGTGCTGACGCCGGAGTTGATTGTCGGACACTACAAGGCGAACGTCGAGGTTCTGGACGGGGTCGTTCGTCCCATACGACCGTCCTGAGCAAAAACTTGCGTGCCTGCTCTGATCTGGCAATACTCTTGGGGCAATGAACATCTGGATCATTACCTGACGCATACGTTCCCGCGTAAGCGGAACGTATGCGAGTGCCTCCGCTTCGGCGGAGGTTTCCTTTTAGGACAAGAACCGTGATCCTTAGCTCGAGCATTCACTGAGAGGACCCGATGGCTGGGCCGGTTGAGATCTACGACACAACGTTGCGAGATGGTGCGCAACTTGAGGGCTTGAGCCTCACGGTTGAGGACAAGATGAAGATTGCAGAGCTGCTCGATGAGCTTGGCGTCGATTACATCGAAGGAGGGTGGCCAGGGGCGCTGCCGAAGGACACCGAGTTTTTCGCGCGTGCCGCCAAGGAGTTGGATCTCGAGACTTCGGTTTTGGTGGCGTTCGGATCGACCTGTCGCCCCAACACCGCGGCGGATCAAGATCAACAGCTGGAGGCCTTGCTCGAGGCCGGGACCGGTGTGATCTGCATTGTCGCCAAATCCTGGGATTACCACGTCACCGAAGCTCTCCTCGTCGATCTCGATGAGGGACTGCGGATGGTCAAGGACTCGGTTACCCATCTCAAACGGGCCGACAAGAGAGTATTCGTAGATGCGGAACACTTCTTCGACGGCTACGTCGCGAATCCTGAATTCGCTCTCGGTGTCGTTCGGATCGCTGTCGAAGCCGGAGCGGAGAGAGTCATCCTGTGCGACACCAACGGAGGCATGGTTCCTGATGACGTTCGCCGAATCGTTGCGGAAGTGATTTCGGCACTTCCGCAGGCGCAGATCGGCATTCATGCTCACAATGACAGCGGATGTGCGGTTGCCAACACACTGGCCGCGGTCGAGGCCGGCGCCATGCAGGTACAGGGGTGTGTGAATGGATACGGTGAGAGAACGGGTAACGCCGATTTGTGTTCGGTCATACCTGATCTGGTCTTCAAGAAAGGCATCCCTGCCCTCGCCGAGTCGCGGCTGGAAAAGCTGACGCCGATCTCCCACCACATCGCAGAGATCGCCAACCTGACACTGGACCCGCACAAGCCCTATGTCGGTTCGTCTGCGTTTGCACACAAGGCTGGATTACATACGTCGGCGCTTGCACGACGCCCGGACGCCTATGAACACATCGATCCATCCCGCGTCGGCAACACGACGCGGATGGTGGTGTCAGAGATGGCCGGCAAATCGACCATCATCGCCAAGGCCAGAGAACAGGGCATCGACTTCGATGAATCATTGGCAGCGGCGGTGCTGGTCGAAGTCAAGGAGATGGAGACCCGGGGCTATCAGATCGAGGCAGCCGACGGCACGTTCGAGCTCATGGTGCGCCGGGCCATGGGATGGCATCAGGATTTCTTTGAGGTGGAGTCGTTTCGTGTATTCATAGATCGCAGGCCAGGGGACGATCTGGAGGTGGTGTCAGAAGCGACGATCAAAGTCCACGTCGGCGGCGAGAGAGTGGTGGCGACTCGGGAGGGAAATGGTCCCGTCAATGCCATCGATCAGGCACTGCGTGCTGCTCTGGCACCGACCTTCCCAGAAATCGATCACATCCATCTCACCGACTACCGGGTTCGCGTACTCGACCCCGGGGCGGGTACGGGCGCCGTGACGAGGGTGCTTCTCGAGCAATCCAATGGCGTTGATGTTTGGGGGACCATCGGGGTACACGAAAACATCATCGAGGCAAGCTGGGAGGCCGTTGTAGATGGGTTGGTCGTAGGCCTACTGCGAGAACTCAAAGACTGATGGACGTAGCCTTCAGTGGAATCCAGCCCACCGGTGACATCCATCTTGGGAACTATCTAGGCGCTTTGCGCAACTGGGTGCGGCTGCAGGATTCTTACGACGCGGTGTATTGCATCGTCGATCTGCACGCGCTCACCATTCCGTATGACCCCGCCACCTTTGCCGCCGAGCGCCTCGAGGCCGCCAAGGCGGTCATTGCGGCCGGGATCGATCCGGACCGGAGCTTGCTCTACTACCAGTCGGATGTTCCGGCCCACGCCGAACTCGGCTGGCTGCTTGGAACCATGACGTCGCTCGGTTCCTTGAATCGGATGACCCAGTTCAAGGACAAATCTGACCAGGCGGGCGAGTTCCTCGGTCTGTATGCCTATCCGGTTCTCATGGCTGCGGACATCCTTTTGTATCGTGCCAATGCCGTGCCGGTCGGTGAAGATCAAACCCAACATCTCGAGCTGACACGCGATTTGGCGGACCGCTTCAATCAGCGATATGAACCGATCTTTCCGCTTCCCGAAGCAATCATCCCGGAGCGGGGCGCCAGAGTGATGTCGCTCAAGGATCCGACATCGAAGATGAGCAAGTCAGATCCTTCCGAGACCAGTCGGATTTTGATGCTTGATCCACCTGATGTCATTGTGAAGAAGCTGGGCAGGGCGGTCACCGACTCGGGAACCGATATCAGGTATGACTGGGATGAAAAGCCTGGAATCTCCAATCTTCTGGAGATGCTGGCCCTTTTTACCGACAGGAGCGTGGAAGCGCTTGTCGCTGAATACGACGGCACCCAATACGGAGCCTTCAAACGAACCGTTGCCGACGCAGTTGTCGCAGGCCTCGAGCCCGTCCGTGCCAAGTACGCCGATCTGGACGATGCCGAGGTCTCCCAGATCTTGGCCCGCAATGCCGCACGTGGCCGTGACCGGGCCGCGCCCTTTCAGGACGAGGTAATGCGCGCGATGGGACTCCGGCACCAGTAAGTTGTCAATTGAGCCGGGCGTCTCATTGGCGACCAATCCACCGGCGGCAAGACTGATGGATAGTTGGCCGATGGGGCCATACCGGGCTGAGGTACCGGTCGGAGTGCAGATCGAGTGCAGGGTCGACATGCTGGGTCGACATGCTGGGTCGAGTGACCGGTCGAGGTGACAGGTGGAGGTCGTCGTCCATGTCGGATGACAAACGCGATAGCGCGAGTGAACAAGCAAACAGGGGACAGGATTGCTATCGAGTGTATGTGGCTCCGTGGGCTTCGGATAGGGATCAAGGGGAACGCTCCAAAGCCCGGAACCTTCCACGGCCCCGCCGTGGCCGACCGTTCGCCAACAGACGGAAATCTGCCCGGGGGCGCGGACCGGGCGACGCGGTGCAACCGCTCGATGGTGACGTGCTGAAAGATCCCCGGGCTGAGCAAGCGTCGAGATTCCGAGGCAATAACAGGCCCTGACTCTTGGCGGTCTGCCACGCCGGCGTGCGTTTGATTCGCGCAATGGTTCTGACCGTCGCAACCAACGAAGGCATACGTGAATGCGTAGTCAAAGAAGTCGCGAAATCCTCCTTTGTGAGTAAGCGAAGCGAAGTGTGGGCCCTGGCTACGATCTGTCTCCACCGATGAGCTCCCTGGGGACCAGGGCCTGCCACGAAACACCGGGAGTTGACTGATGTACTCACTCACATGGACGTACTCATGGAAATAGATATCGGAATTGGCAAATCTGGGCGACGGGCCTGGGGCTTCGACGATATCGCCATCGTGCCATCGCGTCGTACGCGCGATCCGGAAGATGTGGACATCTCCTGGCAACTGGACGCCTATCGATTCGAGCTCCCCATGTTGGCCTCGGCCATGGATTCGGCGGTCAGTCCGGCGACTGCGATCGAGATAGGCAGGCTGGGAGGGCTCGGCGTGCTCAATCTCGAAGGCCTGTGGACGAAGTACGAGAACCCCGGCCCGGTACTCACCGAGATTGCGCAGCTCGAGCCGGAGAAAGCAACGCGCCGCATGCAAGAGATTTATCAGGAGCCCCTCAAACCCGGGCTCATCGAAGCGCGCATCGGCGAGATGAGAGACGCCGGTATCACGACCGCAGCCAGCATCACGCCCCAACACGCTGAGAACCTGGCGCCGATCACCGTGAAGGCCGGCCTCGACATTCTCGTCATTCAGGGAACTGTGGTCTCGGCAGAACATGTCTCGACGAGGATTGAGCCCCTGAACCTCAAAGATTTCATCTACAACTTTGATCTACCGGTCATCGTGGGAGGGTGTGCTTCCTACGCGACCGCGCTGCATCTGATGCGAACCGGGGCCGTGGGTGTCCTCGTCGGGGTCGGACCGGGAGCGGCGTGTACGACGCGTGGAGTGCTCGGTGTTGGTGTCCCGCAGGCGACGGCGATAGCCGATGCCCGCGGCGCCCGGATCCGCCACCTGGACGAGACCGGTAGATACGTTCAGGTCATCGCGGACGGCGGCATGCGAACCGGAGGAGATGTGTCCAAGGCGATTGCCTGTGGTGCTGATGCGGTGATGTTGGGCTCCCCGATTGCGTCGGCGACCGAGGCTCCGGGTCAGGGTTATCACTGGGGCATGGCCACGTTCCACCCCACACTCCCGAGGGGAGCGCGTGTCGAAACGAAGGATTTGGGGACGCTCGAGGAGATTCTGGTGGGTCCCGCATATGAGAACGATGGCCGACGCAACCTCTTCGGTGGCTTGCGCGCCTCGATGGCAACAACCGGTTATGCAAACGTGCGTGAGTTCCAGAAAGCCGAGGTGATGGTGGCTCCGGCATTGCAGACCGAGGGGAAAGACCTGCAACTCTCTCAGAAGGTGGGCATGGGGTGACCCGGCCCGCGTCGGGAAATGCATCCGGTAAAGGCCACTATGAAAAAGTGCTGGTCCTCGACCTGGGCGCCCAATATGCACAGCTCATCGCCCGTCGGGTCAGAGAAGCCCATTTCTATAGCGAGATCGTACGAGGGGCTATCGGCGCCGACGAGGTCATGTCCCACAACCCGTCTGCGATCATCCTCTCGGGTGGTCCAGCGTCTGTCTACGCAGATGATGCCGTGGAGGTCGATGCCGAAATACTGCGATTGGGGGTTCCGGTTCTCGGGATCTGTTACGGCCATCAGGTCATAGCGCACGCACTGGGGGGAGTAGTAGAGCGCACCGGATCTGGCGAATACGGACGGACCCGCCTTCAACTCGAGAACCCTTCGTTGCTGTTCGATGGTCTGCCGGAATCCCATGATGTGTGGATGAGTCACGGTGATGCGGTGGTCAAGCCACCTCCCGGTTTTCGCGTGACGGCGTCAACCGGATCGTCGCCGGTTGCAGCTATGCAGGACGATGAAAACAGGCTCTATGGTGTCCAGTTTCATCCTGAAGTGCACCACAGTCCGAGGGGTCAGGAAGTCCTCAAGCACTTCCTTCACAACGCAGCCGGCCTGATGCCTTCGTGGACAAACGCTTCGATCATCGAGGAATCGGTCGAAGCAGTCCGGACCCGGGTCGGCGGAGCACGTGCGATGTGCGCGCTGTCAGGTGGTGTTGATTCGTCGGTGGCTGCGGCGCTGGTTCACAAAGCGATCGGCGACCAACTCACGTGCGTTTTTGTCGACCATGGACTGTTGCGACACGAGGAAGCCGCAGAAGTCATCGATACGTTTGCCGGCCATTTTGATATGCGGCTCATTCATGTCGATGCCGCCGATCGCTTCCTGGCCGCCCTGGCAGGCGTGGAGGACCCCGAGGAGAAACGCAGGATTATCGGCGAAACGTTCATACGCGTTTTCGAGGAAGTCGCCCAAGGGCTCGAAGAAACCAGCTACCTGGTCCAGGGCACGCTGTATCCCGACGTGATCGAGTCGGGATCGGGCGAGGCAGCGAAGATAAAGAGTCACCACAACGTAGGTGGTCTGCCCGAAGAGATGGATTTCCAGTTGATTGAACCGCTGCGAGATCTCTTCAAAGACGAAGTCAGGGCGGTTGGATCGGAATTGGGTCTTCCCGAAGAGATCGTGTGGAGGCAGCCTTTCCCGGGTCCTGGTCTGGCTGTCAGAATCATCGGAGAGGTCACCGCCGAGCGTCTCGAGATTCTCAGGGCGGCGGATGACATCATCACGGATGAGATCCGGAAGGCTGGATTGGAACGAGAGTTATGGCAGTACTTTGGGGTGTTGTTGGGCATCCGTTCTGTGGGGGTACAAGGCGATGGCAGGACATACGCTCATCCGCTCGTCGTCCGGGCCGTGAGCAGTGAGGATGCCATGACGGCCGATTGGGCCCGACTGCCCTATCCGTTGCTGGATCGGATCTCTGCCCGTGTCATCAACGAAGTTGCGGGTATCAACCGCGTCGCCCTGGATATTTCTTCCAAGCCCCCGGCCACGATCGAATGGGAATGAGCGCTTTTCGTCGCTATTGAGCGCTGATCCAATCGGTTCAAGCCAGGGAACTAGTTCGTCGATATATGTGTAGAGATTTCTCTACGCAAAGGTTGCGATGGATCTCGCAAACGACCCTGAGCTCATTCAGCTCTACCGAAACGAGATGACCCAGCGCGTCGATGCCCTTTTGGAGGGTTCGATAGCCATGGCCGACGATGCCTTCCCGGCTGCGCGCCTCGATGAGATGAGACGCGAGGCACATACCGTCAAGGGAACCTCCCGGGTCATGGGAATGAGCGCACCAGGCGACGCCGGAGATTTGATGGAGACCATCTACACCGACATCGTCAAAGCGAAACGCGTTCCGAGTA
>JAHEJY010000051.1:12069-16739 GCA_024638625.1 Actinomycetes bacterium
GGGAGGGGACTGACGGTGGTTTGTCGAGCCTTGCAACGGTTTCTCGCTGATCCGGCTGGTGACCACGGAATCGGTGAAGCGGTCGCGATTCTCGGCAAACTCGCAGATGACCCTCTGTCGGCAGATGAAATCCTTGGCACCCTGGATGAACAGGTGAACAAATCGCCGGTAGTGGCTGAGATCCCAGAGCAATCAGAAGAGTCGGGAGACGAGTTGCCGATCGTGGACAACGTGGTGCCCATCGGGGTGTTGGACACGAGTCCTCAGTTCTATAACGTGCCCGCCAATCCACGGTCCGACGACCCTCTCCTGATTCCCATCAATCCCGAAGATATCGATCTGGATCACGTCGAGGATGCAATTGCCCAGGATGATCATTCTCGATCACTCGGAGGTCTCCTGGAAGCTCCCGAATTATGGATCAACAGCGAGACCACGGGGGTGGCGACGGCACGGCTCTACGAAATCATCAACCGCGCCGCTGAACTCCGCCTGGACACCGAATCCTTGATCACAGCCATTGAACGCCTGGCCGAAGTCGACGACGTCCAGCGAATGCGTTCCATGGTGGGTGCTCTTCGTCATGGCGTCAAGGCGCTCGCACTCGGAGCCCAGGCCATGCAACAACAGACCATCAGTGTGGTCGCCGTTCCCATGAGCAGCGTCCTGAGCTCGCTACCGGCGCTGGTGCGATTTCTCGCCAAACGAACCGGCAAAGATGTCAGGTTCGAGATACTGGGCGACGAAGAGACCGAGTTGGATCGGGGAACCCTTGATCGAGTAGCCGACGTCATCCGCCAGCTTCTCGTGAACGCGATTGTCCACGGACTGAAGACTCCAGATCAACGAGCCGCGGAGGACAAAGATCCAACCGGAACACTCACGTTGAACGTAGTTCAAGACGAGGATCACGTGCGATTGACCGTGACAGATGACGGATCCGGGATGGATTGGCCAGGTATTCGTCGAGCTGCGGTCGCGAAGGGTTTGATTGAACCGAACGCCAGTCCGTCGACAGCCGAGCTTCAGACGCTGCTCTTCAATGAGTCGATTTCGACTGCCAGTGAGGGTGATGAGCTCGGAGGGTCAGGTGACGGCCTTTCGACGGTTTCTGGCTATATCCAGGATCTCCATGGTTCCATCGAGCTGAGGTCCGTTCCCGGCGTTGGAACCGAAATCGAGGTGATCGTTCCGAGGTTCCAGTCCCTCCAGTCGATTGTCCTGGTCTTGACGGCGAATGCTCGCTGGGGAATTCCTGAGCTGACGATTCTGGAACGAACCTCGATCGCAGATGCAATCACCTACCGCACTCCCGACGGGCGCAAGGAAGTGCTGTTCAGGGACGGAACAATCCCTCTGGTTTCGCTAGGGAAACTGGTTGGTGACGACGATGCCGAAACGGCACGTGATATGGTCGTTGTTCAAACCCACGGTGGGCCGCTCGCGCTCTCGGTTGCAGGAACCCTCGGCGTCATGGAGGTCGCTCCGAAGCGTCTCGGTGGGTTGCTCCGCTCGGCGCCATTCGTAACGGGCGCGGCCATGGTGAACGGAGAGATCGCGATGCTGATCGACACCGATTCCTTGATGGAAGTCGCCGGCGGCGTGGAGGTGGATGACCCCAAGAATCGGAAGACAATCCTCATCGTCGACGATTCGATTGGCGTCCGACAGGTGCTCGCTGCCGCGCTCACCGCAGGAGGGTTCGATGTGGTCTCTGCGGGCTCGTCGATCGGCGCTTTGGAACAGCTCGCCAACAATGCGGTCGATGCCATGGTCGTCGATTATGCGATGCCCGGTCAGGACGGTGTCGAATTGGTCACCAAAGTACGAGAGACCTACGGAGCCATGCCGGTCGTGATGATCTCCGGTGTGGCCAATGAAGAAGATCGGGAGCGAGCCGAGGCCTCAGGAATTGATGCATTCTTTGAAAAATCTGACTTCAGAGAAGGGGCGTTGGCGTCGATGTTGATATCACTGCTGAATGAAGAGTCTCCGATGGGAAAGACGGCACTATGAAGGTCCTGGTTGCTGACGACTCGCCAGTGCTCGTGCGCGCCTTGGCGAAACTCCTGGATCAGGCGGGCTACGACGTCGTTGTTGCGAACGACGGACTCGAGGCGATTCAGAAATTCTACGAAGAAGTACCCGATCTCGTGCTGCTGGACATCAACATGCCAAAACTGCACGGTTATGTCGTCTGCCGGCTCCTGAAGGAGGATCCGTCCGCAAGATCGGTGCCCATCCTCATCCTGACCGCTCGCAGCTCGAATGAAGACCGCTACTGGGCTACCCGTTCGGGCGCCGACGGATTCTTGACGAAAGAGGCGATGGGCGAGGAACTGCTCGATTCTGTCCAATCGGCTCTGGCGAGCCGGGCCCTTGCCGACTTGTCGAGAATCGAACCACCGTCGCAGACGTTGGAGGAGAGCGATGTTCTGGCCCGCGTCTGTGAAGTTCTCGACCGCAAGCTCTTTGAAGCCAGCATCGTAAATGACATTGTGGCTATCGGGGTACGTGCCGATGACTTGCATGGCACCATCAATGAGTCGCTGAGTATCCTCGGTCGTCTCGTGGAATGTGACGCTGCTGGTGTCCTGTTGCATCTCGAACATGAACTGGTGCTAAGGGCCAATACGTTGATGTCGATCGGCGACTTCGAGGTCTTCCGCGATCTGGCTGCTCTGCGGGGTCGTCAATTCACGACCGTGGACGTCCGCGGTGAAGATCTGAGTTTGATACTCCCTACGGGTGTCGATACATCTGAGATTCTCGACACGACCGGCGCTACCTCCGACGGCGGTTGGGAGTCATTCGAATCAATCCCATTGTGGTCCAAAGGGGAGGTCGTTGCCCTTTTGGTTCTCGCCTCACATGACAAGGATGCATTCAGCGATAACGCACGAAGGAATCTCAGAACCATTGAACCCCACCTCGCTACGGTGATCGACTCCGCCAAGCAGTATCAACGTATCCTCGAACAGGAAGCTCGTTCGAGCTTGTCGAGCCTTCTGGATTGAGAAGCGCCTGAACTCAGGAGTCGGAAAACCGTTTCTGGACGCCGAGAATCAGGTCTTCCGGAGCGGCGCCCACGCCAGCAGCAAGGTTTTAGGGCCTTCGGAATCGAATACGACGACTGCTTCGGCGCCATCACCGTCTCCGCGGATTTCCCGGACACGGCCCTTCCCCCAATACTCGTGGTGGACCATATCTCCGGCGGCGATGTCCGATGCCGAGACGCCGGGGCGGGCGGCGGACTCGGTGGCAGGATTACGGATGCGGGATCGCTTGGAGGTCAATTCTTCGGGAATCTCCTTCAGGAGCCTGCTGACGGAGTTGAAGTTCGTGCCTCCGAACAAGGTGCGGCTCGTGGCGTTTACCAGGTAAAGATGCTCCTGGGCGCGGGTGATCCCGACGTAGAACAGCCTGCGCTCCTCTTCGAGTTCTGCGGGGTCTCCTAGCGACCTCATATGGGGAAACACCCCGTCTTCCAGACCGACCATGAAAACGGCGGGATACTCCAATCCCTTTGCGTTGTGGAGGGTCATGAGCGTCACCGCGCCCGTCTGCCCTTCCAGCGCGTCTACGTCGGCGACGAGGCTGACCGATTCGAGAAACGCCTCGACCCGTTGGTGTCCGGTCAACTCAGACCACAGGATCCCATCTTCGTTGGTGGTACCGATCTGGGTTTCTTCGAAATCGACGGAGGATGCGACAACCTCCTTGATGTTCTCGGCGCGACCGAGGGCTTCGATCGTGCGCTCCGATTCGACCCATTCGAGATAACCGGAATCTTCGACGATTGCCTGAAGCGCTCCGGCCGGTCCGTCATCTGCACGATCTCTCAGGTATTCGATGAGACCCACAAACTCCTTGATACGCGCGATCGCTCTGCCGTTCAGGTTCGATATGTCGTCGGCTTCTTTCAACGCTTCGAAGAAGGTGATGCCGCCGGCCTCGGCATATCTGTCGACGTGGCCGACAGTGGTGTCGCCGATACCTCGCTTCGGCGCATTGATGATTCGCTTTACTGCGACCTGATCTCCCGGGTTAACGGCAACTCGCAGATACGAGAGGATGTCTTTGACTTCGCGCCGTTCGTAGAACCTGGTTCCTCCGACCACCCGGTAGGGGATTCCATATCGTACGAAAACCTCTTCGATGACTCGTGATTGGGCGTTGGTCCGGTAGAACACCGAAACGTCATCGGCATTTCTGGCGGCCATCATGCTTTCGATTTCCTCGGCGATAAATGCCGCCTCGTCCCGCTCGTCCTGGGCTTGGTATCTGATGAGCTTGTCGCCCTCACCTTTGTCTGACCACAGGTGCTTGTCATTACGACCGCTGTTGTTGGAGATCACGGCGTTGGCTGCATCGAGAATGTTCTGCGTCGATCGATAGTTCTGATCGAGGATCACTTTGCGAGCGTCGGGGTAATCGCGCTCGAATTCGAGGATGTTGCGTATGTCGGCGCCGCGGAAGGCATAGATGCTTTGATCGCTGTCACCGACCACACAGACGTTCTTGTGTTGTTCGGCCAGCAGATTGACCAGCCGATACTGAGCGTGGTTGGTGTCCTGGTATTCGTCCACATGGATGAAGCGAAAACGGTTTTGGTAGCGTTCTAGCACATCCGGGAAGGCGCCCATCAACTCGACGGTGATCATGAGAAG